>JBKCGI010000044.1:0-4478 GCA_046303515.1 Flavobacteriia bacterium | reverse complement strand
TTTTGGATCTTCCAATTGGTCGCAAACCGCCACACGATATCCCGCACGAACCAATTTAGGTAAATAATTCTCCATCGAGTGGTGCGGAAATCCTGCCAATTCGATATGTCCGTCTCCATTACGTCTTTTTGTTAAAACGATCCCAAGTGTTTTGGAAGCTTTGATTGCATCTTCTCCAAAAGTTTCGTAAAAATCCCCAACACGAAAAAGCAATAAAGCTTGTGGATGTTTGGCTTTAATCTGATTGTATTGTTTCATTAGCGGGGTTTCCGCAACGGCTTTTTCAACTTTTTCTTTGGACAAAATCTGGAGATTTAATAAAATTTGTTGTGTAAAATTAATTACAAAGATTAAGTTTGTACTAAATTTCACTCGAATATTATCAACAACATGAACAAAAAACTCAAATTGTGGGAACTCAATCGCGTTACTGAGGAAGAATTTAAACAGCAAAAGAAATTCCCTATAATCGTTATTTTAGACGATATTAGAAGTTTAAATAATGTGGGTTCATTTTTTAGAACAGCTGATGCATTCAATGTTGAAAAAATATATTTGTGTGGAATTACAGCCGAACCACCGCACAAGGAAATTCACAAAACTGCTCTGGGTGCAACCGAATCAATAGATTGGGAACATCGCACGAATATCATTGAGTTGATTGAAGAATTGAAACAACAGAATGTTCTTGTAGCTTCCATTGAACAAAGTGAAAAAACAGTTTTATTGCATGAAATCGATCAAATTCCGAATCAAAAAATTGCCTTGATTTTTGGGAACGAAGTAGATGGTGTCAATCAAGAAGCAATTGATAAAAGTGATTATGTAATTGAAATTCCACAATTTGGAACCAAACACAGTATGAATGTTTCAGTTTGTGCTGGTGTTGTGATGTGGGAATTTGCGAAAAGGTTTCTTTAGTTATGAGTTATTAGTAACGGACACTGAGCGAAGTCGCGATGTATTGAGCTTGCCGAAATGAAGTGTGAGTTAGAAGCTATTGATTTTCAAAGAAGAGAGGCTTAGAGTCTTAGTGACTTCGTGACAAAAACCTAAAAACAGCACATTTTTAATCATTCTTAACATATTTTTTAGTTAAAAAGATGTAACTTTTCAAATTATTCCCGTAAATTTGCTAAAACCTTTGCTAGAGGTATAAAATTAAAAACAAAAATTCTTTATGAAGTCGCTCATTTTTTGCGTTTTTTTCGCTCCGATATATGATGAAATTCCTGCTTCCAATTGGGATCACGAAATGGTTGAAGTAAAACATCCTGAAAAATCAGGTATTTTAATGAGTCCACAAGCGATTTACGACGAAAAATGGTCTAATTTAAATCAGCCTCTTTTTTGGAAAAAGGTTATGAAAATGCATCCAGATTCTAGTTTGTTGAATATTGCTTCGAATCGTTTTGCCTTAATGAAAATTCATACGAAACAGTGGAATGCAAAATCTGAAATTGAACGAAATAGAATCAAGGACAGCTTAAAAATAGCGAACAACTTTGATTTGTCTGAAAAAATAATGTGTACTTCTGGAAAAAATCACTTTTACAAATTTGATGCGGTTTACCCAAGTATTACAAAAGGAATTTTGGCTTTTGAAAGATATGGAGTAGATCCTTGGTATGCGCAAGCAATTTTATTAATTGAAAGTCCAGGACAACTAATGAAATCAAACGTTGGTGCATATGGCGCATTTCAATTGATGCCTGGTGTAGCAAGAATGTATGGACTTAAAGTTTCAAAAACGATTGACGAAAGAAAAGATTTTAACCGTTCTGCTTTTGCAGCTTCTTCATTGATTAAGAAAATTTGTATTCCATCTGCAAAAAGAATTTTGGACGCTAAAGGAATAAGCTATAACGAAAATGATTTGTGGTTTCGCCTTTTTGTAATGCATGTGTATCACGCTGGAGCAGGAAATGTGAAAGCAGTGGTGAACAAAATAAATCCAACTGCTGGTGGACAAGATTTGATAACACAAATGTGGAAAACCGAAGCAGGAGCATTTGGAAATTCTTCTCAAAACTATACCCAATTGGTTCTAGCTTCTCAATTGATTTTGAACGATATGATTGGGACATCTTGTGAGAAAATGTTTGCTTGTACAGCTGAGTAATTCACTAATTTCACCTCAAGTTATTAGTCTTTTATACAAGTTATCAACCGTTTATCTCCTTTTGTTTTGAATTAATAGGATTTTGTCCTACTTTTATCGACTCAAAATGGAACTATGTCATTTTTTACACAAGAGTTTTTAGATTTTTTCATCGAGTTAGCACCAAACAACAACAAAGATTGGTTTGATGTGAATAGAAAACGCTATGAAAATTTCGTTAAAAAGCCTTTTAGTGATTTTGTTACGTACTTGATTCAGGAAGTTGCCAAAACAGACCCAGCATTCAAAGATATTGAGGCAAAAGATTGTATTTTTAGAATAAATAAAGATATTCGATTTTCCAAAGATAAATCTCCATACAAAATGATGGTTTCGGCTGTTGTGGCGCCAAATGGGAAAAAAAGTAAAGCTGTAAATGGCGTTTATTTTGAATTAGGTCCAGAATATATGCGTGTTTATGGAGGAGTTTACGAAATTGATAAAGAAGATTTGTTAATCGTAAGAGAAGGAATTGCTGCCAAATCAGAAGAATTCAAAAAATTATATTCAGCCCCAAGTTTTACTTCTGTTTTTGGTGAGATTTTGGGTGAAAAGAACAAAATTATCCCTAAGGAATTGAGAGAAGCCGCAGAAAATGAACCACTAATTTTCAACAAGCAATGGTACTTTTATGCTGAATTTCCCCCAGAAGAGATTTTAAGTAAAGATTTAGATAAAACAATTTTAGCTTGCTTTGAAGCAGGAAAACCTGTTGAGCAATTTTTTAATGAATTAATTAAACGCAATTAATATTAAACACATGAAAAGAATAATTACCACCTTGTTTATTGGTTTAAGTGTAATCACTTTTGCACAAAAAAAACAATTGACATTGAAAGAATCTGTTACGCAACAATACAGAGCTTTTGGTGCTGATAAAATGCCATTTTTTCAATGGATTCCAAACACAAATGAATATACTTATTTGGAGGCCTTTACCACCTTGAAAAAAGGAAATTTAAAAAGTGAGAAAGCAGAAAAATTTATGACCATTGACGAGTTAAATGCTGCTTTGGGTTCAAAATTAAATTGGTTCTCTGGATTTGAATGGAAAGATCAATATGTGTTTTTGGTAAATGATGGAACAAAATTCTATAGTTACGATACCAAAGAAAAGAAAGGTCGTTTGATTTTGGAAGTAAATGAGGAAGCAGCCAACCAAACTTATCACAATACCACAGAAAAGTTAGCGTATACCATTGCAAATAATTTACAAGTTAGAACGAGTGATGGTAAAACTATTATTGTAACAAATAATCCAAATGCAGAAATTGTTTCAGGACAAACGTATGCAAGAAGTGAATTCGGAATTACGGGTGGTATTTTCTGGTCGCCAAACGGAAATTATTTAGCTTTTGCGCAAAAAGATGAAGGTGATGTAGCTGATTATCCTTTGTTGGATATCAATGAAACACCGGGGAAATTGAAGTCAATTAAATATCCAATGGCGGGTCAATTGTCTGAAAAACCTCGTATAGGGATTTTCAATTTCAAAACAAAATACACCTCTTTTATTACACCAAAAAGTTCAACTGACGGCTATTTAACAAATGTTTGTTGGACGCCAGATGAGAAATTTATTCTTATTGCAGAAGTAAATCGCGGACAAAATCACATGTGGTTGAATTTGTATAATGCGGAATCTGGAAATTTTGTAAAAACACTTTTCGAAGAAACAAATGACAAATGGATTGAGCCAGAGCATCCAGCTTTTTTCCCTTCTGATGCTTCCAATAACTTTGTTTGGATTAGTGAAAGAGATGGTTTCAATAACTTATATTACTATGATATTGATGGGAAATTAATCCAGCAATTGACTGCAAATAAATTTGTTACCAAAGAAATCGTTAGCGCTATAAATAAAGGAAAGGAAATCGTTTTTTGTGCAACAGGTGAAAATCCAACCAACAATTTGTATTATGCTGTTGATTTAAAAGGAAAACAACGTTTATTGACTAAAAACGAAGGAACTCATGCCATTTGTATTTCTTCGGATGCTAAATTTATTTTCGATGAGTTTTCAAGTCATACAATTCCTTCAAAATCATTGGTTTTAGATGCAAATGGAGCAGAAACAAAAACACTTTTAGTTTCAGATAATAAATTGAAAGATTATGCGATTGGAACAACTGAAATCAAAGTGATTAAAGGAAAAGATGGTTCAGACTTGTATACCCGTTTGATTAAACCAAGTAATTTTGATCCAAATAAAAAATATCCAGTGATGGTTTACGTTTATGGTGGACCACATGCACAAATGATTACAAATTCTTGGTTAGATGGAGCGAATTTATGGATGCATTGGATGGCTGAGCAA
>JBKCGI010000043.1:0-5674 GCA_046303515.1 Flavobacteriia bacterium | reverse complement strand
CATACATGACTTAGTCCGATGAGATAATTTTGAATACCTCCAATCGTAATATTTTTACCCATTCTATCAATTAAAACGGTATAAAAAATATTAATTCTATGGCTTTTCATATGATTCTAATTTACAAAATTCAACTAACTTGCTTAACATTTGATCAGATTGACTTTTAAATTTATTAGTGATGATAGTAGTTTTTTCTACATAATCCTCATAATTTGAATTTATATCTGAAACGTGATTTAAAAGTTCTAATTCATCAAAACCGCTTTTCCAACAATGTGAGCATTCCGAATATAAATCACTGACAAATCTTAATTTTTGCTCAATCTCAATTGAAATAAAGGGTTTCTCTAACAAAGTTGAAAAAATTGCACCATGAAATCGAGCTGTTATAAAAATATCACAAATTGAAATTTCTTTCAGAAATGAATCAAAAGTGTAAATATTAGGATTCCATTGTAATAAATTAAGGTCCTCACTTAAATTTGACCAAAATACATCTGACCTTGCATCAAACGAAATAAATTTAATTTTATAATTCCCCTCTAGCGTTTTGTTGACATTTAAAATTTTATTATAATAATCACCCCCTCCATTATTATTATTCCAGTCTCGTACTATTATTCCTATTGTTTTAACTGATTTTGCATTATTTTTGTATTCATTTAGAAATTTTGATTCAAAAGAATAACACAAATCGGGTGTCAGAAGCACATCCTTACAACCCCACTCAATAGATTTATTGAACGCAAATTTGTCGCGCACAGAAATGAATGAAGCAGAACGAAATAAATTAGATGTTTTACGTTCAATAGGTGAATTTTCGATAAAGGGACCAACCCCAACTCCCACAATAGCAATAAAATCAGACTTTTTTGCTATTTCAAATTTATTTTCAAAAAAATTTAATCCTAAGACAAATTTTACTGTGTTTTTAAGTTTTTTTAATATAACTGAAAAAAAAGTAGTTTTGATTTGCTTATTCTGAAAATGATAAAACTGCGTTCCACCACCATAAACTAATAAGTTTGACTTAAAATCTGCATTTAAAAATCTATAATCAACAACTTTAATATCTGGCAACATTTTATTAATATAATCTTCTTTTATACAAAATAAAGATACCTCTCTGGAACTTGATCTTAATTTTTCACAAATGGTGTACATTAGGGTGTCATCTCCAAAATTTTTGTAGCCATAACCACCTCTTACTATAATATCGTACTTTTTCATTTTTTTAATTTCATATATACATGATCTAATTTCTTGTTTTCCATGTAATCTTCAATATTTTGTCTTTGCCTAATTAATTTAGCTGGATTGCCTCCTATTATAGAGAATGATTGAAAACTTTTTGTAACAACACTACCTGCTGCAATAATACAGCCCTCTCCAATTGTAACGCCAGGTAAAATTATAACCCTATCTCCAATCCAATTATTTTCTTCTATTATAACACTCTTTTTTATTAATTTTCTATCATAGGGTATAGCTTCAATATTATCAGCATAATTGTGATTTGCTGTATGAATAATTACATTAGGCCCTATAATTGTTCCCCTTTTTATTATTATTTTATCAAAACTTGAAAAAAAAGCATTAGGTCCAATATAAACGTAATCCTCAATAATAATATTTTTTAAGTTAGTTCCTTTAAAAGCTTTTGCAATTTTACTACTTTTACTAATATTCGAATTTTTATATATTTCCCTGAGTTTTGCCCTTTCAAGAAGCGAATGATATTTTCTATCAAGAGAAATTAAAATTTTACTTAGCATAAACATATTTTTTGTACCATAATTTAAAAGTAAGCATGAGTAAAGTAAGTAAAACCAAGCAGATTAAAATTCTTACTGAGAAATTATCTATCAATGAAAAAACAAAAGAACTAATAATAAAGGATACAATTAATAATCCATGACCTTTTGATAAAATTAATTCCTTATCAATTAATTTTCTCTTAATATAAAAAGGAATAAAAATGATAGTATTAACTAAGTATCCAATAAAAAAGGCTAATGACCTACCGTATGCTCCTTTGTCGACGAACATATAACTTAAAATTATTGTGCTTACACCCCACAACAAATTGCCAAAAACACTAAACCACATATAATTTGCAGCGGCAAAATTACGAGCTATTCCTTGTCTTTGAGCCACAATTATCATAGATAACGACACAAAAACTAGAGTTAAGTATACACTATTCTTTTCATATTTATCGCCATAAATTGAAGCGAAAAAATCTGGTAAAATTATAATTGGGATAAAGAGAATAACCCCTATTATATATGATTGATTTATATTGAAAAAATCAAACTTTCTATTTTTTTTACCGAAATTTTTAATTGCCATTGGATAAACCACCTGGCCAATGATTCGAATAAGTACTGTTCCAAATTGTGAAAAATTCATTGTAACATTATATATACCCATTTCGTATAAGCCTTTATTATTATTTTGAATGAGTATTGTATTACACACTAAAACCACAGGTGTCATCATAATACTACTTAAAAAGTTTGGTAAGGTAAAATGGTATAATGTATCAAGATGGTTTTTGAAATTGGAAAATGTAAAAACAACATGTTTTTTATTTAATTTCTTTTGAAGAAGAATTGCTGAACTAATCCAAATTAAAAAATTTACAACTAAAATTGCATATATTATTCCTTTTACCCCATAATAATTTGATGCAACTAGTATCAAAGGCAAAGAAATTAAACCATTAATTATGCTAACAATAGAAATGCTTTTAAAATCCTCTAAACCAGCTAATGCACCAACCTGAAGGCCATTCATAGATGAAAAAAATACGGTAAATGAGCAAATTAAGACCTCATTGACTAAAGAAACATCTCCAACAATTACGTTACTAATTGTTGAATTAAAAAAAAGAGAGAAAATAAGAATTAAAAATGCTATTATAAACACAGAAACTCTCGTTAAAGAATAAATTTCACTTGCCATCTTAATGTCTGAATCAACATATAGAGCTAAATATTTTGTAGCTGTTATTCCAAAACTGGCTAAACTGAAAAAAGTAAAAGTATTAATATAGGATTGCAACAAACCTAATTTTCCATATTCTTCGACAGGTAAATTTCTTGCAACTAAAAAAAGAGCTATAAAAACAAAGCCTTTTGAAATTATTGTACCGAGAAATGACCAAAAAACACCTATTATAACCTTTTTTTGATTTCCTTGACCGATGATATTTTTTAACAATTTACTCATTTAATTGCTTTAAAAAATTCAAAATTTTCGCACTTGCATCACCGTTTCCATAAGGATTGTGTAACAAACTCATCTCTTTGTATTTTGATTCGTTTTGCAATAAAGCTAAAGCCTCTTTGACAATTTTTTCAGTATGTGTACCAACTAAAATTACAGTTCCGGCTTCAACAGCTTCAGGACGTTCAGTAGTATCTCGCATTACCAATACTGGTTTGCCTATACTTGGTGCCTCCTCTTGAACACCACCACTGTCAGTAATAATTAATTTTGACTTATCCATCAGCCACACAAATGCTTCATAAGGCAAAGGATCAACTAAATTAATATTCGGATTATCAGATAACAAGTCGTAAACTGGTTTTTGAACATTAGGATTTAAATGCACAGGATATATAATTTGCACATTTTCAGCTTCTTCTGAAATTTGTTTTAATGCTTTGCAAATATTTATAAATCCCATACCATGATTTTCTCTTCTATGACCTGTAACTAAAATAATATTCTTTTCTTTTTTAATTATTTTTTTTAATTTATCTATTTCAGGCGATGAAAAATCAATTGAATTAACTTTTTCTACACTTTGAATTAAAGCATCTATAACTGTATTTCCTGTTATTAAAATTGTATCTTTATTAATTTTTTCATCCACTAAATTTTTGAAAGATGTTTCAGTAGGTGCAAAATGATAGTCCGCAATGTGACCTGTTATAACGCGATTCATTTCTTCTGGAAATGGTGATTTCTTATTAAATGTTCTTAATCCTGCTTCCACATGACAAACTTTAGAACCATTATAAAACGCAGCAATACTTGAGGCCATGGTTGTAGTCGTGTCTCCGTGTACCAAAACATAATTTGGATTAAAATCTTCTAAAACTGGTTTTAATTCATTAATAATTAGAGCTGTCAAATTAAATAGGTTCTGTTGCGGACGCATTAAATTTAAATCATAATCAGCGTTAATATTAAAAAATTCCAAAACTTGATCTAACATTTCTCTATGTTGAGCTGTAACACAAACCTTTGTATCAAAAAAACTATCATTTTTTAATTCTTTAATAACTGGCGCCATTTTGATGGCTTCCGGCCTTGTTCCAAATACAACTAATACCTTTATTTTCATTTTTTAATCATTTGTGTTCCATCAACATCTTCATTAATATACCTTTTGAAAACATAGAAAAAACAAATTAAAAATCCAGCAATAATTCCACCAAAAACTATCCCTTTCGCTTTCCCCAATTTTTTTTTGAACAAAGGATAAATTGGTTCCTCTATAACATTAATAACAGGTGTTTGCTCAAGTAAATTCATTTTAGCTAATTGCAAATTCCGAATTAATTCTGTCATAATTGCACTATTAATTTGTGTTCGAGCTTGTTCTTTTGCAAATGAAACACGTTTAATATTCATCGATGGATTTAGTCCGAAAATATTATCAGTGGCAGTTGCAGATGCATTCATTGAGTTATATAATTCATTTCTAACAGAATCAGTTTGCTTTTGTAAAATTGAAACATTTCTTCGCAATTTTTCCGTTTTTGTTTCCATATAATATTCAGATGCAACAGACATCAATTCTATTGAGAAATTTTTTGAAAACACTTCATTCAAAGAGTTCACATCAATTTGGAGAATGGAGTTGTCTTCGTTAAATTGAAAAACTTTCAACTGATTAGATTCAATTAAATTTGTGTATATACTACCTAGAATACTATCTTTCTCTCTTGAAAATTCTTCTCTTTTATCATTTACCTTAAAGGAGATATTTTTTAATTTAGGTTGATCCACCCAAGTTTTCTCAATTTTGTTAAATTTAATATAAAATTCGGCATAGGTCATATGTGAATATTTAGCCTCGCTCATTGGCTTTAAAAGCGCCTTTTCAACTAAACTTCTTGTTTTTAAGAACTCTAAAAAGTTTGGGGCTGTAAATATAGAGCTATTCCCTCCCGAGAGACTTGACAATCCAAAATTGTTTGCTAGACTTGATAGACCTGAACCTGATTTCCCATCATCTTCAATTATAAATTTAACTGTTCCTAAATATTTAAATTCAGACATTAATGATAGTGTAAGACCAAGTCCTCCGCCCAAAAGACCAATTAGGGTAATCATTTTCCATTTATGCAATAGAAATACAATAGTTTGTTGAAAATTGACAAAAAATTCTCTTACCGTTGGTTCATTTTTTTTTTCCATTCTTGAATAATTGAATTATAAATCTATGAAATTATTAATTACAATCTTCCATCAACTAATTTTTTATCAAAAAAAGCTTTTGTATCATAAACGACGGAATTTGAATTCAATTTAAATTCATCTAAGTTTATCGAAATAAATTCATCATGTGAAACTGCCAAAATAATTGCATCATATTTCGAAAGCTTTTCCTTTGAAGTAAGTTTTAACTTATATTCATGTTCTACCTCTGAAA
>JBKCGI010000042.1:0-12054 GCA_046303515.1 Flavobacteriia bacterium | reverse complement strand
TGGTGGAACAACAATTACTGATATGGAAAATGAAATAACATTTTATTCTAACTTAAAAAAATGTAATCTTGATTTAAAATCTCAATGTTTATTTTATAAGGAGATGAATGAATTGTTCTTTGGCAACAAAAAGGGTTCATTCCCTCAGAGACAAATTGACACCTATAAAATTAAAGGCAAAATTTACCCCGATTTTAAACTTTTTGACCCAACAAATATGCTAGAAATTGAAGTGAAGCCATCAATGGAAGTTCAGTTTTAGAAAGATTACTTATTTTTATGTTTTATTCAAACAGATGTTTACTTTTTAATTTTCAATATGTTCAAAATCATTTACTTAATAAGTGTACTTTTTATTGCAAGTCCATTTTCATTTGCTCAATTGAATAAAAAGATTTATAAAAGTCAGAAACTTGCCATTTCTGTTTCTCCTTTCAAAACGGCCACAAGCATGTTGACTGGAATTTCGAAACAAAAAAAGAAAAGATCGGAATTCATAGAAATTATTGACAGCTTAAGGTTAAAATTCCCAAATGACACCATTTTTTTGGTTGAAAATTATAATTTCATTTGTTTAGATTGTCCAGCTGATTTTATAGAAATTAAAGTAGGAGAAACTTTGATTACGCTGAGAAGAAATTTTCCCTCTAAAGGTTTTGTTAGAGAAAACAAACAGTTAAGTCAGTCTGATCTTGCCGAAAACAGTTATGTAATAAGAGATATTTTAACGTTAAGAATAGAGAGTTCAAAAAGTGATGATTGGAACAAAAATCCAGGAAAATTTGGTACAGATACTTGTTTTGATGGAGGACATACTTTTTATTCTTTAATTTATCCGGACAAAAAGATAAATTCAATGTATATGAGGTGCTGGAGGGATTGAATTTAATTCATTTAAAGATTTTGGATTGCAAATATGAGTTTCTTTTTTACAATTGAAAAATTTGCCTATTTTTGAATGACATTTTTAGATAAATAAGTAGCATTTTTATATTGTTGAAAAACGTGTATTACTTGTATTCTGTTAATAATTTAAAAGTTTAATATTTATTCAGATTCACTAATACCCTCGCACAAAGCAAGTTAATTTTTAACACCTTAAAATATTGTTTTTTTAGCTCAAATGTTATTTTTTTTTCACAAATTTGTCTTCCAAAAATAAAAGTAAAATTTTATGAGTTACGAGAACAAAGATAGAAACGATGAGATTTTTTCGAAAGCTGTAAAAGCTGGGAAGAGAACGTATTTTTTCGACATCAAATCTACAAAAGCGAAAGATTTGTATTTGACGATTACTGAAAGTAAAAAAGTCGAAGAAAATGGGAGGGAGACCTATCAAAAACATAAAATTTTCTTATATAAAGAGGATTTTGAAAAATTCAAAGAAGGATTTGAAGAGGTGATTTCTAAAATCGATGAATTAAAAGCTACTTCGGATTTTAAGCAGGAAACCGAATCCTTAACATTTGAAAGTCTTTAATCTGAGACAACAAATTAGTTGAAAACTATTGCATTTTTCTTGTGGAAATGCCAAAATCTTATTGTAATTTTACAAACTAAAAGTGAAGAATGGGTAAAATAATAGCCATAGCAAATCAAAAAGGTGGAGTAGGAAAAACTACTTCTGCAATTAATTTAGGCGGTTGTTTTGGAGTGTTGGAATACAAAACGCTGTTGGTGGACGCTGATCCTCAGGCAAATGCAACGTCTGGAGTTGGTTTAGATCCACGTAATACCAAAAACATTTACGAATGTTTAATCAACGGTGTGCATCCGAAAGAAATCATTATTAAAACTGAAAATCCAAATTTGGATATTCTTCCATCTCACATCGATTTGGTTGGTGCGGAATTGGAAATGATTAATATGCCTAACCGCGAGTTCATGTTGAAAAACGTGTTGGACAAAATCAAAGATGATTACGACTTTATCATAATAGATTGTTCGCCTTCTTTGGGTTTAATCACTGTGAATTCACTTTCAGCTGCAGATTCTGTTTTGATTCCAGTTCAATGTGAATATTTTGCTTTGGAAGGATTAGGAAAATTATTAAATACCATAAAAATTGTACAAGGAAGATTAAATACAGACCTTGAAATTGAAGGAATTGTTTTAACCATGTACGATACACGTTTGCGTTTAGCTAATCAAGTTGTTGAAGAAGTGAAAACACATTTTCAAGACTTGGTTTTCGATACTGTAATTCACAGAAACACTAAATTAGGTGAAGCGCCTTCTCACGGTGAAACAATTGTGATGCATGATGCAGCTAGCAAAGGAGCAACAAATTATTTGAATTTTGCCCGCGAAATTTTGCAAAAAAACAACGTAACAAAAATTTCTAACGAAGATAAAAAAATTAAATTAGAGGATGAATTCTAATGTAAAGAAAAAAGGAGCATTGGGGAAAGGATTAAGTGCTTTATTGGAGAATGCTGCAACAGATATTACAACAAAAACAAGTGAAAGTGGAGTAGTAGGCTCAATTTCAATGATTCCAATCAGTCAAATTGAAGCGAATCCATTCAATCCAAGAACAAATTTTGAAAAAGAAGCTTTAGCAGAATTGAGTCAATCCATTGCTGTTCATGGAATTATTCAGCCCTTAACTGTTCGTAAACTAGGAAACGACAAATACCAATTGATTTCTGGTGAAAGACGTTTCAGAGCTTCGCAAATGGCTGGCTTAAAAGAAGTTCCAGCTTATGTGCGTGTGGCGAATGATCAAACCATGCTAGAAATGGCTTTGGTTGAAAACATTCAACGTGAGGACTTAAATGCAGTGGAAGTTGCACTTTCATACCAAAGATTGATTGACGAATGTAATTTGACACAAGAACAAATGAGTCAAAAAATTGCTAAAAGTCGTTCAAGTATTACCAATCATTTGCGTTTATTGAAACTTCCTGCTGAAATTCAGTTAGGAGTGCGTGATAATTTAATTTCAATGGGTCACGCAAGAGCTTTAGTTTCTGCAGGTGATGAAGCTTTTCAATTATCTCTTTACAAGCGTGTTATTGACGAAAATTTATCTGTACGTGAATTAGAAACTTTAATTCGTGAAGGTGGACATGATCCAAAAGAGCCAACAAAAAAGGTAATTCCTAATGCACCAAGAATTAGTTCTGCTCAAGAAACTTTTTGTGCTTTTTTAGGTGATAAAATTTCCTCTAAGGTTGAAATCAAAAAATCTAACATCGGAAACGGTAAAATTGTGATCAATTTCAATTCTGAGGTAGATTTAAATCGTGTGATCGAATTGCTTTACAAGTGAAATTAGGTCTTTTTTCGATTTGCATTCTATTTTTGAACTTTAATTTTAAAGCTCAAGTTACAAGTCCTGAAGCAATTCCAACAAAAGACACCATACATTCTGTTCGCAAAGCAACACTCTTGTCTGTAATAATTCCTGGTGCTGGTCAAATCTACAACCATACTGCCATGCCAAAGGGTAAACGAAATGCATTTTGGAAGGTTCCACTTATTTATGCTGGTTTAGGTGCCACAGGTTATTTTGTTTTACAGCATAATTCTGCCCAAAAGGAATTAAAACAAGAATACAAAACTCGTTTGGCAGGAAATCTTGGTTTAGAAAAATATCAAGATTACGATTTGCAAGGAATTTCAACACTTTATACGCAACACCTCAATCAACGAGATTTATTTATTATTGGTTTTGGTTTGGTTTATTTGGTGCAAGTTATAGATGCTACTGTTGAAGCACATTTCGTGAGTTTTGACATTTCAGAAGATTTGAGTATGAATATTAGACCAAAAGCTTTTTCGTACAACCAAGCTGGACTTGGATTGACGTTGAGTTTTAAGTGATTTTTTGAACTAAAATGTAAGCTTCCCCCTTTTGGAGGGGGATGGAGGGGGAGGACAATAATTATTTTATGAGAAAATTTCTTTATATATTTTTACTTCTAACTTTTTCCTTTCAAAAAACGTCAAATAAAACTGATGACGAATTTTCACAACTCAAAAAAAAACGTCTCGAAGTCTTGAAAAAGAATAAAATTGGAAAAACATTTGAATTTGATTTTACAGGTAAAAAAGGTTGTAACAAAACCGCTTTAACTTATTTGGGAATCGTTACAACACATGATAAGCGAAAATTTAAACTATTGAATTGCTTTTTTGTGACTGGTTATTCTTGCAGAGGAATAAGCGGAATTGTAGTTTATGATACAAACAATGTTTACCTTGGAGGGTATGGTATGGAAACTCCAAATAATTTACCAGATGCCTTGATAGATAATGAATTGGTTTACACTAAGGAAAAGGACAATTCAAAGGGAAGAAAAGGAACTAAAGTTTCTTTAAAAAATGGATTGCCACAAACATTCCATTTATCGTTTTCTGGTGGAGATTTTTACTTTGGTCATGAATAAAATCAAATAGATTTTTGATATTTTCACCGGTTAATTTTCGTTAAATAACTTGTAAAATCTAAGAATTTTGCTATTTTTGTCTTTTGATTTTTTATGCGAATAGGTTTAATTGGTTATGGAAAGATGGGTAAAGCAATAGAAATGATTGCTTTAGAACGCGGACATGTCGTTTCTTGGAAGGCGAGTTTGGATAATCCTTTAGATCAACAAGATTTTTCGCAAGTGGACTGTGTGATTGAGTTTACACAGCCAGAATCAGCTGTAAATCACATCAAAAAAAGTTTAGCAGAAAATACACCAATTGTAGTAGGTACAACAGGTTGGAACTCATCTTTTAAAGAAGTAAGTGAGTTGTGTGCAAACTTAAATGGTTCTTTGTTACATTCGAGTAATTTCAGTATTGGAGTGAATATTTTCTTTCAAATCAATGAGCGTTTAGCGAAATTAATGAGTAATCATTCCGATTATGAAGCATCTGTAGAGGAAATTCACCATACAGAAAAATTAGATGCTCCAAGTGGAACGGCGATTACCATTGCGAATGGAATTTTAGAACAAAACGACCACTATTTATCCTGGGTTTGTGGCGAAAATGAACCTCCTCATGTAAATGACAAGCAATTGGGAGTAACAGCTTATCGTTTGCCAAATGTACCAGGTACGCATACGGTTGAGTATAAATCAGAGATTGACAGTATCAAAATCATTCACGAAGCTTTTAACCGAAAAGGTTTCGCTTTAGGAGCAGTATTAGCTGCAGAATGGTTACATAATAAAAAAGGTGTTTACACCATGAAAGACGTTTTAGGAATTTAAATTATTGAAAAATGAATGTTATCTATTTTTACTTATTTTTATTAGTTCACCCTTATTTGGCATTTTGGTGGGCTAGTTTTGAAAAAGCAGGAAGAAAATCTTGGGAAGCTTTAATTCCAGGATATAATTATTATGTAGCATTTAAAATTTCTTGTGCGAAACCTTGGTGGTCACTTTTGATGATCTTCCCTGGAGTACATTTAGTGATGTGGTCTGCCTTAAATTTAAGTTATGTTCGAAGATTCGGACATTATTCATGGCAAGACACCTTGCAAGGAATATTTTTTCCATATATTTTATTGGCAAAATTATCTAAGCAAGAAATTTTACCTGTAACCAATTGGGCAAATCCAAAAGAAATAAACGCTAGAAATATTGGAGATCACGTAGTTTTGTTTTTATGTTTACCAGTTTTAGGACACGTAGCCATGTTTGTTTTGGGTATTTTTTCAAAGGAAAAACCAGGAAAAAAATCTCGCGTAAAAGAGTGGGGAGATTCATTCATTTTTGCTTTGGTAGCTGCAAGTATTATCAGAACGTATGCCTTTGAACCTTTCCAAATTCCAACTGGGTCGATGGAAAAAACTTTATTAGTAGGAGATTTCTTGTTTGTAAATAAAATGGCTTACGGTTGTAAAGTTCCAGTTACACCGCTTTCTTTCCCACTAGTGCACAACACCATTCCTTTTGTAGACATCAAGTCTTACTCAAATTTGGAAACTTTAGAATATTTCAGATTACCAGGTTTTGGAAATGTAGAACGAAATGATGTGATGGTTTTCAACTATCCTTCAGGTGATACAGCAGTTTATGATCCAAGAATGCCATTTGGTTTGATGGGGCACGACTATTATGGTATTGTGAATCATGAAGCAATGCGTTTGTTTAGAGAAAATCAAGAAACGGCATTTTTACAGCAAAATTTGGTCGCTTTTTATTCTGATAGTTTAACGAAAGCTAAAAAGGATGTGAAAATGGCAGATAGCCTAGCAAATATTAAAGTTTTTCAAAATTATATCACAAATCTTGAAAAATGGAAAACGAAAGCTCGTCGTTCCTTAGCTGTGGATAAAGTTGCTTTTGATAACAGAGAAGGACACTTAATTCAGCATTACGGTGTGATATACAGACCAGTTGATAAACGCGAAAACTACATCAAACGCTGTGTTGGTTTACCAGGTGACGTTTTAGAAGTTAAAAATTCATTTTTGTATATCAATGGAAAAGCTGCTTGGATTGCGCCAAATCAAGCTTTAAAATATAAAGTTTACAATTTTGTAGAGACTTTTTCTCCAGATAAATTATCAAACATGCTTCAAAGTGAAGATTATGGTCTAGAGAATGATGAGTTAGGTGGAAACAGAATGGATTTCTATACCGATCCAAATGACGGTATTTTTAGAATGATTTTAACGCCTTCAGAAAAAGCAAAATTGAAAAAGAATTTTCCAAATGCGAAATTTGTTTTAGAGGTTGAAAAGGCTAAAAAAGGAGCAAATGGTCAATATGATGTTTTCACGCAACTGTCTAATTTAGAATATTATCCAAAAGACATCAATCACGGAAACAATGCCACCAATTTTGAGAAAATTCGAATTCCAAAAAAAGGTGCTGTTGTGAAATTGACAAAAGAGAATATTGCCATTTACAGACGTGTAATCACTGCTTACGAGGGACACAAATTGGTTGAAAAAGCGGATGGTTTTTACATTGACGGTAAAAAATCTTCGACTTACAAATTCAAAATGAATTACTATTGGTTGATGGGAGATAATCGCTACAATTCTGCTGATTCGCGTGTTTGGGGCTTTGTTCCTGAAGATCACGTTGTTGGTAAAGCTTCAATCGTTTGGTTCTCAAAAAGTCCTTACAAAGGAGTTCGTTGGGAACGAATCTTTAAGTTTATCAACTAATGCAAAGTGTTTTTCCGATTGCCTATTTCGGATCTATTGCATATTACAAAGAATTAGTTTCAGCCGAAAATCCAATTTTTGAGCAATGGGAAACTTATCCCAAACATTCGCTTAGGAATCATTGTGAGATACTAACGCCCAATGGAGTTTTGGATTTAATCGTGCCTTTGAGAAAAGTGAATGGTTCTAAAACAATTACAAAAGATGTTCGTGTAGATTACACTACAGATTGGACTAAAAAACATTGGCGCACATTTGTTTCTGGATATTCATCTTCACCTTATTTTGACCATTACGGAATGGAGATTGAAGAAATTCTAAATCAAAAGCATAAGTTTTTACTAGATTTGAGTCAATTGGTGCATGAAAAAATCAATATTTGGCTTGATTTGAAAGTTCCATTTCAACTAACAGAAAATTTCGAAAAAGAGAACATTCAAGATTTTAGAAACGCTTTCAAAACAAGGAAATTGCAAGCTGAGCATGAATATCAGCAAGTTTTTGTTTCGAAAGAAAATTTTGTTCCAGATTTATCCATTCTAGATGCGATTTTTAATTTAGGTCCAATGGCTAGGAAATTATTGATAGACTGAAACAATTTTATCTTTTTAATTTGTTTCTGCCACGAAGTTGAAAAGACCCAAAATAACACTAAGTTTTTTACACACTTACATCTAAACTAGACCAGCATTTAGAGTTTTATTATTCTTAGTGTATCTTAATGTCTTCGAGCCTTCGTGGCAAAATAAAGTAGGTGGTAATTCTTGAAAAACAAAAAAGGCCCTCGAGAAGAGAGCCCTTAATTTATTAACCTGTAGATGTTAATAATTGATCCGTTATCTTCTTTAACGCAAATTAAGTGCCAAGGTTACAATTTTGAATAAAAAAAGTTTGAAAATTAAAGAAATCAAGCAAAATACTTAATTTTACAGCATGCAACGTTACGCTTTTGAGATTCAATACAATGGGAAAAACTTTGTTGGGTGGCAAATTCAACCGAATGGGGATTCTGTTCAAGAAAGAATAGAACAAACCTTAAACAAATTATTCAATTCAACAGAGATTTCAATTGTTGGCTGTGGAAGAACAGATGCTGGAGTACATGCAAATCATTATATTTTTCATGTTGATTTAGAAGAAAGATATGCAATCGAACAATTGGCTTTTAAAGTAAATCGCATGTTACCGATGGAAATTAATGTGACAAATGTTTTTGTTGTAAAACATGATTTCCATGCTCGTTTTGATGCTAAAGAGCGTGTTTATAGGTATTTTGTCCATACAGTTAAAGATCCCTTTAAAATTGATTTCAGTTTGTTTTACCCAAAAAAACTAGATTTAATAGAAATGAATAAAGCCTGTGAAGTTTTGCTCGGAAAACAAGATTTCACTTCTTTTTCTAAGTTACATACTGATGTGAAAACTAATATTTGCACCATAAATCACGCGAAATGGGTTCAAAGTGCTGAAAATGAACTCTATTTTGAAATTTCGGCAGATCGCTTTCTTAGAAATATGGTACGTGCGATTGTTGGTACCTTGATTGAAGTTGGACTTGGTCAATTGAATTCTGAAGATGTAAAATCAATTATAGCTCAAAAAGATAGGGGAGCGGCTAAACATTCTGTGCCTGCGCAAGGCTTATTTTTGTGGAGAATTGAGTATGATTTCAATAATAACTAAAAAATAACACCACAGTCAACAAACCTTTCACTTAAATCATTCGTCTTTATAATTGGAATAAGTTTTGATATATTTACTAAAACGAATGACATGAAAAATCGAATCATCATGGAAATCCTTTTGAAGGAGCAAATGAAAAAAAAGAAAATTAAAACATTTGATAGAAGTTTGGTAGTAATTGGTGTGCATAAATTGAATGAAAAAAGTTTGGTAAAGTGTAATTAATTCTAGAATTTAATTTACCTTTATAAAAAAAACCTAATGAGTTCACACCAGGCAGATAAAAGCAACTTAAGCTTTCAGAAAATTGTCGTTATTGTTGGATTAAGTCTTTTTGTCATAAAATTATTTGCTTGGTATTTAACTAAGTCTGTTGCTATTTACTCAGATGCTTTAGAGAGTATAGTAAATATAATTAGTTCATTTTTAGGTTTATATAGTTTATATCTTGTCACTAAACCAAAAGATAAAAATCATCCTTATGGTCATGGGAAAGTAGAATTTCTTTCCTCAGCCGTTGAAGGAGTTTTGATCACGATTGCAGGTGTAATTATAATTATTGAAGCCATTCAGAATTTATTTGAAAAAACTACCGTTTTAAAACTTGATTATGGAATTTTGTTGGTTTCTATAACAGCTCTAATTAATTTCCTTGTTGGGTATATTGCGATTCAAAAAGGGAAAAAAACCAATTCTATTGCACTTGTAGCAACAGGTAAACATTTGATAACAGATACTTACTCCACCATTGGAATTGTGGTTGGTTTGGGTTTAATTTATTTCCTACGAATTCCTTGGATTGATTCCGGAGTGGCAATCATATTTTCACTTGTAATATTATATACCGGTTACAAGATTATTCGCGATTCTGTGAGTGGAATAATGGATGAAGCCGATGAAAAACTTATTGGCCAAGTTGTTGAATTGTTTAAAAATGAACGCAATAAGAATTTGATTGATTTACATAATTTAAGAATCATCAAATACGGAAGTAAATTGCATTTTGATTTGCATATTACTTTACCTTATTATTTTACTGTTCAAGAAGCTCATGATGAAATAGAAAACCTTGATCATTTTATGAATAATCATTTTGGAGATAGGGTAGAACTGTTCATTCATACGGATCCTTGTATGGATTTTTCATGTAAAATATGTATGGTTGCTGATTGTCCTGTTAGAAAACATGAATTTGAAAGAACGATAGATTGGAATTTCGATAATATTTCACAAAATACGAAACACAGAATTTAAAAAACACAGTTAAATTTTTCACATTGAACTAGGATTTTAACAAAAAATATATTTATTATAATATTTTTAAAAGTCAAAAATAATAATTATTTTCGCAAAAAGAAAACGCAATGTTACAAGAAACACTAAACATCAAAGTCAACAAAACTGCTACATCAAAAATCAATCAAGTAGACTGGGGAAATTTACCATTTGGAAAAGTTTTTTCAGATCACATGTTGGTTATGGACTATAAAGATGGACAATGGCAAGAGCCTGTTATTGAACCTTTTGGTGACATTAGTTTTCATCCAGCGACTTCAGCAATACATTACGGGCAATCAATTTTTGAAGGTTTAAAAGCTTACAAAAACAAAGATGGAGAAGTACGTATTTTTAGACCAGACATGAATGCAAAGCGCTTTATAGAGTCTAGCGAACGCATGTGTATGCCTATTATTCCAGAGCAATTGTTCGTGGAATGTGTGCGTAAATTAATTGAAATTGAACAAGATTGGATTCCAAATCGTGAAGGATATTCACTTTATATTCGTCCATTTATGTTTGCTACTGATGAATTTGTTGGAATTCGTCCTTCCGATACGTATAAGTTTATAATTTTTACTTGCCCAGTTGGTGCTTATTACAATGAGCCTGTTCGAGTGAAAATTGAAGAACATTATACACGTGCTGCTGAAGGTGGAGTTGGTAGAGCTAAAGCAGCTGGAAATTATGGTGCTTCTTTATTTCCTGCGAAACAAGGTCAAGCTTTAGGTTTCCACCAAATGTTGTGGACAGATGCAAAAACGCACGAATACATTGAAGAATCAGGAACAATGAATGTTATGTTCTTAATCAATGATGTTTTGGTTACTCCTTCTGAAGACAGCGATACGATTTTACGTGGAATTACAAAACGAAGCGTAATTGATGTTGCTAAGTCGTGGGGAATCAAAGTAGAAGAGCGTAAAGTTACTGTAAAAGAGATTGTTGAAGGTATTAAAAATGGTTCGGTAACAGAATGTTTTGGTGCTGGAACTGCTGCAACAATTGCTCACATCCTAAAAATGGGATTCAGAGACGAAGTATTAGAATTAAACCCAATTGAAAACAGACCTTTCTCTTTAAAAATGAGTCAATTTTTAGATGATTTGAAAGCTGGAATAGTTGAAGATACTTTTGGCTGGACTTTAAAAGTTTAAGAAAAAATATAAAAAAAAATGAGCCACCTGAAATTTCGGGTGGCTTTTTTATGGAATTTCAAATTTTATTGCATCCAAGTATAAAAGTCACATGTCAAAATTATATTTCATATTATTTTTTGTCTTAAATTTTAATCTATTTGGACAAAATACTGTTCGTTTCACAGTTGTTTGCAAAGATCAAGACAAATTGAATAGTGTTTATGATGCAAAGGTAGAAGTGAAGCAAAATGGAGTAACATTTACAAAAAGCACCGATAAAAGCGGTCAATGTTTTTTTGAATTAAGTGCTGAATACGACATTGAAATTAAAATAACACATGGGTTTTACGGTGAATCCAATTACAAATATGGATTAAAAAAAGAAGCCAAATTTGATACAGAATTAGATTTTGAAGTATTTTTAGCTGTGACAAAAATTCAACAAATTGATGGTGTGAAAGTTTATCCTCCTGGAGTGCCTCAAATTGTGTATGAATCCAAAAAATACAGCGTATCCGATTTTGAAATTTTAAAAAAAGGAGAAATTTTATTGCTTTTATATCCCAAAACACTCAAAAAAGGTAGTGAATTAGCCGTTTTGAGTCGTGGGGAAATTGCTTCACAATTTGAACTACCAGAAAAGCCAATCGAATTGATACATGATTTTAGGGGAACACCTCATGTTGTTTGTGAAAATGGTGTTTTTGGAATCCATCAAAATGGCAATGAAATTGGTATTTCAACGATTGAACGAAATTATTTCATGAAATATATTTTTCCGATTGTTGATACTTCGTACTCCAAATTTTATTTCTCCAATTTCAACAAAAA
>JBKCGI010000041.1:0-10609 GCA_046303515.1 Flavobacteriia bacterium | reverse complement strand
CTCAGACCATTTCATGTTAAATGTCCAGATTAGTAAAAGCAAAGAAAAAATAACTCCTAAAATTTGAGCAAAAATCAAGGTGTTATACTTATTTTCCTTCAAATCTTCTCCTTCTTTGGAAATAAAACCTATAAAATTGAGGCAAAACATTGGCCAAAAAACATAAATTACCGGAATGATCGGTAAAAAATAAATTAATTCTAAATTACTTACTCCAAAAAAATTAATGTAACTCAAATACAATAAAATAGTAGAAGAAATAATGAAATTAAGCATCAAAATAATAGACGTAAAAGAATTTAGATTATATTCTTCCTTGACAAGTTTAAGAATCGTAGCATTCTTATATAAAACTCTCGAAAAAATAAGGACCAAATTAGCAGATGCCATCTTACTTGTTGCTAAAAGTATGAATGAAATTGCTAAACCGATCATCGCAAACCATAAGGTACTTTGATTATTATAATCAAGGTGTAATGGTATAGGATCAGAATTTTCCAATCCCAAAAAGGTATACGATTCGCCTATATTTTGCATCAACAGTCTATTCACTTCTTCTCAGAATCAAATTCTTGCGCAAATTTACAATTTTGAATGCTGAAATCACTCGTTTTTAAATTATTAATTTATGAATTCCATTGAAATGATCATAATTTTAAGGCTAAAAATGCTAACTTCAGAAAATAAATCAATTTTTTGAAAGTAGTTCTGTGATTTTTTCAACAAAATATCTTTTTATTTGTTAATTTTGCACTTTAATTTTGAAAATTTTTAGAACAGTTTCCTTATGAAGACAGATTTATATACACATCCAGATTATTTTAACATGGATGACTTGCTTTCTGAAGAGCACAAATTAGTTCGTGATGCAGCAAGAGCTTGGGTGAAAAAAGAAGTTTCTCCAATCATCGATGAACATTATGAAAATGCAACTTTTCCAAACCATTTATTGGCTGGATTGGGAGAAATTGGTGCTTTTGGACCATACATTCCTGAAGAATACGGAGGACCAGGTTTAGACCAAATTTCTTATGGTTTAATTATGCAAGAATTAGAGCGTTGTGATTCAGGTTTGCGTTCAACAGCTTCTGTTCAAAGTTCTTTAGTGATGTATCCAATTTGGAAATACGGAAATGAAGAGCAAAGAAAAAAATATTTACCAAAATTAGCGACAGGTGAAATGATGGGATGTTTTGGTTTGACTGAGCCAGATCATGGATCAAATCCTGGTGGAATGCTTTCTAACTTTAAAGATGCTGGAGACCACGTAATTTTGAATGGTGCTAAAATGTGGATTTCAAATGCTCCTTTCGCTGATATCGCTGTAGTTTGGGCAAAAGACGAATCTGGACGTATTCATGGTTTAATCGTTGAACGCGGAATGGAAGGTTTTTCTACACCAGAAATGCATGGAAAACTTTCTTTGAGAGCTTCCTCAACTGGAGAATTAATTTTCGTAAACGTTAAGGTTCCTAAAGCGAACATTTTACCAAATAAATCTGGTTTAGGTGCGCCACTTGGATGTTTAGATTCTGCTCGTTTTGGAATTGCTTGGGGTGCTTTAGGTGCTGCAATGGATTGCTACGATCAAGCGTTGAGATATTCAAAAGAAAGAACACAATTTGGCGTTCCGATCGGTTCATTCCAATTGATTCAAAAGAAATTAGCTGAGATGATTACTGAAATCACCAAAGCACAATTGTTAACCTTCCGTTTAGGTCAATTGAGAAACGAAGGAAAAGCTACAAGTGCACAAATTTCTATGGCGAAACGTAACAATGTTGAAATTGCCTTGAACATCGCTCGTGAAGCACGCCAAATTCATGGTGGAATGGGAATTACAAGTGAATACTCAATCATGCGTCACATGGCAAATTTAGAATCAGTTGTTACCTACGAAGGAACACACGATATCCACTTGTTAATCACAGGTATGGACGTTACAGGAATTCCAGCTTTCACAAGAGAAATGCCTGATTTATCAAAAATGTAATTTATTACAACACTTATATTTGAAGAGGACGGAATTTATTTTCGTCCTTTTTTATTTCTCCAAATGAAAAAATCCTTCTTTTTTGATTGGAAATAAATCCAATATTTTAGGATTCAAATTCTTATCAAATGCAGATATTTCCATTTTATAAAAATAAACTCCATCAGATGCTAAACTAAAAAATGGACGCATAACATATCCTCCCCACAATTCATAAAACTCTTCAATAATTGAGGAAGACCACTCTTTTGTTCCATAGGTAATAACTTCGCCCCAACGATTATAAATCTCATATTTTACCGAAATAGGAATATTACTCGTAATCCCAAACTCATCGTTTATCCCATCAGCATTAGGCGTGAAAATGTTAGGAATTTGATATATAAAGTAGTCGTAAGCAGTGATTTTTAAACTAAAAGAGTCTATGCAACTCACGTCATATTGCCAAGCAAAAAGTGTTATTTCATAATAACCCGATGAATCAAAAACATAGTTGGGTAATGCACTAAAAGTTTCATTATCATTGATTTCCCATAAATAATTGGTGGCATTTGTGCTCAAATTATCAAAACTCACACTTAGAGGAATAAAACCATAACTTGAGCTTGCAGTAAAAAAAGCATATGTTCTGATGGTATCAGCAATAGTAAAAGTAGAATCTGAACTACAACCATTTTTATCTGTGAAAAAAATAGTATGCTGACCTTTTGCCAAACTATCAAATAGACCATTATTTTGTATGCTTTGTGTGTCTAATTGATACGAAACAATACTGTCTTCGTTGATGGAAACTTCTAAGATACCGTTATTTGCGCCACAGTCTGGTTTGCTTAATGAAAATGCTCCCAAACTGGGCTCATCATAAACACCCATGCTAACTGGGCTGATTACTGAACATGAATCTGTGCTCCAAATTTGTACCGTATAAACCCTAGAACTATCTCCCATAAAAACAGGGTTGGGGCAATCTGTACAACTCAAGCCCTCTGCTGGTTGCCATAAATATTGGATGCCACCCGTTGCAAATAGCTGTACGTTTTGGTTTTTACAGACGGTGGTGTCATTCGGGACACTAAAAGAGAAAGTATCACATGGAGATGCGTATGCAAAAAACAATTCGAAAACAGGATTAGATTGAGGACCTTTATTTGATTGATAATCAAAGCTAACTGTAAAAGCAATGGGGTTTGTAACATTAGTTTCAATATTTGCTAAGCCATCATTTCCGTTCATTATTGGATCCGCAGTATCATTACCTAAACCAAAAGAAGTGCCATTTTCATAATAAAACGAGCCGGTAACTCCAGAGCATTCAACATTGTTGTTATCTTCATCTCCCCCGAGTAAACCTATATTCACATTATCAATTAAAATAAAACTCCCATCTTCAAATATATTACAAAAATGCTGGGAATGAATAGCTAATGCAACGTTTTGATTCAAGTCTATTGGGTTTATATTCAAAATTGGAAAAACAATTAAGTCTTCAGCATTTTGTTTATTTAAAAAAATGGAGGAATTAATTTTTGATAAATTTGGGTTGTCATACGTGACATAAAGATAAAAATCACTAAATGCTCCTCCAAGATTAGGCGACGGTTGATTTTGAGGGGGAATTATGGTATACGTATTATTAGTAGGTGATACAAAAGATGTAACATCAAAAATAAGTGTACGCATGGAAAATGGAGTATTGTTGATATTCATCAAAAAAATATTTGCAAAAGCATCATTTTCATCCAAAAAGATTTCATTCCCATTAAAATTTAAAACTCTGTTTACGGGTTCATTATATACATTCACAAATAAAAAAGCCTTTCTAATAGAACTGTTTGCTTCAATATTTATGTTAAGAGTACAAGGGTCATTATAAAACCACGAAGTATTTCCATCTCCTGTTACCCCACCCTTAAAAATATCTTGATAAACACAAACTTGCCCAAACACGCACTGTTGAAGCATTATAAAAACAAGGAATGTTAATAACTTTTGTGTCATTCTACAAAAATAAGTAAAATTTTTCTTGCAAACTATGTTTTTTTTTTTATCAACTTTGGCTGAATATTTAATCTTTACTTATGAAAATGAAATTATTATCGATGAGTTTAATATTACTCTGTAGTATAAAGCTTTTTTCTCAGAATCATGCAGTTATCAATCCTCCGTATTATATTGATAATTTATTGGGATCTCCTATTTTAAAAACCTTACCCATCCCAACCACAATTTCTTTGAATCCAGGAGATTGCTCAAACCCTAATATAGTTACCAATGATCCAGAATTCGTACAGTATGGATATGATGGGCAATTAGCGATGGGAGCGAGTAATATGATGTTGGACACCAATGGAAGAATTTTATTTTTTGTTGTTGATGGGATCATTTATAACTCAAAAGGTATTACAAGAGGTATAATGCCTGGAACCGATGATGGCAGTTACAGAGCTTATGGTGCTAATGAAATTACAATTGTGCCAGATCCAGGTGATTGTGATCAATATTATCTTTTAACAAATAGATTTGCAGAAGGAACTCAAGCAATTGCTACAAGTCCAATTATAACAGTTTACAATACTGCATCTGAGACAATAGTACAAAATTACAGTTTGTATTCACAAATTGGTCAAAGTAATCCTGGATTATTTCCCAATTTAAACGGCACAGAAATTACAGCACTAGGGAGTCAAAGATGGGCAACACCAGCTATTGCTTCCACTGAATTGCAAGATGACGGCCATTACTATGTTGTATTTTCACTAACAACTCAATTTTTAGTAGTAAAAATTGGAAATGGAGGTATTGAAGCTGTAAATAGAATTGACAAAACTATTGCGCCAAATGCCGCTCTAGGATCGCGACCAATAATGGAAATATTTGTAGATCCTGTGACTAAAAATAAAAAAATTGCAGTTAATGAAAACTCTGGTGCTAATTCAGATATTTATATTTACGAATACAATCCTGATTTTTCATCACAAATTTCATATAGAGCTTTTTCTTTAAATGACTATGTCATTGATGAAAATCAAAGAGCATATGTAAAAGGTTTAGAGTTTTCGCCAAATGGTGATTACTTGTATTTTACGCACTTGACTTCCTCTCTCGTTTCTGGACAGTTCAAGTATATTAATTTGTTAAATAACAGCATCAATAATATTATAGTACCAAGTAATTTCAATGTTCAAAACTCTGAAATAGAGTCTAGAAAAATAGAAGTTTCACCAAATGTGTTTGTTAGGTCATTAATGCTCGCTTATGGAAATGGAATTTTAAACTACTCATTGCCTGACAACCCAGGAACAGGTAGTTTTAGTACAATATTAAATTTTACAAATTCATTTAATTATGGTGTAGAGCTTAATGTAAATCAAACAAATTTGCGCCGCTACTATCAACTTCCTGACCAAATCGATAACATGGATTATACCCAGTTAAAATATATTGGTTATGATGCATCTAATTATGAAGCTTGTGTTTCATCTACTTGGCAACCGAACACTTTCGGTAATTTAAACAATAATCCATTTTCAACTTCTCTAAGTAACACTGTTTATATCAAGGATGAACTTAGAATTCCTGCTGGAGTAAATTTAACAATCCAAAACATGACTTTTGTTTTTGCTCCGACAGCTAAGGTTATAGTAGAAAATGGAACAAGTTCAACCAATGGAGGTAAATTAACCTTAATAAACTCAAAATTTACTGCTGATTTACGTTGTGAAGACGATATGTGGTTAGGAGTTGAAGTTTGGGGTAATACTACTTTACCACAAGGAAACATAGGTTCTTCAAAACAAGGTCGATTAGTTTTAAATAACAATTCAACAATTGAACATGCTTTTTATGGTGCTTTAAACGCACAACGTTCAAATCCAACTCTCGGTACTTCAACGCCACTCGTTGGCACAGGTGGGGGCATTATTGTTGCTTCAAATTCATCCTTTTTAAACAATTATGTTGGTGTAAAATTTGCTCCATACACGCAAATGAACTCAGTAAGTTTATTTACCAAATGTAAATTTGAATGGAATGCACCATTAAAAAACACATCTTATGCCTTCAATACACATGCCTTTGTTCAAAATACAAATGGTATTAAATTTATTGGTAATGAATTTAATAATTTAATGTCAGAATTTTCAGGATTAAACAATCTTGGAACAGGAATTTATGCCCGTAATTCCAATTTTTCTGTAATACCATGGTGCGCTGATTTAAATTGCACATCAATGACCAAAAATAAATTTTTCGGGTTAAACTTTGGTGCAAACGTTTTCAATTATAATGGAAGTCCATTTGTCATTGATCGTTCATTATTTGAAAGAAACTACCGAGGAATTTACGCTTTGTATGCAACAAAGGAAAAAATTTCAAGAAATGAATTTCGAATCATTGACAAAACATTTCAAACTTACGGTCTCTACTTGAATAGAAGTACAGGTTATTTTGTTCAAGAAAACACATTCTTTAACATAGATAATCCCAATGTACCTTTCAGCCAGGCACTAACTTATGGTATAATTGCCAACAACTCGGGTGTAGCTAAAAACTTAATATATAAAAATGATTTTACTCGCCTTCTGGTTGGAGGTCAAAGTGAACATATAAATGGTGTTTTGATAACGGATTTAGTTGACAATGGTGGAAACGCAAGTGAAATGCAAGGCTTACAGTGGAAATGTAATCGTTTTTATGAAACTAAGGACCATGATTTTTTTGTTGTAAATGGTATAATTGATAGAAATCAAGGGACTGTTATCACTGCAAATCCAGTATTATATGCAGCTAGAAATCAATTTTCTTTAAGTTTAAATAACGAACCCTCTCAACACGATTTTAGGGTTTATAATTCTCAACTTGTAGATTATGTGTATCTTCAGAACAGTAATCATTTTCCAAATTCAATAACAACTTCAACTTCGCAATCTATAACAGGAATTGTACATCCAATACCAGCAATAAATAACAATAGTCAACCTGTTTACATGACAACAACCGGTTGTCCTTCTAATATTATTAATCCTGGTGCTGGCTTAAGTGGTATTCACCAAAATATCAATAACATCAATGAAGAAATTGCTGCTCTTAAATTAAAGTTGGATTTAGGTAGTTCAGAAGATTTATTGAATGGTGTTAGAAATAACAATTTAGGTCAAATGGTGCAAGAATTGGTTTCGCGTTCACCATATCTATCAGATGATATCTTGGAAGCATTTATGGATAGAAATCCAAATTCAGGTCAACTAAAACAAATTTTAATTTTGAATTCTGCATTGAATAAGCGAATTAAAGATAAACTTGAATTTGTTTCTATGCCAGTAGGATCTAGGAATCAAATCAATGCAAAACAAACTGGTGAAAATCCAAGACTTGTGCTCCAAAAACAAATTGCTGAAATGGAAAAGGAGAAAAGAGCATTAGAGAATAGTATCATAACGGAAAGTTTAACTGATTTTGAAGATTTAAATCATACAAATGCAATTGCAATTCTTGAAGGTAGGAATACTTTAGAAGCAGATTTAGAATTATTTGATATCTATTTACGTGATAAAAATGTTCAAAAACAAATTGAAACACGAACTAAAATTTTAACAAGAGATAATAGTGTAGAAAGAAATCAACTGACAGCAATCGAAATCAATATTGCTTCATTTGACGATCGCAAAATTGCCTTTGAAACTGAACAATCGTTTGAACAAAACTTAATAATCATTAAAAACGGTTCATTAAACGACAACATCAGAAAGAAAATAGATTCTTATTTAGCAGATGTGCGCGATTCTATCGTTAGTGATACTATATATTATTATCCAATTGAAAAAGGTAATTTTAGTACTGAACCTAATAATGAAATCATCATTCAAAATCAAGCAACATTTTTAGCAAAAATCTACCCAAATCCATCAACAGGTCTAGTCAACCTAGATTTTGCCAATATTCCTGACGGTGTAATGGATATTAATATCTATGATTTAGCTGGTAAATTAGTGTATCAAAATACTTTTGAAAACACCAATGGTGAGCAAATCAATTTAGCTGAAATGCACAAAGGTTTGTATTTGGTAAAAATTCTAATCGATAAACAAGTTGTTGAAGTTCAAAAATTAGAATTGAAGTAATACAAATTCCTTTATCTTATAATTACAGCGATCAGAAATGGTCGCTTTTTTTTTAATTTTTAGTTAAATTTTTTATTCTTGTTTCGGAATTTGTATTTTTGTGTCAACTAATTTTTTTAATGCTTAAGATTATGAAATAGCCATGCATACAAATTGCGCAAGCAACGATGAAAATAACATGGCGTATTCCATTTGACCTTTAAAAAACAAATTATTTACATATGAAAAAAATATTTTTATTCGCTACTATTTCAGTTTTTACATTTTCTTGTTCGGAAGAAAAGAAAAATTCGGGAGAAGTCGTTTCAACAATTGCAGCTGGTGGACAATCAGAGGCTGAGTTGAAAAAAGAATTGGCAGAGTTTGAAGCAGAAGAAAAACGTAAAAAAGAAGAAGAAGAAAGAACTTTAACAACTTTATCTTTCGACAAAATAAGACACGATTATGGAAATGTAAAACCAGATTCTGAAAACTTGTGTAAATTCAAGGTTACCAATACAGGAAAAAATCCTTTGATTATTGAAAGTGTTTCTGCTAGTTGCGGTTGTACAACACCTCACAAACCAGAAAAACCAATTCCTCCAGGACAATCAGATTATATAGAAGTTGGTTTTCATCCTAAACCAGGACAAGTAAATGAAATCATCAAAACTGTAACTGTATTGGCAAATACAAATCCAAAAAGTTCTGAGTTATCGATCCGTGCTTTTGTGAAGTGATAAGCAAACTTAGCTTACCACATAAATAATTCTTCCACAATACCCTTACCCCAAGGTTTATCTCCAATTTCTGCCTGTAATTTGGTTCTGATTTCTTTATCGGTATAGACTTTTTTACCTGGTTTTGGAACAATTTTGTCAAATTCTGGAGTCATTACTTCCACTTTTTTGGCAAAATAAACCACTCCACCATCTTCTGTTGCCAAACCTAAAATTGCTCCAGGTAATCCACGAAAAGTTTCTGGTCCGATAGAAGGAATAATTTCTTCGCAAAACCAAGCATAAATACGAGTTGTATCATTCATTTGATAAATTGCTTTCTTACAATCGTATTTTCCAATTTTACGTTTGTTTTCAGTAATTTTCCACTGACGATTGATCATGGAATCTTGCACATAAGCTTTGTCTCCCCAAATATTTAAAACAGATAATCTGGTTTTAGAATTTAAGTTCTGAACCACGGTATTTTTATTGGTTGCCATAGCCATCATCCCTTGTTTCGTTGGATCTTCAACAGGGATAAAAGCTGTCATCGAATCGTTGAAATACAATTCAAAAACATCAATAACATTCTTGTTACTTTCATTTATCCAACGTTTTGCTCTTTCGTCGGTAAATTTTTTCATTAAATTGGTTTTTCGCTCATACGTGATTTTGCCAGCCGTAATTTGAGAAAAACTGAAGTTAGTAATGAAGATTACAACTACAAGCGAAAGTGATTTAGAAAAAGTCATCTGCTTCTTTGGTTTTATTACTGTTAAATTTATAAGTCACACGAAACATGAAGTAGCGCGCAATAATGATTGATTTCGTATCTGTAATAACGTTTGCGTTCACGAAACGATTCGCACTAATGTTTTGGTTTAAAATATCGTAAACATGCACAGTGGTTATTAAATTTTGATTTTTCAAGAAACTTTTTGCAATTGATGCGTTCCAAATGAAAAAATTCAAATCATATCCTTGAGCTCGTTGTGAATTGATGGTGTAGGTTGCATCTGTTTCGATAAAAAATCCTTTAGGTAATTTCCACAAGAATTTGGCATCGTAACTTTGACTTGAGAACGGTTGAGAAGACATTGTACTAATTGTATTCGTCGGTGAGTTGTATGAATATTTTCCTCCGATTGAAAACTCAACAGAATCTCGTTCTATTCTAAACTCTGCTCCTGCACCTACATTCCTTGTTCGAGTTACATTCTCTTCCCCATTTACCATTGAAATTGTCTTCGCGTATGCCATATTCACATTTGGAAAAACTTCAATTAATTTTTTGAAAATCGGAAAACCACCACCAAAGTTTAAACTTGACGACGTGTTTCCGTCTACATTAATCGTCATTGAAGTAATTCTTCCTAGAGAATCAAAATCGGTACTATTTCCAAATGCGTCATTCGTAATTGAATGGTTTAAAGATGACCAAAAATGTGTTCCAGAAAGGGGTTTGTAAAAATTATAAGACGAACTAAACGAATGCACATAATTCGGTCTCAAATTCGGATTACCAACAGTTATTCTATTTGGATTCGTATTGTCTAAAACCGGTTGCAATTGATTAATACTTGGTTGAGAAGAAGAGGTGTTGTAATTGATTACAAAACGATTATGTTGTGAGATTTTATACACATATCTTGCTCTTGGTAAAAAGTTTTTTACATGTTGATTGATTGTTGTGTCTAAGAAAAAATTGGTGTTGTCAATTTGAACGTCGCGGTATCGAACTCCTCCTGATAATCTGTGTTTTTTATGCTCATAAATCAATTGCGTTCCCAATCTGT
>JBKCGI010000040.1:0-27595 GCA_046303515.1 Flavobacteriia bacterium | reverse complement strand
TTTGAAAACCATTGAAGAGGCATACGATAATGAATTTGGTTCTTTGCAAGAGGATATTACACTTTTGGTTGATGGCGGAAGTGAAAATCACAACAAGGTGGTAAATTCATACGTTAATTTTATTCCAAATCTTACAAAACTTAGAGCTTTAAAAGATATTCGTTTCGGAAATGTACAAATTGAAGCGCACAACAAAATACTCAAACAAAGTTGGCTATACCGTAGGGATATTCATACGCCAGAAAAACTTCAAGAAGAAGTAAAAGCTTTTGTAAAAGAGTTTAACACAATTAGACCACATCACGCGCTCGGCGGATTAACTCCGAATGAAAAGCATTACGAAATAGAACCTTACGAAAATTTTGTTTATAGGATTAAACAGAAAGAAGCACTAAAAGAAAGGATGATAGGTAACAGGCAAAACGCTTGTGGTACTTGTATTGCACAAAAAGTTTCAAAATGCTCTTTATGAGATAAAAATATATCTAAATCAAAACAAAATATCAAATTAATCCCCTAAATTCTAAAAAATGTAAAAAGCTTTGGAGGAAAAATGAATTCCATTTTTACAAAAAATAAAATTAGTGGATTTATAATAAAAAATAACGCATATTTTGCTAAAAAAACTATCTTTGAAAATGCCGTTCCTAATAAGGAACGTTTTTGAAAAGAAATATGTTAATAGTAAAAGGCTTTAAAATATGGGGAAATGGAAAAAAATGGAGAAGGTTTGAATCCTTTCGAGGTCACGATGATACAATTCATATAATTTGTCATAGCATGGGATATGCCTATGCTTTGGGTATAGAACAAATTCTATCAGCCACAAATATTAAATTTGGAAAATTTTATGTATTTGCACCAGAGAACCCAAGTGCTGGTTCACCAAATTATGAGAAGTGGAAATTGATTCATCAATTTGGAGTCAATGAAAATACATTTCCATCATGTCTACAAGATTTAGTTGCGCCTCAAAAACCACTCAAAAATTTTGAATTAGCGATTTCAAAAAATCCAAATATTATAGCAAATCGATTTTACACACCACTAAGTAGGTATTGTGAAACATTAATAAAAAATGGCAATAAAATTTATAAATATTTTAGAAAGAAAGATGACTCTCATTATATTGGATATTATAAATGGGTTTTTGATAACGAAGAATTATATTTAAGATGAAAAAAGGAATTAAAATAATTGTAGTAACAATTACTGTTTCAATACTTGTTTTTTTTGTTTATTACTTGTTTTTACGCCGAGATTTTCATTTCATGAATGATCACAATTCAAAATTGAAAGATTTAAAAGAAATTGAAAATTATGATCATTTAAATAGTGAAAATTATAAAACTCTGGATTCAATATCTAAAAATCAACTTTTTGAAAAAGAGTTGCTGTTTTATAAAAAAAATTATCGGCAAAATTTTTCCATAAATCAAAGAAACAAACTAAACGATAATTCGCTAAATGATTTTCAAAAGCAAAAAGTGAAAGAGTATTTCACAGAAAAATTTTGGCAAAATGATTCACTTTTGGTTTTCAATTTTACAGATTTTTCTTTTGAAAAAAAGCACAAATTTCTATTATTTTACAATCAAAAATTGAATACAAAAATTATTTGTGTTAGAAAATTTAACGATAATTTATTTGGAGTATTATTAAGTTGTGAGACGAATAAGGATTTTTGTTTTATTAATTGTCTTTTGGAATTTAAAAAGAGTGAATTGACTATTTATTCTATTCATAAGCATTCCTGGTCAAATAAATTTGATTTATATTCTGACCAATCAACAGAAAAACAAATTGAGTTAATTACATATGTCACTCTTGTTGAGTTGATTACAAATGACACTGGTTATTTTTTAACAAACGATTTTGAACTTAATCAAAATTATTTCCATAATACCAAATTAATATGGAAATGGAGTTAGGTTTATACCATTTTCAAATTAATTAATTAATATGAATGATATTTTAAATAAATGGATATGGCTTGATTTGCTTTTTTATAAAGATGAATTTCAAGAAATCAATAAATTAAATTTGGTTAATCCACTAGATTTAGAAAATTTTAAGACGAATCCTATGAACACTCTTTTCGACCCCTGATGGAGTAGTGAAAAATGGAGTAGATAAAAATCATTATATAGATTATTATGATTGGATATTTACAATTCCAAACAATATTAAGGGAAAAATAAAACTAAGATAAATGATTAAAACCAATCAAATACTTATAATTTTAGTATTAATTTTTGTGGGTTGTAATACTCCAACGATTGATAATGAAAAGCAACAAGATAAAGACAAACTGAAGGTAATTCCTTGGGAAACTTTTCAAAATCAAGAAATTGTTAGCGAGTATTATGTCAATAATTTTGATGAAGACTTTAGAAAAAGCTTAATGTCTGAAATTAAAGGTTTTCTAAAAAACAGAATCAATAAAATCAAAAAAGATACCCCAAAGTCAACTTTTTTTATTGATTCAATTATTGTAGTTAATTCATTAAAAGATGAAATCATATTTTATGAGGGAATTTTAGACCCTACAAATGATGTTTTAGACGCTTTTTATATGCCTTGGTACGGAAAAAAGATAAATAATCATTGGTATTTTTCAAGTGGAGATGGTCATTCTATTTATAAACCTAATTCAGGTAATAATACAAAAAATGATGTCCATTATTGGATAAAAAAAATGACACATTCTTATTTATTACAAGATAAAAGGGGTGAACTACATATAAACGATAACTTTTTTTCGTTTTTTGACAAAATTGAAGATGAAGTAAAAGAATCACCGTTCCCTATAAATAAACTTGAGAAAAATAGAAACTTTGTAGTTTATTCAATGCGCGAATATTATGATGATAAACTATTACATGAGGTTTATAGACCTTCAGATTTTACTTTAAATTACAGTAATTATAATAAAGAGTTAACGATTAATTGTCCAATAATGAAATGCAATGAATTTCCAATTGATTTTCAATTAAGTTGGTATTATAACAATTTTAAGCCAACGAAGGAAGATATTCATTTTGTTCCTATAAATCAAAAAGAATCATCTTGTATAATCAAAAATGTTAATGAAAATGACGATGTTTATTTTATTTTCAGTTTTGCTGGCAAAGAATGGATTGAGGGAGTCGGTTTAGTATATTACCATTACAAACTTTCTAATGGTAAACCTAGATTTATGGGTTTAGTTCCCGATGAAGCTGATATTTTAGATTTCCCCAAAGCCGAACAAAATTCAGTTCGTAGAGCAAGACAAAAGCTTATTAATGAGCGCTTGGGAAAGAATTATGGTAAGTGATAAACAACATATAGCAAATGACACACTAGGTATCGTTTGTCACAGTATGGGTTTTGCTTATGGTCTTGGCATGATAAACTACTTTAGAGGTAAAATAAATTTTGGGCGATTGTATATATTGGCACCTGAAAATCCTTATGGAACACCCTCAAGTTTAGCTTGGACCTTAAATCCAAATAATGGAGGTTTTACAGAAGTATGGCATTATGGGAGGTTGACTTCAAAAGGAGATCAAATATGGGCAATTATTTCAACTAGAGCAACTATTTTAACAGAACTTGATGTTCAAACAAAATCTGAATTTATCCTCCATATTTCTAATACATCAAATAAGTTTTATGATTTTATTTATGTAAAATAGCATGTATACATTTAAAAATAAATTTTCGGAAATAGAGCTATTCTTGTTGAGTGACTCTAAATTATATACACTAAATCACAATAATCAAATCTCAGAAATTATTGAGTTAAAAATATTTGAAATAATTTTTCAATTAAATACAAAATGTACAATTTTAATTGAAGATAAATTGCTTTATACATCGGACAACACTAATGAAATTGAAAATTATTGCTTTAATCTAGAAAATCGACAAATAATTAAAAAATTTGAAGATATCAGTTTTATTAATTTTATTGGAAATACTAAGTATAAAGCATTTCATTTAAAGACAGGGGGTATAGCAATCTATAATCTTGCAAATAATAGAAAAATAAGTCATATAGATGGTAGATTTTCCTTAATTAATTACATTGACGAATTTAATATTATACTAAATGCCAGAGCAACTAATATTTTATCATTTTACGATAGTGAACATGGAAAGTTTACTTGGAACTCTGATCTAACAACCTATGGTACAATACGCAAGATATTAGGAGTATCTGGTGAACGTTTTTGGGTAAGTTGCATGAGGGTGGATGAAAACCGCAATACCAAAGCACATTTAGTAGCTTTAAATGTGAACACAGGAGAAATTTTACACCATCTTTCGGACGGTCTACCACTCCATGAGATTCATATTGAGTTGCTTGAAGAAAAGCAAACGATAGTAAGTTGTTGGGGTAAAATGAGTTCTCATTCCAAAGCAGAAAGCCCTTTTGTTGAGATTGATGCATTAACAGGTGAGGTAATAAGAAATACTTTTTCTCAATCCATGTACGATGCAAACTTAAAATTGGGGCAATGGAAATACCTGGACAATAAAATCTATTTCGATGCTGCTTTTGACACGATAAACAGCACGCACATTGGGGTTATGGATTATGATGCATTAGAACTGCAATGGAGCACTGAAGTAAAAGACCGAAAAGCAGGATTGAGAAATCTTCAGGTTACAGAGGATAAAATCTACATAATGGATAGCGGTAGTCAGTTGTTTATTTATGAAAAGGAAGTTACCAAACTAGTTACCACCTTGGATGAAATAATATGATAATTTAGGAATGCTTGGGCATAAAAAAACCTCGCAAAACATACATTTTGCGAGGTTTTGAACTTTTTTGAATTTGTTCTTGCGGAGAATGTAGGATTAGAACCCTCGGTACCAAAATTTTTCCACGCAAAAAGGCGATTCCCTAAGAAATCGCCTTTCGTATTTTAAAAGAGTAAGACTATTTTTCTTCTATTCACCCCGCACTACCGCTTGGGATATCAAAAGCTATGCTTTTTCTTCTTCAGATGAAGTATCTTCAGTAGCATCAGCTGCTGGAGCTTCAGGAGCCTCTGTAGTTTCTTCTTCAACTACAACTGCATCTTGAACATCTTCTGCTGAATCTGCTGATTGAGCGGAATCTGCTGATTGAGCGGAGTCGAAATTAGCTTTAGCAGCACCTGAACCACCTCTACGAGATCTTCTTGTTGTTTTCTTAGCATCCGAGTTAGCTAACATCAATTCGTTGAAGTCAACCAATTCGATCATACACATTTCTGCGTTATCACCTAAACGGTATCCTGTACGAATGATACGTGTGTATCCTCCAGGTCTTCCTGCTACTTTCGGAGCAACATCTCTGAACAATTCAGCAACTACTTCTTTGCTTTTCAAATAACTAAATACAGTTCTTCTTGAGTGAGTTGAATCTGTTTTAGATTTTGTTATTAATGGCTCAACAAATACTCTCAACGCTTTCGCTTTCGCAACTGTAGTTGAAATTCTTTTGTGCTCAATCAATGAACATGCCATGTTAGAAAGCATTGCTTTTCTGTGCTCTGACTTTCTACCTAAATGATTTACTTTTTTTCCGTGTCTCATATCATTAAATTTCGTAAGTAACGGTTATCCTGAATCTCTTGTTGTATCGCTCTGATTCAAGCACCTATTACGACATTATTATTTTTTATTTTGCGATACTAGTCTTTATCTAATTTGTATTTAGCAACGTTCATTCCGAAGTTTAAACCTTTGTTGTCAACAAGATCTTCCAACTCAGTTAATGATTTCTTACCGAAATTACGGAATTTCAATAAGTCATTTTTGTTGTAAGAAACCAAGTCACCTAAAGTCTCAACATCAGCAGCTTTCAAACAATTCAAAGCACGTACAGACAAGTCCATATCTACTAATTTTGTTTTCAACAATTGACGCATGTGTAAAGATGTTTCATCAAATTCTTCTGTTTCAGATTTTGTTTCGCTATCCAAGGTAATTTTCTCATCAGAAAACAACATGAAGTGGTGAATTAAAATCTTAGCAGCTTCTTTCAAAGCATCTTTAGGGTGAACTGAACCATCAGAAGTAATTTCCATGATCAATTTCTCGTAATCCGTTTTTTGCTCTACACGGAAGTTTTCAACCTTGTAGTTTACATTTTTAATCGGAGTAAAAATCGAATCGATAAAAATTGTTCCAAAAGGAACGCCATTAATTTTATTTTCTTCAGCTGGAACGTAACCACGACCTTTAATAATCGTTAATTCCATTTCAAATTTCACTGAAGATTCCATGTTACAAATCACTAAATCAGGATTTAAAACTTGGAAAGCAGAAGTGAATTTACCTAAATCCCCAGCTTTAAGTTGGTCTTGCCCACTAACAGAAATTACAACTGTTTCGTTATCTGTACCATCAATTTGTTGTTTGAAACGAACTTGTTTCAAATTCAAAACGATTTCAGTAACATCTTCTACAACACCTTTCAATGTAGTAAATTCGTGGTCTGCACCTTCTATACGAATAGAAGAAATTGCATATCCTTCTAAAGATGATAAAAGAATACGACGTAATGCATTACCTACAGTAATACCGTAACCAGGTTCAAGAGGACGGAATTCGAATAATCCCTTCTTGTCATCTGAATGAACCATGATAACTTTATCTGGTTTTTGAAAATCTAAAATTGCCATTATTTTTTCTTCTTTTTAATTGTTTTGCAGTTGCGCGGTTTAAAAGATTGAAGAAGTCAGTTAAACCCTTTCGCTGCAATTCAATGATTATTATTACTTAGAGTACAACTCGACGATTAATTGTTCCTTGATGTTTTCTGGAATCATATCACGAGCAGGAATGTTTAATACTTTCCCAGACATGTCAGAATTGTTCCAATCCAACCAATCGTATTTTTTGTTGTTTGTAGTTAAAGAATTTGTGATTGTTTCTAAAGATTTAGATTTTTCACGAACTCCAACAACATCACCAACTTTTAATGTGTAAGATGGAATGTTAACTACTTCTCCATTCACAGTGATGTGTTTGTGAGAAACTAATTGTCTAGCACCGCTTCTTGTAGGTGAAACACCTAAACGGTAAACCATGTTGTCCAAACGAGATTCACATAATTGCAACAAGTTTTCACCTGTAATACCTTTCATTCTAGAAGCTTTTTCAAACAAGTTTGAGAATTGTTTTTCTAAAATACCGTAAGTATATTTTGCTTTTTGTTTTTCAGCTAACTGAATAGCGTACTCTGATTGTTTTCCACCTCTTTTTTTAGCTGGACCGTGTTGACCCGGACCGTATGGACGTTTCTCCATTGCTTTATCTGGTCCGAAAATTGCTTCCTTAAAACGTCTTGCGATTTTCGTTTTTGGACCTGTGTATCTTGCCATTTTATTTGTTTTTAAAGGGGAGGTTATGAATTAAGGCTATTCCTTCGACAACCTGATTCCCCCGTTGTTATTAATTTACTAAACTCTTCTTCTTTTTGGAGGACGACATCCGTTATGTGGCATCGGTGTAATATCGATGATTTCCATAACTTCAATTCCTGAGTTGTGTATAGATCTGATAGCAGACTCACGACCACCACCTGGACCTTTTACATATACTTTCACTCTACGTAATCCGAAGTCATGTGCTTCTTTAGAGCAATCTTCTGCAGCCATTTGAGCAGCATAAGGTGTGTTCTTTTTAGAACCTCTAAAGCCCATTTTTCCAGCCGAAGACCAAGAAATAACTTGACCTGCGTTGTTTGTCAAAGAAATAATGATATTATTGAAGGTAGCTTGGATATGCGCTTCACCTAATGCATCTACTTTGACATTTTTCTTCTTCTTTTGATTTGACTTTGCCATTTTCTTTATTTATTACTTAGTCGCTTTTTTCTTGTTTGCAACTGTTTTTCTTCTACCTTTTCTCGTTCTTGAGTTGTTTTTAGTTCTTTGACCTCTCAACGGTAAACCAGCTCTGTGACGAATTCCTCTGTTACAACCGATATCCATTAAACGTTTGATGTTTAATTGAATTTCAGAACGCAACTGACCTTCTGTTTTGAATTCACCAACTGATTCACGAAGTAAACCAATTTGCTCATCTGACCAATCTTGAACTTTGATATTTTCATCAATACCATTTTTGTTCAATAATTGTTTAGCCGTGCTACGGCCAATACCGAAGATGTATGTTAAACCAATAACACCTCTTTTTTTCTTTGGTAAATCTATTCCTGCTATACGTGCCATATTCTTATATAATATTACCCTTGTCTTTGTTTAAGTTTAGGATTCTTTTTGTTAATCACGTAAACTCTACCTTTTCTTTTAACGATCTTACAATCTACAGAACGTTTTTTTACTGAAGCTCTTACTTTCATTTTCTTTAATTATTAAGGAATTAATCCTATTTGTATCTAAAAGAAATTCTCCCTTTTGTTAAATCATAAGGAGACATCTCTACCTTTACTCTATCGCCTGGTAAAATTTTGATGTAAAACATTCTCATTTTTCCAGAAATATGCGCAGTGATCACGTGGCCATTTTCTAACTCAACGCGGAACATTGCATTAGATAAAGCTTCGATGATAACACCGTCTTGTTCAATCGATGATTGCTTTGCCATATTATACTACTGGTAATTCGTTTGGTGATCTTCTTCCTCTAACTCTTGAACCTTCCATCAAACCATCCATGTGACGGTTTAACAAATAAGTCTCGATTTGTTGAAGTGTATCTAAAACAACACCAACCATAATTAATAATGACGTACCTCCGAAGAACATTTCAAATCCTGAAGTGATTCCAGCTGCATAAGCTATAGAAGGTAAGATTGCAATCATTGCTAAAAATAATGAACCTGGAAATGTAATACGAGACACTAACGTATCAATGTATTCTGCAGTTTCTTCTCCTGGACGAATCCCTGGGATAAAACCACCATTTCGTTTCATATCATCTGCCATTTTTCTAGGATTAATCATAATCGCTGTATAGAAAAACGTAAAGATAACAATTAACAATGCTAACAATATGTTGTAAGAAACACCATGAATATCTCCAAGAGATTTCAAAAATGCATTTCCTCCTTTATCACCTGCAAAACTTGATGCAATCATCACAGGAATTGTAACGATAGCTTGAGCAAAGATAATTGGCATTACACCACTTGCATTTACTTTGATTGGCAAATAACTTCTTGCCCCTTGATCTTCAGCACCTCTAGCACCAGCAATTCTTTTTGCTGTATTCATTGGTATTTTTCTAACACCTTGAACAATTAAGATTGTACCTAAAACAATTGCCATAAAAGCAACTAATTCCAATACTATTTTAATTAAATTACTAGAGTTACTTGCAAATTCAGCAATGAAAGCTTGTGGTAAACGAGATAAGATACCAACAGTAATCAATAATGAAATTCCATTACCAATTCCTTTGTCAGTGATTCTTTCACCCAACCATACAGCAAACATTGAACCTGCACACATTACGATAGTAGATTGAACCCACCATAGCGAATTAACGTCTAAAGGCAAGGCACCTTTATTTCCAACCCAAAGAGTTAGATAAGAAGGAGCTTGTAAAGCACAAATAACAATTGTTAAGATTCGCGTATAATTGTTAATTCTTTTTCTTCCAGATTCACCTTCATTCTGCATTTTTTGTACAGCAGGAACTGCCATACCTAATAATTGCATAATGATAGATGCTGAAATGTAAGGCATGATTCCAAGCGCCATAACTGAAGCGTTTGAAAATCCACCCCCAGAAAACAAAGAAAGCAAAGTCTCTATTGCATTTGAGTCGTCCTTAGCGTTTGAAGCAGCTAATGCATCGTAATTGACACCTGGTAAGATCACAAAAGATCCTACACGGTAAATAAGAATTAGAGAAAGAGTCAAAATGATTCTCTTTCTCAATTCTTCAACCTTCCAAATGTTCTTTATGTTTTGTATAAACTTGTTCATTTCTTAAAAAAAAGTCTGCAAAGTTAATTAAATTTCTGAACATACACCACCTTGTGATTCAATTCCTGCTTTTGCAGTTTCTGAAAACTTGTGTGCTGTTACATTAATTTTAGATTTTAACTCTCCACGACCTAAGATTTTCACTAAGTCATTTCTAGAGATTATCCCGTTATCACGTAAAACTTCAGGATTAATTTCCGTTACATTTTTACGTTCGATTAACGATTGAATAATATCTAAGTTAATTGCTTTATATTCTACTCGGTTGATATTTTTAAATCCAAATTTTGGAACTCTTCTTTGAAGAGGCATTTGCCCACCTTCAAATCCGATTTTTTTGCTATATCCCGATCTTGATTTTGCTCCTTTATGTCCACGAGTGGAAGTTCCTCCATGACCAGATCCCTGACCACGTGCGATTCTTTTTTCACTCTTAACTGAACCTTTTGCTGGAGTTAAATTATTTAAATTCATTTTTCTTCGGTTTAAAGATTCTACTCAACAACTGTTACTAGGTGTTGTACTTTTTTTATCATTCCAAGGATTTGAGGAGTTCCCTCTTTTTCAATTACTTGATTTAATTTTCTAAATCCTAGGGCTTTAATCGTAGCTTTTTGATCAGCTGGACGTTTAATAGCACTTCTTACTTGCTTAATTTTAATTGTAGCCATGTTCGAAATTTTAACCGTTAAACACTTTATCCAAGCTAATTCCACGTTGTTTAGCTACTGCTGCTGCATCTCTCATTTGAGACAATGCATCCATAGTTGCTTTGATAACGTTATGAGGGTTTGAAGACCCTTGCGATTTAGCCAATACATTATGTACACCAACACTTTCCAAAACAGCACGCATCGCACCACCTGCGATTACACCCGTACCATTTGTAGCTGGTTTAAGTAGAACTTGTGCACCTCCGAATTTTCCTTTTTGTGAATGAGGAACAGTTCCTTTTAAAATTGGAACTCGGATTAAATTCTTTTTAGCATCGTCGATACCTTTAGTAATTGCTTCAGTTACTTCTTTAGCTTTACCAAGACCGTGACCAACGATTCCGTTTTCGTCACCTACAACAACGATTGCTGAAAAACTAAATGTACGTCCACCTTTAGTTACTTTAGTAACACGGTTTACCGAAACTAATTTATCTTTCAACTCGATGTCTGCAGATTTTACTTTATTTACTGATTGTGTTGCCATCGTTTTTTAAAATTTAAGACCGCCTTCTCTTGCAGAGTCAGCTAATGATTTTACTCTTCCGTGGTATAAATAACCGTTTCTATCAAAAACAACAGTTGAAATACCAGCTTTGATTGCTTTTTCTGCAATTTCTTTACCAACAACAGCAGCTTGATCAACTTTCGCTAATTTCTCAGCAGCTTTGTTATTGTATGAAGATGCAGCTACAAGTGTAACTCCTTTAGAGTCATCAATCAATTGTGCATAAATTTGTTTGTTACTGCGAAATACAGTTAAACGAGGCGATTGAGCAGTACCAGAAACTTTCTTTCTGATTCTTCTTTTGATTTTTGCTCTTCTATTTAATTTACTGAATGCCATGTTATTTAAAATTATTTTTTACCTGCAGATTTACCAGCTTTTCTTCTTATTTCTTCACCTACAAATCGGATACCTTTACCTTTATAAGGCTCTGGTTTACGAAGGGAACGAATTTTGGCAGCAACTTGTCCAATCAATTGTTTATCATATGATTCTAACGTTACAACTGGAGCTTTACCCTTTTGGGTGTCTGCAGATACCTTAATTTCATTAGGAACTTCGATTGCAATCGGGTGAGAATAACCTAATGCTAACTCCAACAATTGACCTGTTGCAGTTGCACGGTAACCTACACCGATAACTTCTAATTCCTTTTTAAACCCTTCTGAAACTCCAACACACATATTGTTGATTAAAGAACGGTATAAACCGTGCTTTGCTCTGTGCGCTGGTGCATCTGATTCGCGGCTAAAAGTGATTGTGTTACCCTCAATTTCTAAACTAACGCAAGAATCAATATCTTGTGTTAATGTACCTTTAGGGCCCTTAACAGAAACGATGTTTCCGTCCATTTTTACTTCTACTCCACTCGGGATCGTAACTGGGGATTTACCTATCCTTGACATTTTAACAAAGTTAATTAATTAATATACGTAGCAGAGAACCTCTCCACCAACATTTTTACTTCTAGCTTCTTTATCTGTAATTACACCTAGAGAAGTTGAAACGATAGCTATTCCTAACCCGTTTAATACTCTTGGTAATTCAGCTGAGCTGCTATATTTTCTCAAACCAGGACGAGATGCTCTTTGCAATTTTGTGATTGCAGGAACTTTTGTCGACTGATTGTATTTTAAGGCAATCTTAATGATTCCTTGTTTTCCATCATCTTCGAATTTGAAATTCGTAATGTAACCTTGATCAAATAAAATTTGAGTCATAGCTTTTTTCACGTTTGAAGAAGGAATTTCTACCATTTTCAATTGTGCACTACTTGCGTTTCTAATTCGAGTCAGAAAATCTGCTATAGGATCTGTATTCATCTTTTTCCTAATAATTTATTACCAACTTGATTTTTTTACTCCTGGGATTTTTCCAGCCAATGCCATTTCACGGAAAGTTACCCTTGAAATACCAAATTGTCTCATATATCCTCTTGGACGACCAGTTAATCCACAACGATTGTGAAGACGGATTTTAGATCCATTCGCTGGAAGCTTTTGGATTGCCATCATAGCATCCCATTTCGCTGCAACGATTGCTTCGTCATTACTTGTAGATTTTAAAACAGCTACTAAATCTGCTCTTTTTTTAGCATCTTTTGCAACCATTCTTTCTCTTTTGCGCTCACGCGCTTTCATTGATTCCTTAGCCATCTCTTCTTATTTTTTTATAAATGGAAAACCGAATGCATCCAATAATGCTTTACCTTCTTCATCGCTATCAGCAGATGTTACAAAAGTAATGTCCATACCTAGGATACGATTAACTTTATCTATATCAATTTCCGGAAAAATGATGTGTTCTTTAACTCCTAAGTTGAAGTTACCTCTACCATCAAATCCTTTTGGATTGATTCCACGGAAATCACGTGTTCTTGGTAAAGCTACCGCAATGAAACGATCTAAGAATTCGAACATTTTATCACCACGTAAAGTTACTTTAGTACCAATTGGCATTCCTTTACGTAATTTAAAGTTCGAAATATCTTTTTTCGAATTTGTTGAGATTGCTTTTTGACCAGCGATACGAGATAAATCAGTTACAGCATAATCAATTAATTTTTTATCTGCTACTGCATCTCCAATTCCTTGGCTCAATACAATTTTTTGTAATTTAGGTACACGCATTACAGTTTTGTACCCAAATTTTTCAGTAAGTGCAGGAATAATTTCCTGAGCATACTTTTCCTTAAGTCTTGGTGTATATTTCATTACTTAATCTCCTCTCCAGACTTTTTTGAATAACGTACTAATTTTCCTGACTTGTCTAATTTACGACCTGTGCGCGAAGCAACTCCTTTATTAACAACCATTAAGTTAGAAATATGAACGGTTCCTTCCTTTTCAATAATTCCTCCTTCTGGATTAGATGCGCTAGGTTTAGAGTGTTTTTTAATCATATTAACACCTTCAATCGTTGCACGATCTTTTTTCTTGTCAATAACCAAGATTTTTCCTTCTTGCCCACGAGATTCTCCACTTAATATCTTAACGGAATCTCCTACTTTAATGTGTAATTTCTTTTGCATAACTTCCACTTAAAATTAAAGTACTTCGGGAGCAAGAGAAACAATCTTCATGTAATTGTTCTCACGTAACTCACGTGCTACTGGTCCAAAAATACGAGTTCCTCTCATTTCGCCAGCTTGGTTTAAAATAACCACAGCATTGTCATCGAAACGAATGTAAGAACCATCAGCTCTTCGTACTTCTTTTCTTGTTCTTACTACCACAGCCTTGGCAACCGATCCTTTTTTTACGGCTCCAGAGGGCATTGCGCTCTTTACAGCAACTACGATTTTATCTCCTACAGATGCATATCTGCGTTTTGTTCCACCTAATACGCGGATACATAACACTTCTTTTGCTCCAGAGTTATCTGCTACTGAAAGTCTTGACTCTTGTTGTATCATTACTTAATGTTATTTAGCTCTTTCAACAATTTCTACTAATCTCCAATTTTTATTCTTGGATAATGGTCTTGTTTCCATGATTCGAACAGTATCACCGATATTACAGTCATTTGTTTCGTCGTGGGCCACAAATTTAGTAGTTTTTTTTACGAACTTACCATATTTCGGGTGTTTTACTTTTCTTTCAACTGCAACAACGATAGATTTCTCCATTTTGTCGCTAGTAACAACACCTATTTTTTCTTTTCTTAAATTACGCTCTTCCATTTGAAGCTAATTTTTTATCAAGCCTAAGCTTGTGTGTTTCTTTTTGTCAATTCGGTATTCAAACGAGCAATTGTTTTTCTCATTGAACGAATTTGCAATGGATTTTCCATTGGTGTAACGCTGTGAGAAACTTTCATTTTACCCATTTGCTCTTCTAAAAGAACTACTCGTCCTTTCAAGTCTGCATCCGATAATTGAGTGATTTCTTTTTGTTTCATTGTATCTCTTATTTACCTGGTACTACATAGTCATTGCGAACAATGAATTTACATTTAACAGGAAGTTTTTGAGCAGCTAAACGTAAAGCTTCTTTTGCTGTTTCATAAGGAACACCATCTGCTTCAAACATAATTCTTCCTGGTTTAACAACTGCAACCCAGTGACTTGGAGCACCTTTACCTTTACCCATCCTTACCTCTGCAGGCTTAGAAGTTACCGGTTTGTCAGGGAAAACTCTAATCCAAACTTGACCTTCACGTTTCATGTAACGCGTTACAGCGATACGAGAAGCTTCAATTTGACGAGATGTAATCCATCCTGGCTCCAAAGTTTTAAGTCCAAAAGATCCAAACGCAATTCTGCTTCCTCTTTCAGCTTCTCCGCGATTTCTTCCTTTTTGAACTCTTCTAAATTTGGTTCTTTTTGGTTGTAACATTTTCTGAAATTTTTAATGTATCAATTACTTTTTCTTTCTTTTCCCTGCTCCAGGTTTGTTTCCACGGTTTCCACCTTGTGGTGCATTTCCTCCTTTTGCAGAAGCAGCAGCCATTCCGATGTTTGGAGATAAATCTCTCTTACCGAAAACTTCACCTTTACAGATCCAAACCTTGATACCGATTAAACCATAAGTTGTAAGGGCTTCACCTACAGAATAGTCAATATCTGCTCTGAACGTATGTAACGGAGTACGTCCTTCTTTGTACATTTCTGAACGAGCCATTTCTGCCCCGTTTAAACGACCTGAGATTTTAACTTTAATTCCTTCAGCACCCATACGCATCGTAGAACCAATAGCCATCTTGATTGCACGACGGAAAGAAATACGAGCTTCTAATTGACGAGCAATTCCATCCGCAACTAAACGAGCATCCAACTCTGGACGTTTCACCTCGAAGATGTTGATTTGGATTTCTTTTTTCGTTAATTTTTTTAACTCTTCTTTCAACTTATCTACTTCTTGGCCACCTTTACCGATAATCACACCCGGACGAGCCGTGTTGATTGTTACTGTAACAAGTTTTAGAGTTCTTTCAATGATAATTTTTGAAAGACTTGCTCTAGATAGACGAGCATTAAGGTATTTACGGATTTTATCGTCTTCAACGATTTTATCTTTGTAGTTTTTACCTCCATACCAGTTAGATTCCCATCCATGGATGAAACCTAATCTATTTCCTATTGGATTTGTTTTTTGTCCCATGTCTATCTTAACTTATTTAGCTCCATCAACTATGATGGTAACGTGGTTCGACCTTTTTCTAATTCTATGTGCTCTACCTTGAGGAGCAGTTTGGATTCTTTTCATCATTGCTGCACTATCAACCTCGATTGATTTTACAATAAGATTCTCTTCTTCCATGCTTTTTCCCTCATTTTTTTGTTCCCAGTTCGCGATTGCAGAACGTAACAATTTTTCTAGGCTTTTTGAAGCAAATTTAGAATTATGTTGCAATATGTTTAGAGCCTTGTTAACATCTACTCCCCTTACAAGATCTGCAACTAATCTCATCTTTCTTGGAGCGATCGGAGAATCTTTCAAGCTTGCAATTGCAACTTGACTTTTCTCTGATTTCAATCTTTCTGCTCTTAATCTTTTTCTAGCACCCATTTGACTACTATTTTATCTTTTTTTATTTTTCTTATCTGCACCGTGACCTCGGAAGTTACGCGTTGGAGAAAATTCACCCAATTTGTGACCTACCATGTTTTCGGTTACGAATACAGGAATAAACTTATTCCCATTGTGAACAGCAACTGTTAAACCTACGAAATCAGGAGTAATAGTTGATGCTCTTGACCATGTTTTAATCACGGCCTTGCTGCTTGAAGCTTGAGCTTCGTCAACGCGTTTCATTAATTTATAATGAACAAACGGCGGTTTTTTTAACGATCTACTCATATCTTATTTTTTTCTTTTCTCAATGATAAACTTATCTGAATACTTAGTCTTAGAACGTGTTTTAAATCCTTTAGCAGGCATACCGTTACGAGATCTAGGGTGACCTCCGGAATTTCTACCTTCACCACCACCCATTGGGTGATCCACAGGATTCATTACAACACCACGTACTCTAGGTCTTCTACCTAACCAACGTGAACGACCAGCTTTACCAGACACTACTAAACTGTGCTCTGAATTTGAAACAGAACCAATAGTTGCCAAACAAGTTGTCAAAATCATTCTAGTTTCACCAGAAGGCATTTTAACGATTGCATAACGACCATCACGTGCGTTTAATTGAGCATAAGTTCCAGCACCTCTTGCGATAGCACCACCTTTTCCTGGTTTCAATTCGATGTTATGAATTACAGTACCAAGTGGAACATCTGACAAGAACATTGCATTTCCAACATTAGGAGTTGCAGTTTTACCAGAAATAACTGTATCACCAACTTTTAAACCATCTGGAGCGATAATGTATCTTTTCTCTCCGTCAGCATAAAATAATAATGCAATACGAGCTGTACGATTTGGATCGTACTCAATTGTTTTGACAGTTGCAGGAACATCCTGTTTGTCTCTTTTAAAGTCAATGATACGGTATTTTTGTTTGTGACCACCTCCAATATATCTCATGGTCATTCTACCGTCATTGTTACGACCTCCAGACTTACCGCCACCAACTGTCAAACTCTTTTCAGGGATGTTTGTAGTTACTTCTGAGTAAGTACTGTTAATCTTGTGTCTTTGCCCTGGAGTTGTAGGCTTGAATTTTTTAAGACCCATTTCTTTTTCTTAAATGTTGTTAAACAAATCAATCGTTTCTCCATCTGCAACCGTAACAATTGCCTTTTTCCAAGGGTTGTTTGGTTGAGTAACGATACCTTTATTGGTGTGCTTCACCGAGGATTTTCCGCCGCCATAAGTCATTGTATGTACTTTAGTTACATGAACTCCATACATTTTTTCGACAGCTTTTTTTATTTCAATTTTGTTAGCCTTTCTTTCTACAGCGAAAGTGAAACGATTACGAGTTTCGCTCGCAGTTGTCGCTTTCTCAGTAATTAATGGCTTCTTGATAATTGTACTCATTACTAAATTAGTTTAGAATCTTTTCGATTACTTCAATTGAACTTTCAGCCAATACTACTTTTTTCGCGTTCAACACATCAAATGTGTTCACTGAATCAGCTGTTACAACTTTAACTTTTTTCAAGTTTCTAGATGATAAATAAACATTATCATTTTTAGAACCTAAAATCATTAACACTTTATCATTTTGCAATTCTAATTTTCCAATTAAATTGATGAACTCTTGTGTTTTGATTGCAGAGAAACTAGGATCCTCTAAAATCATCAACGATTCGTTTTTTGCTTTATAAGAAAAAGCAGACTTACGAGCCAATTGTTTCAATTTAATGTTCAATTTGAAATGATAGTTACGTGGTCTTGGTCCGAAAATACGTCCACCACCAACACGTGTTCCTGATTTAACGCTACCTGCACGTGCACCACCAGTACCTTTTTGCTTTTTCAATTTACGAGTAGAACCAGAAATTTCTGCTCTCTCTTTAGCTTTATGAGTACCTTGACGACGATTAGCCAAGTGTTGTTTTACATCTAGGTATATTGCGTGATCATTTGGTTCGATACCAAAGACTGCATCTGAAAGAGTTACTTTCTTAGAAGTAGCTTTTCCTGTTTGGTCAAATACTTTTACTTCCATCTTATTTCTCAATTAATACAGTTGAACCTTTAGCTCCAGGAACCGATCCCTTAACTACTACTAAATTTTTGTCGATTAAAACTTTCAAAATTTGTAAGTTTTCCATCATCACACGCTTGTTACCCATTTGTCCAGCCATACGCATTCCTTTGAATACACGAGCAGGATAAGAACAAGCACCGATTGAACCTGGCGCTCTAAGACGGTTATGTTGACCGTGAGTCGATTGACCTACACCACCAAAATTATGTCTTTTTACAACCCCTTGGAAACCTTTTCCTTTTGAAGTTCCTACAACACCAACGAATTCACCTTCTTCAAAGATGGATGCGTCGATTACATCTCCGAGATTTAAACCATCAAAGCCTTTAAACTCAACTACTTTTTGTTTAGGAGTTGTATTTGCTTTTTTGAAGTGACCTTTCAATGCATTTGGAGTTCTGTTTTCTTTACGTTCTCCAAATCCTAATTGAACCGCCTCATATCCATCTCGATCTTGTGTTTTTAACTGAGTTACAACACAAGGACCAACCTCTAACACTGTGCATGGTGTTGCCTTACCCTCGGCACTGTAGATGCTAGTCATTCCGATTTTTCTACCAATTAATCCAGGCATACTTTAATTATAAATTATTAATTATAAATTATGATTAATGAATAAACATTAAACTTTAATTTCTACGTCAACTCCACTAGGAAGTTCTAAGCGCATTAATGCATCAACTGTTTTTGAAGAAGATGAATAGATGTCTAACAATCTCTTGTAAGAACATAATTCAAACTGCTCACGCGCTTTTTTGTTAACGTGTGGAGATTTCAATACAGTGTAGATTCTTTTATGCGTTGGTAAAGGAATTGGTCCGCTTACTACAGCTCCAGTCGCCTTAACCGTTTTAACGATTTTCTCAGCTGATTTATCAACTAAGTTGTGATCGTATGATTTTAATTTAATTCTAATTTTTTGGCTCATTTCCTAAACTTATTAAGCGTTTACTTTACCATTAACTTTATCAATAACCTCTTTTGCTACGTTCGCAGGAGCTTCAGCATAATGTGAAAATTCCATTGAAGAGTTAGCACGTCCTGAAGACAATGTACGTAATTGAGTTACGTAACCAAACATTTCAGATAAAGGAACATCAGCTTTAACAACTTTTGCACCATTTCTATCATCCATACCTTTCATCATTCCACGACGACGGTTCAAATCTCCTACGATGTCACCCATATTTTCTTCAGGGCAAACAACTTCCAATTTCATGATTGGCTCAAGAAGAATTGGTCTACATTTTTTAACCGCTTCACGGTATGCCATTTTAGCACACACCTCAAAAGATAGTGAATCTGAATCGACATTGTGGTAAGAACCATCAATTAATTCAACTTTCATTGTATCCATTGGGTATCCAGCTAATACACCATTTTTCATAGACTCTTTGAATCCTTTTTCAACTGAAGGAATAAATTCACGAGGAATGTTACCACCTTTGATTGAGTTAACGAATTCTAATCCAGCTTTTTCAGCATTGTCTTGAGGAGTAATTTTCACCAAGATATCGGCAAATTTTCCACGTCCACCTGATTGCTTTTTATATTGCTCTCTGTGTTCGATTGAACCTGTGATAGCCTCACGGTAAGAAACTTGAGGAGCTCCTTGGTTTACTTCAACTTTGAATTCTCTTTTCAAACGGTCAACAATAATCTCAAGGTGAAGCTCACCCATTCCACTAATGATTGTTTGTCCAGTTTCTTCGTCAGTATTTACTCTAAACGTTGGATCTTCCTCAGCCAATTTATTTAATCCTGTACCTAATTTATCTTGGTCAGCTTGAGTTTTAGGCTCGATAGCTAAACCGATTACTGGATCTGGGAAATTCATTGATTCAAGAATAATTGGAGCATTTTCAGCACACAATGTATCACCTGTACGAATATCTTTAAAACCTACTACCGCACCAATATCACCTGCTCCAAGCTCATCAATAGAATTTTGCTTGTTTGCGTGCATTTGGAAGATACGAGAGATACGTTCTTTGTTTTCAGTACGTGTATTGTATACATAAGATCCAGCTGGCAATTTACCAGAATATGCTCTAATGAAACACAAACGACCTACGAAAGGATCTGTTGCAATTTTAAAAGCTAAAGCTGCAAAAGGCTCATCGTAAGAAGGTAAACGTGTTACTTCTTCATCTGTTTTAGGATTGATTCCTGTAATACCAGCAGTGTCCATTGGAGAAGGAAGAATTTCCATTACCATGTCTAACATTGCTTGTACACCTTTGTTTTTGAAAGAAGAACCACACATCATTGGAACAACTTTTCCAGAGATAGTAGCTTGACGCAATGCATCTAAAATTTCTCTTTCAGTTAATGAATTCTCATCTTCGAAGAATTTCTCCATCAAAGACTCATCAAATTCAGCAACCGCTTCCAATAATTCACTTCTTAATCTTCTTGCATCATCAATGATATCAGCTGGGATTTCAACTTCTTTAAAAGTCATTCCCATATCATGATCATTCCACACGATACCTTTAAAGTTGATTAAGTCAACAACTCCTTTGAAGTTATCTTCGTCACCAATATTAATTTGTAATGGTAAAGCGTGGCTTCCTAACATTTCCTTAACTTGTTTACACACCATTAAGAAATCTGCACCTTGACGGTCCATTTTGTTAACGAAACCAATTCTTGGAACATTATAGTTATTTGCTAATCTCCAGTTTGTTTCAGATTGAGGCTCAACACCATCAACTGCAGAAAATAAGAACACTAAACCATCCAATACTCTTAACGAACGATTCACCTCAACTGTAAAGTCAACGTGTCCCGGAGTGTCAATAATATTGATGTGGTAATCTTGCCCTCTATATTTCCAACCAACTGTTGTTGCAGCTGAAGTAATTGTAATACCTCTTTCTTGCTCTTGCTCCATCCAGTCCATTGTAGCTCCACCATCGTGAACCTCACCAATTTTGTGATTTACACCTGAGTAAAAAAGGATACGCTCCGTTGTTGTTGTTTTACCAGCATCAATGTGAGCAGCAATTCCAATATTTCTTGTATATTTAAGATCTCTTGCCATAACTTATTAAAATCTAAAATGTGAAAATGCTTTGTTAGCTTCTGCCATACGTAAAGTATCTTCTTTCTTTTTGTATGCTGCACCTTCTTCTTTCGAAGCAGCTAAAATTTCTGAAGCTAATTTACCTGCCATTGATTTTTCGTTACGTTTACGAGCGTAACCAATCAACCATTTCATTGCAAGAGATTGTTTTCTGTCTTCACGAACAGGAGTTGGGATTTGGAAAGTTGCTCCACCTACACGGCGAGATCTAACTTCCACACTTGGAGTAACATTTTCTAACGCTTTTTTGAACGTGTCAAGTGCTGTTACTTCTTCTACTTTAGTTTCAACGATTTCTAATGCATCATAAAAAATCTTGAACGCTAAGTTCTTTTTCCCATCATACATCAAATTGTTAACGAACTTTGTTACTTGAACATCGTTAAACTTTGGATCTGGGAGGATCGGGTTCTTTTTGGCTTTTCTTCTTCTCATCTTTTCTAGAAAGCTTTAATTATTTTTTCGCTTTTGGTCTCTTAGTTCCATACTTAGAACGGCGTTGTGTACGACCTTCAACACCAGCAGTATCTTCTGCGCCTCGTACGATGTGGTATCTAACCCCTGGAAGATCTTTTACTCTTCCACCACGTACAAGCACCAAAGAGTGCTCCTGTAAGTTGTGTCCTTCACCTCCGATATAAGCATTAACCTCTTTACCGTTAGTAAGACGTACTCTGGCTACTTTTCTCATAGCTGAGTTCGGCTTTTTAGGAGTAGTGGTGTAAACCCTTACACATACCCCTTTGCGCTGCGGACAAGAATCAAGAGCTGCAGATTTGCTTTTCTTAACGTTTGCCGTGCGTCCCTTGCGAACTAATTGTTGGATAGTTGGCATAAATTACTCTAACTTTATATTAATAAAAATTTATCTCAAACATACTTTGAGGGGTGCAAAGATAGAAAGAAATTCTTAGAATGCAAGTGTTTACGAAAAAAAAGTGCGTTTTTTTAACAAAATCCTGTTTATTACTTTTTATTTGCTTGAAGAAGGTGTGTTCTAAAGGGTTTCGTCTTGATTTTCTTGAAGTTAAATGGAAATATTTTGAATTTTGTAGAAAAAAGTAAAAATGGATGAAAATTGAAAATTTGGCTTGCGGTTTTTAAAATTTAAGTATTTGATTTTGCTAGCAGGAGAAAATATGAAATTTCAAACTGAGTTTAAAATTTTATTACCACAATTTAAATTTATGAAACCACTGAGAACACTCAGTCTCTCCTGAGGAAAACTGAGTACACAGAGTGTTTTAAACTTCGTTTTAAAACTATTATATTGACACAATTATTTTTACCACTGAGCGATGCTTTGAGCTTGTCGAAAAGAAGCTTAGAAAACTTAGGGTTTTAAAATTCGTTTATAGTATTACTTGCAAAAGTAATTTTACTGAGATGAGATAAGGTTGAAAGTAATCAATAAAATGTTTTATATTTTTTACCACGGAGAAACTGAGAACACAAAGTCTACTCTAAGGAAAACTGAGAACACAAAGGGATTTAAACTTCGTTTAAAATTAAATCCCCTCTGAAATACTTGTTTTTAGAACACGCGCCCGTGGTAGCAGCGGCAGCTCCTGTCAGTTTTTTAAACTGGCGAGGACTATAGCGGAAAACGCGAAAAGGCGCACAAAAAAATATTTCAAAAAAATAGTTTATTGTCATCTGCCCCCCTGCCCCCCTCTACCTCGACAAGCTCAGTAACCGGGGAAATTGATAACTATCCTTGGTATAAAAGTTAATCACCAAGCAAATGCACATACTTTTTAATCAAATTTATCTGATCTGAAATTAAAAAAGCAAAAAAGTATTACCTTTGTAACTATGGATTATTTAGATGGATTAAACGCAAGTCAGCGCGAGGCGGTGGAAAATATTGAGGGACCAATGATGGTTATTGCTGGAGCTGGCTCTGGGAAAACTCGTGTATTGACTTACCGAATTGCGCACATGATAAATCGCGGAATTGATCCATTTAATATTTTGGCTTTGACCTTTACGAATAAAGCTGCCAAAGAAATGAATGAACGAATCCATACAATCGTTGGAAATTCTGAATCCAAGAATTTGACGATGGGAACTTTTCACTCGGTTTTTTCTAGAATTTTACGTTACAATGCTGAACGAATTGGCTATCCAACAAATTTCACGATTTACGATACGCAGGATGCTAAAAGTTTGATGAAAGATATTATCAAGGAATTAAACTTGGACGATAAAACGTATAAACCGAGTATGGTTTTGGGTAGAATTTCTGCGGCGAAAAACAATTTGGTTTCTGTAGAAGATTATGCTGCCAACGCTGAAATTCAGACTGAAGACGCACAAAGTCGCAGACCTGAAATGGCTCGTTTGTACAGGACTTATGTCAATCGTTGTCAGAAAGCTGGCGCAATGGATTTTGATGATTTGTTGTTTCAAACCAATGTTTTGTTACGTGATTTTCCTGAAGTTTTACAACATTATCAGCATAAATTCAAATACATTTTGGTAGATGAGTACCAAGATACGAATTACGCTCAATATTTGATTGTCAAAAAGTTAGCTGCGGTATATGAAAACATTTGTGTAGTAGGCGATGATGCACAAAGTATCTACTCGTTCCGTGGAGCAAATATTCAGAATATCTTAAATTTCAAAAAAGATTATCCCGATTTTAGATTATATAAATTGGAGCAAAATTACCGCAGTACGAAAAGTATTGTTGAAGCTGCAAATTCTGTTATTGCTCGTAATCAAGATCAAATTAAAAAAGATGTTTGGACGGAAAATGAATTGGGAAATCCAATCACCATTTTAAGAACTTTAACTGACAACGAAGAAGGAAAAGCCATTGCCAACCGCATCTACGATAAAAAACAAGCTGAAGGTTTAGATTTCAAAGATTTTGCGATTTTGTATCGTACCAACAAACAATCTCGTGCTTTTGAGGAAGCTTTGCGTAAATTGAATATGCCCTACAAAATTTACGGGGGGATTTCATTTTACCAACGCAAGGAAATTAAAGATTTACTTTCTTATTTCCGTTTAGCTGCCAATCCGAAAGATGAAGAAGCATTAAAACGTGTAATCAATTATCCACGAAGAGGAATTGGGAAAACAAGTATCGAAAATATCATCATCGCTGCCAATCAATATGGAGTGAGCATGTGGGATCTGATTTCAAATTTCAGTCAATTTTCTGTTGCTTTGAATGGTCCAACTAAAACAAAAATTAGCGAATTTGCCATCATGATCAAAAGTTTTGGCGCAGAACTCGATTCTAAACCTGCTTACGAATTAGCGCATCACATCGCGAAATCTTCTGGCGTTTTGAAAGACTTGTACAGCGAAAAAGACAAAGGTCCGGAAGAGGTTGAACGTTACCAAAATATCGAAGAGTTATTGAATGGTGTGAAAGCTTTTTCAGAAAACCAGGAAGGCGACGAAGCGAAAACTTTGTCAGATTTCATGATTGATGTTGCCTTATTAACTGATGCGGATAACGCAACTGAAGAAGATAAAAATAAAATCTCGATGATGACCATTCACTCGAGTAAGGGATTGGAATTCAAACATGTATATTTAGTTGGTTTGGAAGAAAATTTATTTCCATCTCAAATGGTGATCAATTCGAGAACGGAATTGGAAGAGGAACGTCGCTTATTTTACGTAGCCATCACTCGAGCTGAACAAACTTGTACGATTTCGTATGCTGTTTCTCGTTTTGTTTGGGGAAATTTAAACACCTCTGAACCGAGTCGTTTTTTGAGTGAAATCAATACCGATTATATCCAACACGAAAATCCTTACGCGGAAAGAAGAGCAGGCGCTGGAAGATCATTGAGTGCCAATATTAACCAATCTTTTTCGGGAGGATTAAACAAAATGATGAGTGCTCCTCGTAATTTAACTTCCTTGAATTCTTTAGGTTCCAAGCCAAGTGCTAGCGGAAATTCGGGACACAATTCTGACTTAAAAGTAGGTTACAACGTCAACCACGAACGTTTTGGAAAAGGAAAAATCATTGAAATTTCTGGTGCAGGAGACGATAAAAAAGCAACGATATTTTTCCCGAAGGAAGGAAGTAAGACTTTGTTGTTGCGATTTGCGAAGCTGGATGTTATTGAATAAAGAGTGTAGAATTAAAAGTTAAGAATTAAAAAATACTTTTAACTTTTAACTTTTAATTTTATTTCCCGTTCCAATTGGTCATCGTTAATCCCAAACCAATTGTCACAAAACTTTTCACAAATTCAGTTGAAGTTTTGATTCGCTCAGGTAAATCTAACAATTCATTTTTATCCCATTCACCTAGCACGTAATCAACTTGTCGGCCTTTGCTAAATTCTGATCCTACACCAAAGCGCAAGCGGGCGTAATTGTGGGTATTTAAAGTCGCTTCAATATCTTTCAAGCCGTTGTGCCCACCAGCAGAACCTTGACCTTTTAAACGCAATTTACCAAAAGGCAAGGCGATATCATCTGTAATTACAAATACATTTTCTAAAGGAATTTTTTCTTGTTGCATCCAATAATTCACCGCTTTTCCACTCAAATTCATGAACGTTGTTGGCTTAATCAAAGTCAAATTTCTTCCTTTGATTTTCATTTTCGCAACTTCAGCGTGTTTGAGAACAGAAAAACTACTTTCAGCTTCTTTTGCCAAAGCATCAAGTACCTTAAAACCAATATTATGCCGCGTTTCTGCGTATTTACTTCCTGGATTTCCGAGACCAACGATAAGATAATTCATTTGTAATTGAAAATATTGAGGGTAAAATTAAGAATTGTTTTGAAAATGAAAGTAAATCCTAAAAAAACAACCTTCCATTCACCCACTCCGAATCCAGCAAAGCGTTTTTTCTTCTATAAAAATCTAAAGCCAATTCATTCCATTCCAACACTTGCCAATCCATGCGCTTTACACCTTGTTCTTGAGCAATTTTGACCACTTCGTCAAATAATTTACTACCAATTTTAAGGGAGCGAAATTCTTGTAAAACGTAAAAATCTTCTAAATACAAACATTGACCTTTCCAGGTAGAATAGGAAGTGTACCACAAAGCAAAACCAACAATTTGATTATTTTCTTCCGCAACTAGGGCGTCGCAGACCTTTTCTTCAAATAAATCTTTTCCTAAAATTTCAGGGGTATTGGTGACTTGTTCGGGAGCTTTTTCATATTCCGCTAAAGCTTGTATGAGTTTGAAAATACCGTATTCGTCGCCTGGTTTTGCTTTTCTAATCATTACTTATAAACCTGCTAAATTCAAACGAATTCTTAATCCCGCACTTGTATTTGCTGTTGGATAAGATGATGCAATTTTTGGTGTATTAATTACTTGATCGTAATATAAAACTACCGTTACATTTTGTCCAATGTTGTAATCCAAAGAAGACTTGATGGAAACAATTGTTTGTCCCGCAGTTGCTTGATTGGTGTTTTCAGCAATTTTACGAACCACTGTTAAATTATCTCTGAAAGAAAAATCGAAACGGAAATTAATATCACTTGCTGGATATTTACTTAAAGCTTTGATCTTTTTGAATTTCACTTTAGAGAATTTATATCCAGTTCCAATTACGATTTCTTTCCCCATAATCTCTGTTACTTGATTATTTGCTAAAGATAAAGAAGCGTTGCGGTCTTTTTTAAACTCAAACTTCGTAATTAAACCTTGCCCTTTTACATTCCAAGTTGCATCAATTCCAATCAATGGAGAAAAACGCTCAGAAATTGTAACGGTTTGAATTTGTCTGTTAACGATATAATTATTATTCAAATCCAAAGCTGCAGGATTTCCATTGGCATCATTTTGAGCGTTCAAATTCGTTTGCAAACCAGCAACACTAACAGAAGAAGTATAACCGTGTTTGATGACAAAGTTCTTAACGTATTTCTTCGTTTTTTCGAATTTTGTTAGTCCATTGTAATTCACAGTCCAGTTTGGCAATGGAATATTTTTGAGAGGATTCACATTTTTCTCATTCACTTCATTTCCTGTGAATGCGGTTAAGAATGAACCAATTACAACTTCTTGTTGCGTACCATCGTAACCTGAATAATATCCAGAACTCAATTTGTTAGAATTTCCATTTCTTAAACCTAGATTTTCTGAAACTGCTTTTCTATTGTCTAAAAGCGTATTAAATACATCTGAACTAAATCCGTTTCGGCTATTCGATTTTACAAAAGCTGAATTGAATGAAATTGTAGAATAAGTTAATGTTCCTGTTTCCATTCTACTTTGTCCTTCAAAGAT
>JBKCGI010000039.1:0-2998 GCA_046303515.1 Flavobacteriia bacterium | reverse complement strand
TTGAAAGTAGAAAACCAAAATAAACGAAGTAATTCGAACCCATGTTTGAACTTAGTTGTCGAAAACTTGTTTTCGGTAACAACGTAAGTGAGTTTGGGTGCAGAATACGAAGTGTTTTGTAGTTTTCGAATGAGACATCATTGAGCCTTGATTTTTTGGTTCTTTTTTATCAAGAAAAAAGAATAATTGTATCTTCGCCGATTTTTTTTCTCATGCACCAAAGAACATCTTACGACACATCGGTAAAACATTTGTACCGAAAAGGCCTAGAAGAAGCCATACCATTGTCTTTACGAAAAACCATCCCACGCAATACCATACATCGTTGGCGTAACGAAAAAGACGATAAATACCTAGGCTGTGAATTGAATAAATTGGCTAATTCAGAAATTGAAATGCTGAAAGAATTCATAAAATCACGCAATGCAAAACGAATTTTTATGACTTATGTACGAATAGGTCGATTCATACAATCCATGTCCAACGACAAATTCATGAAGCAACAATTCAAAAAACACCGCATGGATTTGATTGATATTGTGGAACGAGCAAGAAAAAGTATTCCGTTTAAACAAGTTTTGAAATGTTTTAATCTATCGGCTTCCACGTATAATTTATGGGTGTTGGAAATTTATTCTGGCTGTTCAAAATCTCCTTTGGATTGGTGTTTACTTAAACAACCACATCAATTGAAGATACATGAAGTGGAAAAAATGAAAGACATGTTAGAAGATGAAACAATCGAACATTGGCCTATTTCTTCCGTAGCTCATCATGCGCGAAGGGAAGGAATACTTTTCATTTCGAATGCCACATGGTACAAATACGCAAATCTGTTGGGACTTCGAAGAAAAAAACCAAAATTTGCAAGGAAAAAAGGAGCGCCAGGAATCAGAGCAGTGCGACCAAATGAAATCTGGCATGCCGATGTCACTTATTTCAAAATAGGCTTAAAAATTCACTACATTTATTTGGTAGTAGATAACTTTTCCAGAAAAATATTGTCTCACTTGGTGAGCGATACATTAAGCGCAAGCAATAGATTGGCAACCATTAAACAAGCGTATGAATCAGAATTCAATTCAATTGAGGAAGATTTAACTTTATTGGTTGATGGTGGATCAGAGAATAATAATAATTTAGTTGAAAATTATATTCACCTCTTACCAAACTTAACAAAATTACGCGCATTACATGACATACGTTTTGGAAACACACAAATAGAAGCGCATAACAAAATTTTAAAACAGGGATGGTTGTATCGCAAAGAGTTTAAAAATGAAGAGCAATTAATCGCAGAACTTGAAATCTTTCAAAATGAGTTCAATAACGTCCGCCCAAGTCATGCCATTGGTGGAATGACACCCTCGGAAATGCACGTAAAAACAGAAAACTATTACAATGAAAGTTTTATTGCAAGCGCCAAAGAAGCCAGAAAAGAACGCGTTGTGGATAACAAATGTAATGCATGTGGCACTTGTACACATAATAAAGATTTGAAAATAGTATAAAATACTCTTCAAAAGAATTTTAGGAAAATAAGACTTTTAAAAAAATATTTATTGTATTTTTAATATATAATAGCTGTGAAATCTTATAGGAAAAGAAATTATTTTAGATTTGTTATGACAATTTGTATCTGATCGTACTAGAAAATTTAAATGCTATGATTTAAGCTAAATAAAATCTCAAAAACCTAAATCAAAATTTGCTTGGTACCAAAAAAAGCGTATTTTTACCTTCGGCGCCACTTCGTAGTGGAGCATTTTGGCTACCTGTTCCTTATTAGGAACATTTTTGCGTAGAATTAGAATAGCTTTTAAACTACTAAAAAAAGTATTAAACACTGACTAAAATGAATGCTTATGAGAAAATAGAAAAAAGTTTGACTCCTTTCGAGGTCACCCTTAACGAACACCACATCTACGGCTCTGCCAGAATTGGGGTGGAAAATCAAAACAAAGCAATTCTAAATGCTAGTCAATTAATACCGGAAACTGGAAACCCAGGACTACCATCTCAAATCAACATCGCAAATGCTAATTTTGATTATTCGGAACGTATCGTAGGAGATAAAAATTATGAATTGGCAAACCATTTAGGTAATGTGGCTTGGTATGCTTATGATAAAAAAGCTGCATTAAAATATAGACAGAAAACCGATGCGCCAACTCTTGACCCAAAGCTAAATCTCCTCCTTAAAGGTACCAGATATAACAGCGTTAGTCAACAGTTATAAAGGGTTTAATGATAATCTTGGAAATGTAACTTTTATAACTACCGAGGCATCAGTAGCAATTGTTGCTGCTAATTTTAAAAGTAATAATAATCCGTTAACATTTCAAATGTTAACAAAGACACAGACAAATTGGAGATTGAATGCTGTTTTAGGAAAACAAGGAACACAATTATTTAAACTTACAAAGGGACTTGGTACGGCTACATCAATAGCTGCACCAATTTTTACAGGTATGGATATGTATCAAAAAGCGTACGATAATGACCCGAAAACTAATGTTACAGTAAGGGATAAAACAGATTTAGCTGTCGGGGGGGTTGGCGCAGTTGGAGGTATTGGAGCATCACTCGGTATGTTTGGTATATATTCTAACCCTATAGGAGAGAATGTAGGATTAGCTTCGCTAGTCTCCACTGCGTTTCGGCATGAACCTACGGTACCCTAAAGTATAAACGCAAAAAACCCCGACTATCTTGGATAATCGGGGTTTAAAAAAGCGGCGTCGACTTACTCTCCCACATTCAAAAACGCAGTACCATCAGCGCAATCAGGCTTAACGTCTCTGTTCGGAATGGGAAGAGGTGGACCATGATGCAATAGACACCTAAAGTCTTCGACTTTTCGATTATTGGACTTTTAGATTTTTGGATCATTAGACAAGGTCTAACAATCGAATAATCTAATTATCGAACAATCTAAAGGTCAATATCTTTAGAAAAATGACAATTGGTGATTGAAGCAGTAATAAATAGTTGACTA
>JBKCGI010000038.1:0-6527 GCA_046303515.1 Flavobacteriia bacterium | reverse complement strand
TTTTAGTTTTTTAACACTTGTTCGTGGACTTTGGTAATGACCTTGAGAAATTACAGAATGTCTGTTTATTGTTCTTGGTCCAGCAATTGTCCAATTTGAAACATCTTTTTTATCAAAACGACAATCGTTGCAAATCCAACCTGTTTTTCCGTCTTGATCTTCTACTTCTCCGTACTGATCTTTACGAGCAGTTACACGGTAAATTTCATCTCCAAACATCCAAACTACTGCTTTTCCTGAACATTTTGTACATTCACAAGAAGCTTCCATTGGTTTCAAAAACCATACACGTGATTTGAAACGGAAAGTTTTATCAGTTAAAGCACCCACTGGACATACATCAATCATGTTTCCTGAGAAATCATTTTCGATTGCATTTTCAATGTAAGTACTAATTTCTGCATGTTCACCACGATTCAAAACACCGTGAACACGTTTATCCGTCAATTGATTTGCAACAGCAACACATCTGTAACATAAAATACAACGATTCATGTGTAATTTGATTTTGTTACCGATATCAATTGGATCAAAAGTTCTTCTTTCTTCTTCGTAACGCGTTCCTGCACCACCGTGCTCAAAACCTAAATCTTGCAAGTGACATTCTCCTGCTTGATCGCAAATTGGACAATCTAAAGGGTGATTGATTAACAAAAACTCAACTACAGCTCCACGGTTATCGTGTACTTTTTCACTCGTTTTATTTTTGACAACCATTCCATCCATTACTGGAGTTGAACAAGAGGCTACCAATTTTGGCATCGGACGAGGATCATTTGTTGAGCCTTGAGCAACTTCAACCAAACAAGTTCTACATTTCCCCCCTGTACCAGGAAGTTTACTGTAAAAACACATCGCAGGAGGAACAACCTCACCACCAATCATTCGCGCAGCGTTTAAGATGGTAGTTCCTGGTTCTACTTCTATTGTTTTATCGTCAATGGTTACTTTTACCATAGTTTTTGATGTTTCTTTTGTTATTCTGGTAGGTAGGGAAGTAAAATCTTACGTCCCTACAACCAGACCTATATTATCTATCCTTGACTAAAAGACACTTCTTTCGAAAGTCCGTAATTTCTTGTTTGCGATACTGATTTTTCGTTTACATGCCATTCAAACTCATCTCTAAAGTGACGAATTGCAGCTGCAACTGGCCAAGCAGCAGCATCTCCTAATGGACAAATTGTGTTTCCTTCGATTTTTTTGTTGATTTCAGCCAACAAATCGATGTCACGCATATTTCCTTGTCCGTGCTCCAAACGATTCAATACTTTTTCCATCCAACTTGTACCTTCACGGCAAGGTGAACATTGTCCACAAGACTCGTGTGCATAAAAACGAGAAAAATTCCAAGTGTTTCTTACGATACATTGGTCTTCATCGAAAACGATGAATCCTCCAGAACCTAACATTGAACCGGTTGCAAAACCACCGTCAGACAAACTTTCGTAAGTCATCAAACGATCTTCACCAGCAGCAGTTTTTGTAACTAAATAATGAGGTAAAATTGGAACTGATGAACCACCTGGCACACAAGCTTTCAATTTTTTACCATTTGCAATACCTCTACAATAGTCGTCACCATAGATAAATTCCTCTACAGTAATTCCCATTTCGATTTCATAAACGCCTGGACGAGCTAAGTTTCCGCAAGCAGATATTAACTTAGTTCCTGAACTTCTACCCAAACCAATTTTTGCATATTCTTCTCCACCATCGTTCACAATTGGAACGACAGCAGCAATACTTTCAACGTTGTTTACCACAGTTGGACATCCCCACAAACCTTTAACAGCTGGGAATGGTGGCTTAATTCTAGGATTTCCTCTTTTACCTTCTAAAGATTCGATTAAAGCCGTTTCTTCTCCGCAAATATAGGCTCCTCCTCCTGGCGCTACACTAAGATCCAAATCGAAACCAGATCCTAAAATGTTTTTACCTAAAAATCCATTTGCATAAGCTTCAGCAATCGCTTTTTCAAGGATTTCCAAAACCCACATGTACTCTCCACGGATGTAGATGAAAGAACGGTTACAACCTAAGGCGTAACTTGAGGTAATCATTCCTTCAACCAATAAATGTGGAATTTTTTCCATCAAATAACGATCTTTGAAGGTACCAGGCTCAGATTCATCTGCATTACACAATAAATATCTCGGAACACCTTCTGGTTTTGCCAAGAAAGACCATTTCATTCCTGTTGGGAATCCTGCTCCACCTCTTCCTCTTAAGCCAGAAAGTTTAACTTCTTCAACAACTTGTTCTGGAGACATTGTTTTTAAAGCCTTTTCAACAGAACGGTAACCGCCATGTTTTCTATAGACTTCAAATGTTTCTATTCCAGGAACGTTGTCGTGCTCTAATAATAATCTTCTTCCCATTAGATTTCAATATTTTTATTACCTGCACGGTAAAGTTCAATCAATTTATCTACTTTTTCTGGTGTTAAATGTTCGTGGTATTTTTTGCCACATTGAAGCATTGGTCCGTAACCACAAGCTCCTAAACATTCAGCTGTTTTTAAAGTAAACATGCCATCTTTTGTTGTTTCACCAACTTTGATGTCCAATTTATTTTCGATATAAGAAATAATGTTATCGCTTCCAACTAACATGCATGGTCCTGTTCTACATACTTCAAATACATAGTTTCCAACAGGTTCAACGTTAAACATGGTGTAAAAAGTAGCAACTTCATACACTTCAATTGGTTCAATATTTAAAATCTCAGCAACGTAATCCATGGTTTCGATGCTCAACCAACCACCAAACTCTTCTTCTGCAAAATGCAAAATTCGTAGAACAGCGCTCTTTGATTTCCCTTCTGGATATTCCGCAATGACACGTTGTACTTCAGCCATTTTTTCAGCACTGAAAACTGGCTTTTCACTGTGTCTTTCGCTAATTGGAGTATGTGAATGTGAACTCATTTTTTTTCGATTATTTCATTTTAGGATTATTAGACTGTTGGATTATTCGATTATTGGAAGACTTCCAAAGCGCAGCGTTTCCAAAAATCCAAAAATCTAAAAATCTCAATTTATTTTTCATCTTAACTTGCAATTTTTTAAGCATCTAATTCTCCTGCAATAACATTCATACTACTCAATGTCAATACAGCATCACTAATCGTTTGACCAGTAATCATTTCTGGATATGCTTGGTAATAAATAAAACATGGTCTTCGGAATTGTAATCTATAAGGTGTTCTTCCACCATCACTTACCAAATAATAACCAACTTCTCCGTTTCCACCTTCTACACTGTGGTATACTTCACCAGCAGGAATAGGAGTTTCTCCCATAACAATTTTGAAGTGGTAGATTAAAGCTTCCATGTTATTATATACCAACTCTTTTGGAGGTAAATAAAATTCTGGAATATCTGCTTTATAATCTCCTTCAGGAATGTTTTTGTATGCTTGTTCGATAATTTTTAAACTCTGACGAATTTCTTCTTGACGCACTTGGAAACGATCGTATGTATCACCATTTACTCCAACAGGAATAATGAAATCAAAATCTTGGTAAGAAGAATATGGATTCATGGCACGAACATCGTAATCAACACCAGCAGCTCGTAAGTTTGGTCCTGTAAAACCGTATTCCAAAGCTCTTTCACCTGAAATAGGTCCAGCTTTCATTGTACGATCCATAAAAATTCTGTTTCTTTCCAAAAGCGCATTAAATTCATTAAATACTTTTGGGAAAGTTTTTAAGAAGTTCTTCAATTTATAATGAAATGTTGGAGTAAACTCACGTTCAAAACCACCAATTCGCCCGATATTCGTTGTCAAACGAGAACCGCACATTTCTTCAAATAATTCGTATATTTTTTCTCGTTCTTGGAAAACGTAGGTAAAACCTGTCAAAGCGCCAGTATCCACACCAATTACTGAATTACAAACCAAATGATCTGCAATTCGTGCTAATTCCATAATGATTACACGCATGTAATCTACTTTTTTTGGAATTTCTGCGCCAATTAATTTCTCAACTGTCATTTCCCAACCCATATTGTTGATTGGAGAAGAACAATAGTTTAAACGGTCAGTGATTGGTGTGATTTGATTAAAAGGACGTCTTTCAGCCAATTTTTCAAATGCACGGTGAATGTAACCAACTGTTTGCTCTGAAGAAATGATTTTTTCACCATCAACTTGCAAGATATTTTGGAAAATACCGTGTGTTGCTGGGTGAGTTGGACCTAAGTTTAATGTAGCGATATCACCATCAATTGTTTCTTTAGACAAATGAGGGTTTAATGTTTCGTTTAAGTTTTCAGCTTTCAAATTACTCATATTTCCTCAATTTATCTTCCGAAGAAGCGATCATCTTTATCTTTTCTTGTAGCGTCTTCCAAATGATATTCTTTTCTCATTGGAAAATAATCCATTGAATCCTCGTTCAAAATACGCACTAAATTTGGGTGACCATCAAACTGGATTCCAAAGAAATCATAGGTTTCACGTTCTTGCCAATTTGCGCCAGTGTATAAATCAACAATTGAATCCACTACAGGATTTTCTGCAGGAACAAAAGTTTTTAAACGGATTCTGAAATTGTGAACCAAACTGTGTAAATGGTAATTCACACCAAATTCTTTCCCTGCATTAGAAGGATATTGAATTCCACCTAATAAAGTTAAAAAATTGATTTGTAAGGCTCCGTCATATTTCAACCATTTGATTAAATCGTATATTTTTGAAGGTTCTACCTCAATCGTCAACAAATCATAAGGTGTTTCGCTCGAAAGAATTGCATTGCCAAATTCAGCCTTGATTCTTTCTAAAACGTTTTCGTTGTTTAATAAACTATTCATTAATGTCAATGTTATAATCGTTCATCAAATGTTTATATTCATCCGAATATCTTCTTCTCAATGGTTCGTGTTTAATCAATTCGTGAATACGCATGATACCATCGATAATTTGTTCTGGACGAGGAGGACAACCTGGTACGTAAACATCTACTGGAATTACGCGATCAATTCCTTGTAAAACAGAATATGTATCAAAAATACCACCTGAAGAAGCACAAGCTCCAACTGAAAGTACCCATTTTGGTTCCGCCATTTGCTCGTACACTTTTTTCAATACAGGCGCTAATTTTTTGGAAATTGTTCCTGCAACGATTAATAAGTCTGCTTGGCGAGGTGAAAAGGACATACGTTCCATTCCGAAACGAGCCAAATCGTAGTTACTACCCATTGTTGCCATGTATTCGATACCACAACATGAAGTAGCAAAAGGCAAAGGCCATACAGAGTTAGAACGAGCTATTTCAACTACTTTTTCTAATCTTGAAAGTTGGTAACCTTCACCGTTAATTGTCTGTAAATCTTCTATTTTTCCCATTCTAATGCTCCTTTTTTAAGTACATATAAAAAGCCAATTAAGAAAAAGGCTACGAACATTATAACAGCTAAAAGCCCTTCAAGTTCTAATGCTTTGAAATTTACTGCGTAAGGGTAGAAAAAAATCACCTCAACATCGAATAATACGAATAAAATGGCTGTCATGAAGTAGCGCACAGATACAGGGAAACGTGCATTTCCTTCTGATTCGATACCACATTCCCAGTTTTCGTTTTTTCTTTTTGATTTTAAATTCGGACCCAAAAAATGAGTAACCACAAGGGTTGCAGCCACGAAAGCAAAAGCAACTCCTGCTTGAATTAAGAGAGGAAAATAATCCCCGTAATTATTAGTGTTTGCCATAAGTACGCTAAAAATAGAAGGCAAATTTAATATAAATTATTATAACAACAAGGTTGAATCGAAAAAATGAAATATTTTTAGTCCAAGAGCAAAAATACAAGTGTTAAGCACACAATTTAGACAATTATTCAACGTTTTTAATAAAAAATTGAGTAGCATAGTGAAAATTTTAAACGCAAAGGACTGCAAAGCTATTTTGATGTACTAGGTGTTTTAAGAACGCAAAAGTTTTAGCAAGAACTAATTTATAAGTAATGAGCTGATTTTCAAATATCAAAAACACTTATGAAATCATTTGTTTAAAGTGTAAAATATGACTTAAATTGCTAATCAAATAAATTTATTTTACTTTTACTGCATGATAAAATTGCTTTTGGCTTTTATTTTAATTTTTGTTGTTGCTTTTTCATCCCAAGCACAGCAAGTTCCACAGTATTCGCAGTGGTTTTGGCATTTGCAAGCGTTGAACCCAGCTTTTTCTGGAATTAAACCTTGTTTGGAAATCAAAACACTGTACAGAAATCAATGGGCAAATTTGCCTGGCTCACCAAACAGTGGATTTATCACTTTGAATTTACCGATTTCAACGCCACAAAAAAAATTATTAAGTCCGCGACAAGGAATAGGTTTTAAGTTCGAAACGGACAAAATTGGAGCCTTTAGCATGAATCGCTTTTTAGTGAATTATGCAGCTCACTTTAATTTCACACCAGAAACACGGCTTTCTATCGGGATTTCTGGTGGTGTGAAACAATGGGTTTTTGATCGCGATAAAATGACCACTTTTGAAACAGATCCTGTTTTGCAACA
>JBKCGI010000037.1:0-18400 GCA_046303515.1 Flavobacteriia bacterium | reverse complement strand
GATACAAAGAATCATCGTCATTTTGTAATTGAAAATGATTTAGGTGAAATAATTGCCTGGGCAGTCGATTTTTTAAGTCAGGAGGAAAGACGTTTTTCTATCATAGTTTCATCCATGGAGAAAGGAAAAGGTTTAGGAGTACTATTGATTAATAAACTCAAGGAAGAAAACGATGTGATTTTTGGCTGGGTGATCGATCATAATAAGGATTTAAAAAGGAATGGAGAACTTTATCAAACGCCGATGCCTTTTTATTTGAAACATGGATTTGAGATTTTATCGGATCAAAGACTAGAAACGGAAATCATTTCAGCAGTGAAAATTAAATGGGAAAGAAAAAATGACAATTAAGTCACAAAAACTATTTTTTCTACCGATTATTGGAATAATTATATTCCTCATTTTATACTTTGTGGCTTCAATTTATTATCCTGGAGGTTCAATTGCTGATCAAAATGCTAAGGGATTTAGTTGGGTTCACAATTTTTGGTGTAATTTATTAAATGAAACAGCTATCAATGGAGAAAAAAATAGTGCTCGTCCAATTGCATTAGTCGCCATGTTGGTTTTGAGTGTTTCGCTTTCCTTGTTTTGGATCATTTTCCCGAAAGATTTAGCTATAAAAACTTATTTGAAACGCATCGTGCAATTTTCGGGAGTAATTTCAATGTGTTTAGCATTTTTTATTTTCACGAATGCTCATGATTTCATCACCAATTTAGCTTCCTTTTTTGGTGTCATTGCACTTTTTTTTTCCTTTATTATACTCAAACAATTGAAATGGAAATTCCTTTTTCGTTATGGCTTTGTAAATCTCTTTTTGGTTCTTGTCAATAATATTTTTTACTACAATGCTGATTTATTGCCTTTTTTACCTTTGATTCAGAAAATTAGTTTTTTGATTTTTTTAGTGTGGTTTTGCTTGCTCAGTTGGAATTTGAGAAACGTAAAATCTTATAATTGAGTTATGTGATTTAACCGTTAAAAACTTTTTTATGTCTGATTATTAATATTTTAAATTTGGCTCCCTTACTTTCTTCGTCTGCTAGTTTGCTCCTATCTTTTTTTGTTCAATCGCAAAAACAAGAGCCTCTGCTTTGTTTTTTACGTTTCACAAAAAAAACACTAGTTCACAAAGCTATTCGTCTCCGTAAGGGTAGATATCGAAGAAACGATTTAACCGTTAAAAACTTTTTTGTTGTTGGTAATCAATAAATTACATCTTAACTCGCTCCTTCAGTTTTAACTACTTTTTTCTTAAAATTCTTCTTCTTCTTCTTAGGCATTGTTTTCACACTAAATTCTGGACCTGGACCCAAAACTTCTGGCAGTGCAATTTGTGGAATTTCAGCTTCAATCAAACGTTGAATCGTCGCTAATTTGCGCATGTCTTTTTCATTAACTAAGGTAATTGCTTCACCTTTTGTGTTTGCACGAGCTGTTCGTCCAACACGGTGCACGTAATCCTCAGCATCAAAAGGGGTATCGTAATTGATAACTAAATTTATTTCCTTAATATCAATTCCGCGGCTCATCACATCAGTTGCAACGATAATTCGAATTCTTTTGGAACGAAAACCTCGTAAAACTTCTTCACGTTCTTCCTGATCTAAATTTGAGGAAACTCCAGTAGATTTAAATCCATTTCTGCGTAAACCTGCCACAATTTCATTCACTTTACTCTTCGATGAGGTGAAAATGATGATGCTTGTATATTCAGTTCTTTCAGTAAGAATATTTTTAATTAAATCTATTTTTTGATTGTCGAAACACAAATAAACAGATTGTTTTACACCTTCAGCTGGTTTTGAAATCGATAAAGTAATTTCTTCTGGTGTTTTCAAAATTCTGCGAGCCAAATCTCTAATTTTTGGCGCCATCGTAGCACTAAAAAGTAAAGTTTGTCTTTCTTTTGGTAATTTGTTGATGATAGTATCTAAATCCAAAGCAAAACCCATGTCGAGCATTTTGTCAGCCTCATCTAAAACCAAATGTTTTACCTTCGAAAAGTCGACGTAACCTTGATTGATGTGTGATAAAAGTTTACCTGGAGTGGCCACAATAATATCTGTTCCGTTTTTTAGAGCATCTTTTTGATCATCCCAATTTTTCCCGTCTCCACCGCCGTAAATCGCTTTAGAACCAACAGAAACGAAATAAGATAAGCCTTGAATTTCTTGTTCAATTTGGATAGCTAATTCACGTGTTGGTACAATGATTAAAGTATCAATTGTTGTGTCTTCTTTTCCAGTTAACTTATGTAAAATTGGTAAAATAAAAGCCGCAGTTTTTCCAGTTCCAGTTTGTGCGCAGGCAATTAAATCTTTGTTTTCTAATATTTTTGGAATTGCTCTTTCTTGTATAGGTGTTGCATCCACAAAACCCATATGTGAAATGGCTTCTAGTATTTGCTCGTTAAGCTGTAAATCTTCAAATTTCATTAAGCAAAGTTACGGAAAATAAACGGATAAGCTCAATTGGTTTTTTTTTGGAGTTTAAATCCTAATTTGTTTCAAAAATCCTATTCCTATTCCAAGTCTAATTCCGAATTGAATTTCAGATTTTCGATTGCTGGTAAAGAACTCATGTTTCAAATAAGTTGAAAGCGGTGAATAGGTTAACCTCGCGTCTTTTAAAGAAGTTTTCTGAAAATAAAACCCAATTTGTAAATGGTCTTTTAGGAAATTCTTTTCTTTCATTTTTGTTAATGTCAAGGGTTTGAACATTATTGTTGCTTTAAAAGTTGTTGGAATTTCAATATTTTGGGCATAACCACCTTCGTTTGGTGCATTAGGCTGATCGTATTGTCCATAAAAGGGATATATAGATTTTCCTTTGGAGAGAAAAAGGATTATTTCACCATATTTATCAGGAAATGGACTAAAAGCTAATCCATATGTTGACCGATAACAACCACTAAATTGATCTTTGTTAAAAGCATTTGTTAATAAAATGGCTTTTACAGAGTCGACATAATTAGATTGATTGTAAATTACGTTCTCGTTAATGTTACTCGTTAGATTATGATATTGATTATTGGAAGATAAAGGGGCTGCAAAACTCATTTCCCCATACAAACCCAAGACTATTTTTTTTGTAAAAAAGCGAGCTAAATTGATTCCTAAACCCAATTGTAGTCCACTGCTGGGCATAATTTTCCCAGTAACATTCATCTCAAAATTTGCTGAGGCAAAAAAGTAAGGTCGTGTAATTTGATTTGTGTCTTTTTGTTGACAAAAGCTACTTGTTTCAAGCGAACAATAGATTGAAATTAAAAAAAGCAGTAGTGTTCTCATTAGTTAATTTTTTTAATGGAACGAAAATTTACTTCATTTAGTATTCAAACAAGTCACTTTTATTCCTCACAATACTTCTTGAAATTATTCAAAATCGCCTGCCAGCCTTGTTGTTGCATTTCAATTGGGTTTTCAGATTCTGCTTCAAAAACCTCAGTAACTAAAATTTCATCCTCTTTTTCTTCAAAACTTATTTCAACTGTTCTTCCGTCTGACATGCTATAGGCAACGAAATTTGGTGAATTTACTTCATAAAAAACAGATTCAATATCGAAACTAAAACTTCCATCCTTGGCAGCCATGGTAATTTTCATTTTTCCGTCAACTTGTAAATCACTTTCAGCAAAAGGACAATGCCAATCATCACTAGCAAAGGCCCAGTTAACAATGTGTTTTCCTTCGTTGAATTTTGACCAAACTGAATTGATATCTGATTTAACAGAAGTCTGAACCGATATTTTTGTTTTATTTTCCATATCACTTTTTTTTACAAATTTAAAAATTTAACACAATAAACAAAAAAGCTTAATATTTTAATTGACGTGGATTTACAACTAGATTTGTTTTATTTTTGTCTCAATCTAAAAAAGATTTTAAACAGTAAAACATGAATACAAAAACGGAAGAATTATTAGGTCGTATTGAAGAAAAATTTAAAGCAATAGATCAAAATCCAGAAGTGCACTTAGAAGGTTTAGTTTGGGCAAAACCAATTACTTATTGGGATTACATTCAGCCCGAAGCACTTTTGTCTTTGCAACATCAACGTACCACGCTTCCAGATGAAATGGTTTTTATCATGTATCACCAAATCAACGAATTGTTATTCAAAATGATTTTGTGGGAAATGGAGCAAGTAACGACAGCCAAAGAAGTTACAGCTGAATTATTTACTCAAAAATTAGATCGAATTAGCCGTTATTTCGATATGCTTTCTTCTTCTTTTGCTATCATGCAAGATGGAATGGAAGTGGAGCAATACTTGAAATTTAGAAATACCTTAACACCTGCAAGTGGATTCCAAAGTGCCAATTACCGTTTGATTGAATTTGGTTCTACAGAATTGATAAACCTAATTGATTATCGTTTTAGAGCAACTATTGATCGCAATACTCCATATTCTCACGCCTACGAGCATTTATACTGGCAAGCAGCAGGAAAAGATCACGCAACTGGTAAAAAGAATACTTTAATAACCTTGTTTGAGGAGAAATATAAAGACATGTTTTTGCGTAAAATGGAGGAATACAATACCACAAATCTTTACACGAAATATAAATCTTTGCCAGAAGATGTCAAAAGCAACCCAGATTTAATTACTGCCATGCGTCATTACGATAAAACGGTAAACATCACTTGGGTAATGGCTCATTACAATGCTGCCGCAAAATATTTGCAACCAAAAGGTGAAGTTATCGAAGCAACGGGCGGAAGTGACTGGAGAAAATATATGCATCCAAAATACCAACGTCGTATTTTCTTTCCAGATTTATGGTCAAAAGAAGAATTGGAGAATTGGGGAAGTGATTTGTAGTTTGTAGTTTTGAGTTATGAGTTATGAGTAACGGACACTGAGCGAAGTCGCGATGTATTGAGCTTGTCGAAATGAAGTGTGAGTAAGGAGTTATTAGTATGTAGAATCAGAACCTTTTAACCTCAACATCATCCAACCACAAATTGATATCATTGTCTTTTGAATTTGCAGTTACACCAAATTCAACACTGCTATACATTCCTTTGGTTCCTTGTTGGAAATAAAGAATGTCCTTTGGCAAAGTTCGATGATTTTCTTTGGTGATCAACAGGTTTCCGTCTTGCCACAATTTTACGGTTCCCTTCTTTTTTTGAGAGAGTTTTACTTCCCAAACGAGATTTACCCATTGATTTCTGGGGAAATCGATTTCTTTTCCAACTTCTTGAATGATATCTTTTTCATTGTATTTATGTTCAATTCGTAATTTATTGTCAACAAGAGCTAAACGCATTCCAGGTCCGGCTCCAATGCTTGCTTGCTCTTCCAAATCGAGTAAAAACAACCACTCATAACTTTCATTTCCTTCCAAATAATACCAAACGCTAACTTGCATTGTTTCTCCATCCCAAAAAGCCATTTTTTGTTTTGAAATACTGCATTTTGAAAGTACATCATCTGATTTTTTAGCTGAGAATTTTAGTGCATAATTTCCTGAATGTTTTCTGTTTGTATCCAAAGAAATGATGTTTTCAGATTTGGTTTGTTGCGTGTATGACCACTTTAAATCGCCTTCGACAAATAAATCTTCAAAAGTCGAATAGGATTCAAAATCATCAGAATATGCATTTGGTCCATCGAAAAATTTCTTTTTATTACAAGAAGTAACTAAAATTAGAGCAAAACAAAATGTAAGTAAATTCTTCATCTCACTTCGATTTTAATTTATATCCAACACTCAATCCCGCCCAATGCTGATATTGGAAATCAACTAAATAGGAAATCAAGGGAGTGTAAGTGGCTCTAAAAATCCAATTTGATTCAGGAGTTTCAAAGCGATAACCTAGCGCAGGAGTAGTTAGGAAGAAAAAATGTAAACGAGTGGTAAGGGTAATTCCTTGACCAATTCCAAGTTCTAATTTATGTTTTTTTTGTCCAATCAATCCTTGAATCATCAGTGGAAAAATCAAACTTGAACCGTTATTTTTATCGATGGGAGCATATGAAAAACCTGATCTAAATCTTAAAGATAAATTAGTATAGGATTTGAATTCTTTTTCGTAATTAACCGAAGCCAAACCAGCACTTCCACCAAGTTCTAGGAAAATTATTCTTTGTTTGGGTGTATTTTCCTGAGCATGATTTATGCTTGTTAAAAGTGAAAATAAAATAAAAAACAGGAATTGTTTCATGAGCTATTTTTTAGCTAATGTAAATAAAATTTTGGAATTACTTAAAACTCCTAACTCCTAACTAAAAACTACTAACTTTCACACTGAGCCTGTCGAAGTGCCAACTAATAAACCTCTCCTTCAAAGAAATACCAATTTCCATTTTCTTCTTTGAAAAGTGATTTCTCATGATGAATTTGGATTTCTGAATTTCCTTCGTTGAAGTAGGCTTTAAATTCAACAATATTTGAGCTTGCCGAAACGATTTCAAGTTTGAGCCACGAAACGGAATTCGCCCACGATACTAAAGATTTTTTTGGATAATACTTACGTTGCGAAGGATAAGTTGATTCAATGATGTAATCAATGTTTTTGAGGCAATAGGCAGAGTATCGTGAACGCATGCAGATTTCGGCAGATATTCTTTTCTTTAGTCCTAAAATAACTGGTTCACAACAGTCTTTGTAACTTTTGTCAGAACAGCAAAAACATTTTTCATTCTCCATTTTTCATTCTCCATTCAAAATTAAAAAGCTTCCCCTATAAATAAATAAAATCCGTGACCTTCCTCAGTAACTGCAAAATCAAGTCTAGTCCAAATATCTTTTTTAGGAAAAAGCAAAAAACGTATTCCGGCTCCTCCAGAATAAACTAAATGACTACGCTTAATATCCGAAAGCGTGTGCGAAACAACGCCAGTACTTGCAAAAATAGAAGCACCAAAGCGTTTTGCGAATTTAAATGGGAGCATTCTATATTCTGTTTGAAAAGCCATTAAATTTCGATCGCGATATCTTCCCGTGTAGTAACCGCGCATCATCATTTCACCTCCCATTAGTGCCATTTGATTGAAAGGTGGATTTCCTAATGTATATTGACCTAAATATTGAAATGCAAGCACATTTCGTTTTCTAACTGGATGAAAATACCTAAAATCTGAAAAAATGGAAGTGAAAGTAAATTGACTGCCAAATTTTTGATCGTAATGTATAAAGGCAAGTTCAGCGAAAATACCTTTTCTAACATTTAAAACATTGTGACGGTCATCAAACAAAATACCAGCACCTAAGCCAAAGTTTGTTGAGCCTTCATTTCCAAGCGGTTTAGTGTAGGTTGTGTTTGTGTCGTAATCTTTAAAGTTTACATTTCCTAAATGCTGCATATCGAATTCCAAACCGCCATAAAAAGATTTATATACTTTTCTTAATATACGTTCCTTAATTTGAACTTGAAAGGCATCAACGCGCGCCAATTTTACATCTGGAGCGTCTGGTCCAATCCCATAATAAGACAATGGAAAACTCTGAAACTTTAATTTTCCAAGAAAAAACCACTCATTTTTGTCGCTATAAATAGCATGTTCAAAAAATCCTCCAAATTGATTTTGTAAAGTATAAAAGACAAAGGCATTAATCTCGCTTAATCTATTTGTTGTATCTCCTTTTGCGTAGCGAACATATAAACCACTAAAACCAAGCTCAACACTAGTTTCTGGTGCATAAGCCACAACTGGATACATCATGAATTGCGGTTTGGAAATGTCAGTTGTATCGTTTAGAATTTTATTTATATATCTTTTTGGTAATGTTTTTAGCTGTGCACTAATTTGCACACAAGAAAAAATTAGGAAAACAAAAAAGGATATTTTTTTACACATAGCAACATTACAAAAATAGCAATTTCAATCAATTGAACAAATCCAATTCATTTCCATCAATCAAAGTAGCAATTTTCCCCATTTTCTTTTGAATGACTTTAAAATGATGCGCATCTTCAGGACTAATGAATGAAATAGCTTCACCAGAAGATTCAGCTCGCCCTGTACGACCAATTCGATGAATGAAATCTTTTGGCGAGCGAGGTAATTCGTAATTAATCACATAAGGTAAAAATTGAATATCGATTCCTCGAGCGATAATATCTGTGGCAACTAATACAGTTGTTTTTCCTGCCTTAAAATGCGTTAAAGCATTGATTCGTTGCGATTGGCTTTTTTTACTGTGGATTGCAAAAGCTTTGATTCCGTTTTTATTCAATTTATCTGCAACAGTATCTGCTTTGTGGACAGATGATGTAAATACCAAAACCTGTTGCATATTTTCCTTTTTGATAATGTAACGCAACAAAGGACCTTTTTTATCTTCTGAAATTAAATAAGCGAATTGTTTAATTAAATCAAGGTTTTGTTTTTCCTCTTCAACTTTAATTGTAACTGGATTTTTTAGTAGATTTTTGTGGATACCATCCAAATCTTCACTTAAAGTAGCAGAAAACAATAAATTTTGGCGCTTTTTTGGAAGTATAGAAAAGATTTGGGTCATTTCGTCTCTAAATCCTAAATTCAACATTTTATCAGCTTCATCCAAAACTAAAATCTGCAACTCATTTACTGAAAATGCTTTATTTTGATGCAATTCTAACAAACGACCTGGTGTTGCTACTAAAATTTCAACTCCTTGTAAAGCAATCATTTGTGGATTGATAGAAACACCACCATAAACCGCCATCGTTTTTATTTTAGGCGATAAATCCGAACAAAATTCTTGAAAAACTTCATTGACTTGAATGGCTAATTCTCTTGTTGGAACTAAAACCAAGACTTTAATATGCCTGTTTTTGGAAGCTTTTTGAGTGTGAATTAGCTCTAAAATAGGCAAAACAAAACTGGCCGTTTTCCCTGAACCCGTTTGAGCAATACCGAGGATGTCTTTTCCGCTTAAGATTGCAGGAATTGCTTCCTGCTGAATAGGATAGGGCTTCTCGTAATTGAGTTTTGCTAGTTTATCTAAAAAATGTTGTGCTAATCCTAAATTTGAAAACGGCATAAATGAAAATTAATACTGCAAAAGTACAACTAATCACGCAATCGTAATTTATTTTCTTTTCAGTTCAAAAAAATCCTTCATCAACTGAGAACATTCTTGGGCCATAATTCCGTTTTCAACTAGCGTTTTTGGATGATACAAACTTTTACCTACATTTCCAGCTCCTCGTTTTTCATCACGAGCTCCAAATACAACTTTATCTATTTGTGACCAATACAATGCTCCTGCGCACATCACACAAGGTTCAAGAGTAACATATAAAGTACAGCCACTCAAGTATTTTCCACCAATAAAACCTGCTGCCGCAGTTATTGCTTGAATTTCAGCATGTGCAGTAACATCGGTTAACTGTTCCGTTAAGTTATGTGCTCTTGCAATAATTTGATTGTTGGCAACTATCACAGCGCCAACGGGTATTTCATCTGCCTCAAAAGCCTTCAATGCCTCTTGATAAGCTTGTTTCATGAAATATTCGTCGTTATAAGGTGTTATCATTAAAGTTAGAAGTTATTAATTAGTAGTATTTAGTTTTTTGATTTATTTCTTGAAGTATTAATACTACTTTTTAACATTCTAAGAATTTCTGTGGCATCACTATGTAACTTTCTAAATTCGGCTTCATTAATGAATTCAGTATGAAACATTAACTCTAACCAGAAAATTGATTCACCACATTCTTTTTGAGAAATGTTCAGTTTGTGAATAAAATCAGCTAAACTTTGCGCATTATTTGCCTCACTAATATTTGCGCCAACAGAAGTTGATGAACGCAAAAATTGTTTACTAAGGATGTACTCATTTTTTGAGAGTAATTTTTTGTATTGGTTTACACAGTCAACTGCATAGACAAAACTTTTTGTTTTTAGAATACTTTCTTTCATTTAGGTTTAATTGAAATATAATTAAAATTAACAAAGATTTTTCTAGTAAACAAATTTTTATTCAAAATTTTCAAAAACTACTAACTACTAACTACAAACTATCAACTAATAAACCAACTTCGAAACATTCAAATCAACTTTCTCTCTTGTACCAGGTATTCGTCCCGATTCAGAGAATTGCCAATGAATAATTCGTTCGTCGTCAATACATGGCGGTTTGCGAGAATAAGCTGCAATCCAAAATTTATAGTTTAAAAAATCCTTTTGAAATTTGGTTTCGTAAAAGTTAAGTGAAGTATAAATAATTGGCCTCATTCCTGTTTTATTTTCAATTTCTGTTAACCAAATTTTCATTTTAGCAATTAAATCTTCATCAGAAAAACCTTCTGTTTCTATATCCAAAACGGGAGGTAAATCGATGTCCCTTTTTTTCCAATGATTTAAAAAGTGTTCAGCTTGAGGAAGAGGAGGGTCAGTTGTGATAAAAAAGTGATAGGCACCATTCGGAATTCCATAATCATTCAGAATAGATCTATTTCTTTCCCATTGTCTATCAAGGTGAGTATTTCCTTCTGTGGCCTTACAATATACAAAATGAATTAAGGAATCATATCCCGATTTATTGAATAATTTATCCCAATCCATTTCTCCTTGATGATGAGAAACATCTAATCCGATTGTCGGAAATCCTTTGGGAACAATTTCTCTGAATTTGGCAACGGTGAGAGGTTTTGTACTTTGGGTATAATACCAAAATAATCCTCCAATTGACAAAACAGCAACACAAATAAAAATCCAAATGAGAGACTTTTTTCCCTTACTTTTTTTTGCTGTTTTTCGTTTTGGACGAACAGCATTCATTGGATTATTTTTACGTTTTGCCATAAAAAAAGAAATTCCCCATTTGTAATGAGGAATTTATTTTAAGTTTAAATTATTTTTTGAAATTATCTGCAACAATTAAATCTTTTGTTCCATGCGTCCAAGAGTAGAATCCTTCGCCAGTTTTCACTCCTTTTTTACCTGCAGTAACCATATTTACTAAAAGTGGACAAGGCGCATATTTTGGATTTCCAAATCCATCATGTAGAACACCTAAAATTGCCAAGCATACATCTAAACCAATGAAGTCTGCTAATTGCAATGGTCCCATTGGATGAGCCATACCTAATTTCATAACAGTATCAATTTCTTCAACTCCTGCAACACCTTCATATAAAGTGTAAATTGCCTCGTTAATCATTGGCATTAAAATTCTATTGGCAACAAATCCTGGATAATCATTTACTTCAACTGGAACCTTACTCAATTTACGAGAAATTTCCATGATGGTATTTGTCACTTCGTCAGTTGTTGAATAACCACGGATAATTTCAACCAATTTCATTACAGGAACTGGATTCATAAAGTGCATTCCAATTACTTTTTCAGGACGATTCGTTACTGAAGCTATTTTAGTAATAGAAATTGATGAAGTATTTGAAGCAAGAATTACGTTTTCTGGTGTTAATTCGCTTAAATCTCTAAAGATTTTCAATTTTAAATCAACGTTTTCAGTAGCAGCTTCTACAACCAATTCAACACCTTTAACACCATCAGCCATAGATGTGAATGATGTTATATTGGCCAAAGTTTGATTTTTTTGCTCTTCTGTTAGAGAACCTTTCGAAACTTGTCTATCTAAGTTTTTAGAAATAGTTGCAATTCCTTTATCTAATGAAGCTTGAGCAACATCAATCAAGGAAACTTCATATCCAAATTGTGCAAATGTGTGTGCGATACCATTTCCCATGGTTCCAGCGCCAATAACCGCTACTTTTTTCATGTTTTTATTTTTTACGAGGCGAAGTTAATTAAAAATAAGCGAAGGGCAAAAGTATAGAAATAAAAAAGAGACGTAAATTATTACGTCTCTAAGATTTTCTTTTAAATATTTTCTTTAATCTCTTTTACATCTAACTGATAAACCAAGTTTACCTTCTGAAGGAACTTGAAACAAAGTAGGGTAATTATATTTCAAGTAATAAGACCAAGATTTTGTTCCAACTTCTGCTGTAGACGTCCAGAAAATAGCAGTTTGAGTTATTTCGGAATAAACTTCTTCAGGAGTTCTAAATCCAGAAGGTTTTGCATTAAACAAGGTTTTATTATCTGCACCCTCGTTTGGACTAGCCCAAAAATCAGATCCTTTTAGTTTACCTCCAGCCACTTCTTGACCTCCCAAATATGCTTTCAAAGTGTCCCACTCATTTTTAGTTGGAACGTGCCATCCTGTTGGGCATAGTCCTTGAGCATTGTCAACTACATAATAAGTATAAAGTCTTCCGTATTTATTAATTGAACTAGAATCTCCATTTGAATAAAAGAAAAAACTTGGTTGAGACATTCCACTGATATCATCTAAATTTCGGCCACTCATAATTGTATCACCAGTTCTATAATGAGAGGTTTTTAAATTTTCAGCCATCCACTCACCACTATTTGCAATGATAGTTGTTTTATAGAAATTACTATCAACATCATATACACCAGCACCATCAGTTGCCAAAGTGTTAACTGGTTCTTCAATTGGATCTTCTTCTTTCTTTTTACATGAGAAAATGGTTAGACTAATAATGGAAAAAATTATTATTTTATGCATAGTTTTTATAGCTTGTATATTCCAAAAATACGAAATTATTTGATATAAACAATTTTTTCAAGTATTTTTTCATTTTCAAATATTAACGTTGGTTTTTGCTTTTTTATTGCATAAATAGTTGAGCCACTTCCTGTCATCGATACATATTCTGCGCTTTGTTCGTAAAGTTTGTCCTTTAGGTCCTTGAGCTCAGGGTATTTTTGAAATACAGTTGTTTCAAAATCATTTTTTAGATTTATTTTCCAATCGGATATAGGCATTTTTAAAGTTTCAATGATACTTTCTTTTTGTTGGTTTAAAATTAAATTTGAAAAGGCATCTTTGGTGTTAACATGGATTCCTAAATTTATTAGGTGAATGTAGTATCCACTTAGATTTATTGGAAATGGCCTGAGAATTTCTCCTCTACCTGTTGCAATTTGAGGTGCTTCTTCAACAAAGAGTGGACAGTCGCTTCCTAATTTCGCAGCATAATCTCGTAAAGTGTCATTGTCTAATTTTAATTCAAATAATTCATTTAGGAGTAGAAGTGTATATGTTCCATCTGCAGACCCGCCACCTAAACCTGCTCCCATGGGAATATTCTTGTGCAAATGAATAGTAACATTTCCGATATTGAAGTCCTTTTTAAATAATTGAAATGCCTTGTAGCATAAATTGTTTTCTTGGGATCCTTGAATTTCGATTCCAGTTGTTTTGATAGAAAATTGTTCAGCTTTTACAATTTCTAAAATGTCAGTAAAAGGTAACTGAAACATAAGTGTTTCAAGCGAATGATAACCATCTTCGCGTTTTGAAATAACACGTAAACCTAAATTTATTTTACAAGGAGGAAATAATATCATGGCTCAAAGTTAGCAGAACTAAACAATTTTTGTAATTTTACAGCACAAATTTAAGATTTATGTCAGTATATTTAGATTTTGAGGAACCTTTAAAAGCTCTTGAAGAACAAATCGTTCAAACCAAAGAAATTGGCCAAACAACTGAGGTTGATATGTCAGATAAAATTAAAGAGTTGGAAAATAAATTAGAGGAAAAAACGAAAGAAATTTTCTCTAAATTAACTCCTTGGCAACGTGTACAAATGTCTCGTCATCCAGATAGACCTTATACTTTAGCCTATATAAATGCAATTTCTAATAATACATTTCAAGAACTTCATGGTGACAGAAATGTAAAAGATGATAAAGCAATGATTGGTGGTTTTGGTTTGTTAGATGGAGAAACAGTGATGTTTATCGGTCAGCAAAAAGGAATCAATACCAAAATGCGTCAATATAGAAATTTTGGAATGCCTAATCCGGAAGGATACAGAAAAGCATTACGTTTGATGAAAATGGCAGAAAAATTTGATAAACCAATTGTTACTTTTATTGATACTCCTGGAGCTTTTCCTGGTTTAGAAGCAGAAGAACGCGGACAAGGTGAAGCAATTGCTAGAAATATCTACGAAATGATGCGTCTTAAAGTTCCCGTAATTTGTATTATTATTGGTGAAGGTGCATCTGGTGGAGCCTTAGGAATAGGTGTTGGTGATAAAGTGGTAATGTTGGAAAATACGTGGTATTCAGTTATTTCTCCAGAATCTTGTTCTTCTATTTTATGGAGATCTTGGGATTACAAAGAAATTGCTGCGGATGCTTTGAAATTGACTTCAGTTGATATGAAGAAAAATAAATTGGTTGATGATGTAATCAAAGAGCCAATCAATGGTGCGCATAGAAGTCAAGAAGAAATTTTCGCTAGTGTGAAATCTTATTTGAAAACAACCATTGCAGATTTGAAAAAAATAAAAGCAGAAGATAGAATCAATCAACGTATTGATAAATTCTGTGAAATGGGAGTTTGGGAGTAACATGTTACGTTTCAACGACAAAAACCCATTTTAAATAATAATTTAAAGCCATGAGAATTTTCTTGTGGCTTTTTTAATAAAATAATTTCTATTTTTTAAATATGATACTAGGAATAAATTGGAATGTAAGTCCAGAATTAATTGAAGGTTGGTCAACACCAAACAAATACGGATTGTTATTCGTTTCTGGGATAATAATTGGGTTTTACGTCATTAAACGCATGTTTAAAGAGGAGAAAATTCAAGAAGATTTATTGGATAAATTGTTGATGTACATGGTTATTTCAACAGTTGTTGGTGCACGATTAGGTCATGTTTTCTTTTACGATTGGGATCACTACAAAAATAATTTAGGAGATATTTTCAAAGTTTGGGAAGGAGGACTTGCCTCACATGGTGCAGCAATAATGATTTTAATAGCTTTATATGTTTTCTCAAAATATGTTTCTAAGAAACCATATCTGTGGATTTTGGACCGTGTTTCTGCTCCAATTGCAATTGCTGGATGTTTTATTCGACTTGGAAATTTAGTGAATTCGGAAATTGTTGGAAAGGAAACAACCGTAGCTTGGGGATTTAAATTTTTCAGACACGATTGTCAGACAGAAAATATGGATTGCTCTTGGGCTGATATTCCATTACGTCATCCAACTCAAATTTATGAAGCAGCATTTTATTTAGCAACTTTTCTACTTCTAATGTTTTTATATTGGAAGAAAAAGGCTTACTTAAAAGAAGGAATGCTTTTCGGTGTTTTTATGATTATTCTATGGACAGGTAGATTTTTAGTTGAATTCGTAAAAGAAGGACAAACTGATAGAGATTTTGAAGGAGCATTAAACACTGGTCAATTGTTGAGTATTCCACTTGCGTTAGCAGGAGTATTTATCTTAATTAGAAGTTTAAGAGTGAAAAATCACGAGGAAATAAATCAGTAGACTTTAGCACATAGATTTTACTTCTTAAACTTAAATAATTTGTTTTGATCTATTATTTCATTTTCCTTTTGAATAATATATTAAACAAACATCCTTTTGTATTTGAGTGTGATTTTAGTCACCCACCTCAATCCTCCCTCAAGGGAGGAAGCACTGATTTATTCAAAATTTATATAAATTAGGATAACTCTTTACGTTTTTTTGCATTTGACTCAAAGAACTTTAAGATACAAAAAAAAGCACTCATTCCTGAGTACTTTCTTTAATAATTATTTCTTCTTCTTCTTTCTTTTTCTTTGGAAAGTATTTTCGTTGTCTTATAAGAATCATCACAACTCCAATACTAATGGAGGCATCAGCAATGTTCCAAATGGCAGGAAAAACCTCCTTACCAGCCAGCCAAGGCATCCAACTAGGCCAAGTGAAATTGAATTGGAACATATCCACTACATTTCCAAAAAGAAAACCAGTGTGTCGACTTTCAATTGTACCAAATATTCCACAATCGTTTTTGATTCCCGAACCTTCTAAATGATTAAATGAAAGACAAGGGTCAAATTTGAAAATAAAATCATAAAGCATTGAGTCAATCAAATTTCCAAAAGCTCCTGCGAAAATTAAGCCTAAAGCAATTAAAAATTCTATTCTAACCTTAGTTTTAGCTTGCTTAAACCAATATATTGCCAATCCAATCACGGCAAATACTCTAAATAAACTTAAAGCCAATTTAGACCACATACTTGATCCAAATGTGGTTCCGAATGCCATCCCTTGGTTTTCAATGTAAATCATTTTAAACCAATCTCCAAAAATATTCACTTCATCGTCATAAACAGTGAAGGTCGATTTTACCCAAATTTTTAGTATTTGATCAATTGCCAATATGAAAAAGACAATTATTCCTACTATTAAAAGTTTTTTCTTCACAAATTATTTTTGAATATTTTTTGCTTCAATACTTAAAGTAGCATGAGGAACTAAACGCAAACGTTCTTTTGGAATCAATTTTCCAGTTTCACGACAAATACCGTAAGTTTTATTTTCAATTCGCAATAAAGCTGAGTGCAAACTTTGAATAAATTTCTCCTGACGAGCTGCTAATTGTGCAACTTCCTCACGAGACAAAGTTTCTGAACCATCTTCCATCATGTTGAAAGTTCTTCCAGTATCGTCTGTTCCGTGATCATCACTTAAAGATAAAGTTCCTTTTAAAAGTGTTAAATCTTCGTTTGCTTCAACCAATTTGCCCTGAATTAATGCTTTGAATTCTTGCAATTCTGAGTCTGAGTATCTTGTTTTTTCTTGTGCCATAGTGATTATGTATTAGCTTATTTTGTCAAAGAGCGCAAATATAAAGCAACAAAATTAACTTACAACTATTTCTATGCAGTTTTAATTAACAATTTTAGGAGTTATTAACTAAATTTGAATTTGATAGTCAATAAATACACTTTACTCAATAAAAGATACAGAATATTCATTTAAGTGTTTTTCAACAAACTAATTGGAGTTTTCGAACGTCTATATAGAAAAGCAATCATGATGTATATGCGTTTCGACTCTTACCATAACAAGCGATTAAAATTGAATTCAATTCAACAAATAAACGATGGATTGATTGTTATGAAGCATTTTTTTAAACTCAATCAAAAATTGTTACCTATTTATTTTGATTTGCATTTAAGAAAGGATCAAAATATTCAAAATCAAAGGGATATTGCAAAAATTAATGCAGTTTACGATACCTACAATTTTGATGTTAATTCCTCTAAAATTTTATTAAACTCCGATATTTTAGATTACATTCAGAATGCCTATTTCGTTATTCAAAATCAAGGAACAAGCTTGCAAGAAAAGCAAGATGCTTTGAATTTGTTCCTGCATGAATATAAATCTTTGAAAGCATCTTGGCTAAAAATTGCAATGAATTAATTTTGCATTGTATTGTGTGACATTATTTTTTTGTATTTTCGTTGAATATAAATTTGATGATATGAAAAAAATAATTTTCTTAAGCTTAATTTTTTTAGCATTTAAACTAAATGCACAATCGACAAAAACAATATCTGGAGTTAAATTTCCTACAAACACAACTGTTGGAACAAAAGAATTGGTTCTAAATGGAGGAGGTTTACGTGAAAAGTATTTTTTCGATTTGTATGTCGCTGCGCTGTATTTGAAAGCTAAGTCGAATGAGGCTGGAAAAGTTGTTTATAATGACGCGGAAATGGCTATTCACATTAAAATAGTTTCAGATAAAGTGACAAGAGAAAAATTTATCGAAACAGTTAAGGAAGGATTTGCGACCGTAACTCATGGAAAAGCAACAAAAGATCAAATAAATAAATTTACTGGCTTTTTCTCTGATGACATCAAAAAAGGGGATAAAATTCATTTGGAGTTTGTGCCTGGTACAGGTTTACAAGTCAAGAAAAATGGTACTTTGAAAGGAACGATTGCAGGTTTAGAATTTAAACAAGCTTTATTTTCTATTTGGCTTGGTGACAAACCAGTTGATGATGATTTAAAAAAGGAACTTCTCGGAAAATAAGCTACAGATATTTTATTGAATCACAAAAGTTACCTATTTTCGCTAAATGAAAGTTGCAAAAGACCCAGGCTTAGGTTCCAAATATCAAAAACCCTTAAAACGATTATTAAATCAAGATGGTTCCTATAACATCAAAAGAATTGGTGGAATTTCGAAATTCAGAGATTTTTACAAACATCTTTTAGAATGTTCTTGGGTTAAATTTTTGCTGTATATCACTTCATTTTATTTGATTTTAAATTTTATTTTCACTTTTCTTTTTCTTTTAGTTGGTATTGAAGAATTGCAAGGAATTAATCAGCAACAAAATGAATTTTTCGCTGTATTTTTCTTTTCTGTTCAAACGTTAACGACTGTAGGTTACGGTTCTATGTCGCCAATCGGTTTTGGTGCAAATGTTATTGCAATGATTGAAGCCTTTGTTGGTGTATTGAATTTTGCCATAGCAACTGGTTTATTGTATGGTCGTTTTTCTAATGCAGAAACTAAAAATTCCATTTCTAAAAAAATAATCATAAATACTTTTAAAGAGGGAAAGGCGTTAATGT
>JBKCGI010000036.1:0-3254 GCA_046303515.1 Flavobacteriia bacterium | reverse complement strand
TTCTATGTCCCAGATTTCAAAATTTTTATACTGTGAAATCGTATTTTTTATATCTTCAACTAACATAATATTTTTTTTGCAAAAGTAATAATTATTTAGTCTAATATGATTTCAATCACAAAAATGTTAAACAAATAAATAAGATAAATTTATCCTCTATTAAAAGTTATTTTATATATTTGCATCAAAATTTTTAAAAATGAGTCTGAGTACTATTCTAATTGTAACATTCCTTGTTTATTTTTTATTCGTCTTATTAATATTCTATATTCGTTTTCGATTAAAACGAAACAATGTCAAAAATTTGATTTTTGGTGTTTTCTTTTTTGGCTTTTTGGCGGGAATATCAATGTTACTTTATATTCTGTGAAATAAAATCCCCCTATACATAAATTATAAGTACAATGAAGGATTTTGAACTAATAAAAAAAATTAAAAAATTAAAAAAAGAAAAAGATGTTTTGATTTTAGCGCATTATTATCAAGATTCTAAAATTCAAGAACTAGCAGATTATGTTGGAGATAGTTATCAATTGTCTGTCTTTGCATCGAAAGCAACAGAATCTATTATTTTGTTTTGTGGCGTCCATTTCATGGGTGAAACAGCAAAAATATTAAACCCAACAAAAAAAGTCATTGTACCAGATTTGGAAGCTGGATGTTCACTTGCATCCTCTTGTAAAATTGAGGATTTTAGTAAATTCAAAACACATTATCCAAATGCTATCGTAGTGAGCTACATTAATTGTTCAGCAGAAATTAAAGCTATGAGTGATTATATATGCACCTCATCAAATGCTGAAGAAATTATTTCAAACATCCCTAAAGCAAAAGAAATTATTTTTACCCCAGATAAAAATCTTGGAAACTATTTAATAAAAAAAATAGGAAGAAAAATGATTTTATGGGATGGTGTTTGCATAGTACATGATGCATTTTCATTCAATAAAATTTTAAAAATTTTCAATGACAATCCAGGTGCAAAAATTGTTGCACACCCTGAATCAGATAGGCAAGTTATCGAAATTGCTCATTTTGTTGGGTCAACTTCAAAAATGATAAATTATATAAAAACCAGTGATTCAAAAATTTTCATAGTTGCTACAGAAGTTGGAATTTTACACAAATTAAATCAAGAAGTCAATGATAAAATCATTATTCCTGCACCTGTTATGGAAGATAATACATGCTCTTGCAGTGAGTGTGCTTTTATGAAATTAAATACATTGGAAAAAATTGCATTTAGTCTAGAAAATGAATTATTCGAAATAAAATTAAGCGATAATCTTATTAAAAAAGCCAAAGTTCCTCTCGAACGAATGATTGGGATTTGTGAATCTAAAGATGTGAAAAATGTATGATGTTATTATTATTGGTACAGGAATAGCTGGTTTAAGTTGTGCTTTAAAAATAACTGAAAATAATTCAGATCTAAAAATCGCTTGTCTAACAAAAAACACTATCAATAACTGCAACACTAGACTTGCACAAGGAGGTATCGCATGTGTAAAATCTAAAAATGATTCATATGAAAATCACATCAATGACACTTTAAAAGCAAGCAATTACACAAGCCAAAAAAACATTGTGGAAATGGTTGTAAAAAGTGCAAATAAATGCGTCAGTGACTTAGAAAAATGGGGAGTAAAATTTGATAAAAAAACAAAAGAATCCTATGATTTAGGCCTTGAAGGGGGGCATTCTTTAAACAGAATTGTTCATGTGGCTGATAACACTGGTGAGCATATCCATAAGCAACTTTTAAAAGAAATCAAAAAACATAAAAACATTGAAATTTTAGCTTTTCATGAAGTATATGAAATAATCAGAAATAGAAATAAAGTTAGTGGGCTTAAGATGTTTTTAACGAAGGAAAAAATCCATAAAACGATTCATGCAAATCAAATTGTAATTGCTACAGGCGGAATTGGTAGTTTTTTTAAACAAACAACAAATTCCTATTTTTCAAATGGTGACGGCCTTGCATTAGCGTCAATATTAGGACTAAAGATTAAGAATTTAAAAAGCATTCAATTTCATCCGACAGCATTTTTTCAGGAAAACAAAAAAAAATTATTCCTCATTTCAGAAGCTGTTAGAGGTGCTGGAGCACAGGTTGTTAATTTAAAAAAAGAACGTTTTTTGTTGAATTATGATTCACGTGGAGAATTAGCAACTAGAGATATTTTATCATCAGCAATTTACCAAGAAATGAAATCATCTAAACAAAAATGCGTTTTCATGGATTTAAGTAAAATTAAAAATTTTAATCTTGAATTTCCATCTATTCATTCATTTTTACGAAAACAGAATTTAAATTGGGAAAATGATTTAATCCCAATCGTTCCTGCAGCGCATTATCAATGCGGTGGAATTGAAGTTGACAAAAACGGTTGTACTTCTCTAAAAAACCTATATGCAATAGGTGAATGCAGTGAAACTGGTTTACATGGAACAAATAGATTAGCATCAAATTCATTACTTGAAGCTTTCGTTTTTGCTGAAAATTGCGCGAAACATATCTGCGAACAAAAAATGAAGAAAATCAGTTTGACAACTGAAAATTATCAATTTGATACCTTTTGTAACACTCAATCAATTGCACATTCTATTTCAAATTTGCAAAATCAACTATTAGAACTTTGTCAAAAAAATGATTTCGACGATAAATTTAATGAATTAAAAGAAACTATTCTTAATAAAATGGCAAAAAATCAAAAATCAATTGGACTCATCAGATTAAAAAATAAAATGGAGGTTTTGCGTTTAATTGCAAACAGTTTTTAATAAAAATGTTAAATAAAGGATAAAATAGTCTTTTAATTTGCTTTTTTACTAAATTCGCCTAAAAATCAATAAAGACAAATGTCGGTGCGTCTTTATTTGAAATAACATCATAACCTTTAACAAGGTTTATAGATTTAATTTAAATAAAATGAAAAATAAATTAAAAACACTGACGGAGCCATTTAAAATAAAAATGGTTGAGCCTCTTAAAATTACAACGGAAAAATATCGTAAAAAGGTTTTAGAAGATGGCTATTACAACCCTTTCTTATTACAATCAAATGATGTATTTATTGACTTGCTAACAGATAGTGGAACAGGTGCCATGAGTGACAGTCAATGGAGTGCAATGTTAAAAGGAGATGAAAGTTATGCAGGTGCACGAAGTTGGTTGAACTTAGAGAAAACTGTTTTCGATTTAACTGGTATGCCTTTCATTTTACCAACACATCAAGGAAGAGCTGGTG
>JBKCGI010000035.1:0-4097 GCA_046303515.1 Flavobacteriia bacterium | reverse complement strand
CATAAAGAATACCTGAAAAATGAAGCTGAATTTGAAAATAATTTGGTGAGTTCTTTCTTAAATGATGGTCATCCAAATACATTTAATTACTTCAAAAAAGAATTTAATAAATATCTAAATTATAACAATCAATCAAAAATTGAGAACATTGACCAAGCAATCCAAAGCTTTAATGATTTGTTTTTCAAAATTGGAGTGTCACAAAATAACTATTCAGATTACGAAAATTACATCAAATCTACTGCGCCTTCAGATTTGGCATGGGTTGCACTGCAAAGATTAATAGAGAAAGATGTTAAAGATGATAATTGGAAAGAAGTTAAGTCAACTTTAGTAAGTTATGAAAAAATATTTGAAAAGAAAAACGCTCTAAACAAGGTAAGCCAATTAATTAAAATAATCGAGGAGAAAGAAAGACTCATTAGCTTTGAAAGGTTAAAAGGTCTGAATAGTGCCTCAGAGGAATATGCCCCTGTTCCTTCTATTGACGGTAAAAAAATGTTTTTTTGTGGGAAGGATAGAAAAGACAATCTTGGCGGTGAAGATGTTTTTGAAAGTACCCTTAAAAAAGCTGAATATTCGGATGTAAAGGTAGTTAGTACGCTGAGCACTTATAATGCAAACGAAGCACCATTAAGTATTAGCGCTGATGGAAATAAAATGTTTATGTGGTCAGGAGATAACAATGGAGATATTATGATTAGTTCCAAACAAAGTGATGGTTCTTGGAGTAATCCGGTTTCAATGGGTAGCCCGATAAACTCGGACTACTATGAAGGAGATGCCATGTTGTCGGCTGATGGTAATTCTCTAATCTTTGTGAGTTCAAGACCAAATGGTTACAACCTATATACCACCAATAATATGGATTATTATGGTGATGAAAATTATCCAACTGATATTTACATTTGTAATAAAAAAAATGATGGAACGTGGTCAAACCCAATTAATCTCGGACCGACAATAAATACCCCATATTCGGAAAGAAGTCCATATTTGCACCCTGATGGAAAAACACTTTACTTTTCAAGCGAAGGTCACGGTGGATTTGGGCGTATGGATGTATATAAAACGCAAAGAATTTCTGAATTTAATTGGACAAGCTGGAAAGATGTTCAAAATTTAGGTAAAGAAATTAACACCAATGAAAACGATTGGGGCTTCAAATTCTCAACTGATGGAAAAAGTGCCTTCAAAGTTGCAAAAAACCAAGCTATAGGTAAATCAAGTTTGATTTTATTACTTGATGTTTCAGGCAGTATGGAGGGAAGTAAAATCGAAGCACTTAAAAAGTCTGCAGAGGAAGTTTGTTTAAAGGCATTAGAAAACAATACTGAAGTTGCTATTTTAGCATTTGGTGGAGAGTGCGATGATCCTATACAAAGTTATAGCGCTTTCTCTAATGACGCCCTGGAATTAACAAACTTTATAAAAGCGCTTTACCCTGAAGGAAGAACTCCTATGTATGAGGCTATGTATGTCGCTGAAGACTATATGCAGTCAGACGCTTCAAAAGATAGTAAAAACAAATCAATTATATTAATGTCGGATGGAGACGCTACAAGTTGTTTTTCTTTGGAAAGTGTATTTGATGATATGAAAAAAAGAAAATTAAATTACAAAATACATACTATTGCCCTGGAAGTTGCTGAATACGGGAGAGCATATTCTGATTTAACAGAGATTGCAAATGAAACCAAAGGTTCCTTCAATTATTCAGCAACTGCTAATGATCTAGGTTCTGCCTTTGCTCAAGCTACAAACAATGTCTTTAGTGTAGCATTAAAGCAAGCTAATTCTGATATTTTTCGCTTTGTTCTACCTGAAGATTTAAGACCTGAGGTTGTTACAACGATTGCCGGAAATTTAATTGATTCAAAAAACAAACCAATTAATGCAACAATTATTTGGGAAGATTTGGCATCCGGAAAAAATATAGGTTCTGCATCTACAAACCCGAACGATGGTTCCTTTTACATCGTTTTACCAAATGGAAAAAATTACGGATACTACGTTGAAAACCAAGATTATTTTCCTGCCGCGAATAATATTGATTTAACAAAGTCAAATGTAATGCAAGAATTACAACTGAATATTGATGCGGTTACTTATGATGAAATGATAAATAATCAGAAAGCGGTGATTATGAATAATTTGTTTTTTGATAAAGCCAAATTTGAACTAAAACCAGAAAGTTATTCTGAATTAAATAGAATAATTAAAATAATTAAACAGCATCCTGAATTAAAAATAGAAATTAGTGGACATACAGATAACGATGGTGTAGAAATATACAATTTAGACTTGTCGCAACGGAGAGCAAAAGCTGTTTTCGAGTATTTAATTACCAACGGTGTAGATAGTGCGAAATTAACATCTATTGGTTATGGTGTTACAAAACCAATAACTGATAATTCTACAGAACAAAAAAAGGCAAAAAACAGAAGAGTTGAACTTAGATTTATCAAATAATGAAGCAAATTAATATTGGAAGAAATCCAGACAATGACCTTGTCTTGAATGATGATTTATCTGTCTCTAGAATTCATGCATCTATATTCATAGAAGGGAATAGTAAATTCATAGTAGACCATAATTCAAGTAATGGCACATTTGTGAATGGCAACAAAATTATGGGTAAAACTATTTTACATGATTATGATATTGTAAAGGTTGGAAACACGCCTGTGCAATGGATGCAAATGCTAGAAATGCCAAAAGAATCAAATGCAAATGCAAGAACTATTTCTGTAGAAAATAAACCACAATTTACTAACTCTACAACTCAGCTTGGCAATGAGTCATTACCAGGTTCAGGGGCTGCATTAACCCTAGGGATTTTAAGTATCGTTTTTACGGGGATTGTAGGTTTAATTCTGGGAATTATTGGTATTTCACAAGCTAATAAGGGTAAAAGATTAATTGAAGTAAATCAAAATAATTACACGAACGGATCTATCAAAAACTCAAAAGCTGGAATGGTATGTAGTATCATAGGACTTACTTTTTCATCCTTAGTTATTTTGTTTTATTTAATGTTTATCGCATCAATATTGTAAAAATTTAATTGTTACAAAGTAAGTTCACAACAACTGTTATAAATAAAGCATTTTAAAACGGCATTATGATTGGCAAACAAATTCAAAACTACAAAATACTTAAACTTCTTGGAGAAGGCGGAATGGCATTTGTATACTTAGCTGAGAACCAAGTTTTAGGAAATAAAGTAGCAATGAAAATTCTGAAAGAGGATTTTGTCAGAAATCAAAACATTAGAAAACGCTTTATTGCAGAAGGTATGAATTTAGTGAATATGGCTCATCCCAACATCGTTAAGGTCGTTGATTTAATTGATGCAGGCGATATTGTTGCTTTGGTTTTGGAATATATTGATGGTATAACCCTATCTGAATACATTTCGCAAAAAGGCAAATTAAGCGATCTAGAAATTCAGTCGCTTTTTGGTGAAATGCTAAAGGCGGTAAAATACATACATTCACAAGGAATTATTCATAGAGATGTGAAACCGTCGAATTTTATGATTTCCAATAATAACGAAATCAAATTATTAGATTTTGGAATTGCCAAAAACACAAATGAATCAGGTAATGATTATACATCGACTGGCTTAAACCAACAAATGGGCACACCAAACTATATGAGCCCCGAACAAGTGCGAGGTGGTGAAATTACCGCAAAAACTGATATTTATAGCCTTGGTGTTGTACTTTGGTATTTAGTGATGGGGAAATCTGTATATGCCACATCAGAAATTAGTTTTTTTGATTTGCAATTAAAAATTGTGCAAGAGCCTTTACCACCTACAAATACAAAATGGGATAAAATTATTGAGAAAGCTACTCAAAAAGAAGAAAGTAAGCGTTTTAAAAATGTTGAGGAGTTTATAAAGGAAATTGATAATGTTAACATTGTAGAGTATGATTCTGAGAAGACGATTATTTTTGAAAATAAAGATTCAAAAATTGAGAAAAATTATGTTGGTCACCTAAAAAAAGTAAAATTTAAAAAAAGGCACCTATTTATAACATTAATTTTGATTATCATATTTTTATTGGTTTATAGATTCCTTTATAAGG
>JBKCGI010000034.1:0-11056 GCA_046303515.1 Flavobacteriia bacterium | reverse complement strand
CTCAAAAAAGAAAAAAAAGAAATTACGAAAAGTGATTTTTTCATCTAAAATTTATTTTTTTGTCAATTTTTTAATCTCTTCATACAATTTGTCTTCGTCTCCTGGAGCATAATTGTTGTGAGAATAAACGATGTTTCCTTCCTGGTCAATTAAGAAAGTATGAGGAACATTATTCACTCCCATTGCTCTTTTGAAATCACCATTCGGATCCATTAAAACTAAATATTCCCACCCTTTTCCATTTACGTATACTGGAACTGAATTTTTCGTTTTTTCATCGTCGATTGACACTGCAACCAATTGAACACCAGTTTCTTCCTTCCAAGTTTCATAGCTTTCGTGAATGGTATTCAATTCTCTTTTGCATGGTGAACACCAGGTAGCCCAAAAGCTAATTACCACAGGACCTTTAAAACCCATTTCTGCTGTGTTTACTTGCTTTCCATCCATGTCAACTAATTTGACAGAAGGTAATTTTTTTAAATTTACTTCGTGTGTTTCCTGAGCATAAAAATTTGCTACAAAAAGAAGTGCTAAAATTGTGATTATACGTTTCATTATGAAGTGTTTTTAAATTCAATGAGTGGATAACAAAAATGCTACCACTTTTCAAAAGTACTACAAGTTTACTGCATGATTTGACTTGATTTTGAATATAATATTGTAATCCTAAAATGGTTTAGTTGAATATTTGTAAATCAGTATCTGTGTAAAACATTGTTAAACAATGGTTTATTTTTTTAAAATCATTTTATTTTGTTGTACTCTTATATTCTTTCGCTTTTCAAAATTTGTATTTTGGAATATTTTTATATATATATTTGTGTTGTAATACAACAATAAGTAAATTAATATTATGAAAAAAATAATACTATCAATAAGTGCGGTTTTACTTTTGTCGGTAAGTAATCTGAATGCACAATTTTCAATTTCTGTAGAAAACTCTACTATAGACATTTCTGGATCTGCACATGAAGTTACTTATACTTCTATCGTACCGATACAAATAAAATTTAAGTTTACAAATTTAGGGGCGACCAATGATTTCATTCTTACAAGAGTTAAAGAACCAGTGCCAAGTGGATGGACAGATGGTTTATGTTGGGGTGAATTAGGTGATCCATTTGGCTTATGTTATGGTGCAGGTCAAATGCCAACCAACCCTTGGTCAACACCACTTGCAGTAAATTTAAGCACAAATGAAGTTGGAGAATTGAAAACGGATATATTTTTAGCGGATAATGCAGCCTACGGCACTGGGCGTTACAGATATTATATCGGAAGAACTGCAGATAATCCAATTGATTCTGTTGATTTAATTGTAAATTATGGTGTGGCTAGTGTAAGTAAGAAGGATGCTAATACAAATTTCTTACTGTATCCAAATCCTGCAGATAATCAAATACAAATTACTTTACCATCTAATGTTGCAGAAGGAACTGTAAAAATAGCGGATGTACTAGGTAAAATCGTTTACGAAGAGAAAGTTTTGTCTTCTAAAAAAGTAAATACAGAAGAATTTAAAAATGGGGTTTATATCCTTTCATTTAATTCAAATGGAACAACATATACAAAAAGATTTGTTGTAAAACATTAATTCTTTTTTAAAAATCTATAGTTAGAAAGTCATCTCAAATTTGGGATGACTTTTTTGTTTACAACAAAATATTCTTTAAATCCTCAATTCCTGCAACAGCGGTTTTTGGGATTTTGACAAATGTATTTCCTACGTCCATTGTCTCACAACTTGGATCAAGAATAATTCGCAAACAATCCTTCTTTGTAATGTATGCAAGACTTGCCGCAGGATAAACTTGTAAAGACGTTCCAATGACTATTAAGATATCTGTTTCTATGCAATGTTCGGCGGCAATTTCTAAGTTAGGCACATCCTCACCAAACCAAACAACATGTGGCCTTAGTGGAAAACCATCTTCACATAAATCAGTCATTTTTAATTCCCATCCCTCAATTGGATAATATTTTTTTTCTTGATTTGGTCCAGAACTTTTAGCATATCTTATATTTCCATGCAAGTGTAGAATGTTTTTACTTCCTGCTCTCTCGTGAAGATCATCGATGTTTTGTGTAATAACTTGAACTTCAAAATACTTCTCTAATTCTACTAAAAAGTGATGCGCCAAATTTGCTTGGCATTCCAATATTGTTTTGCGGCGTTCGTTGTAGAAACCTTGTACCAATTTAGGGTTTTTCCTCCATGCTTCAGGTGTTGCAACTTCATTAATAGAATAGTTTTCCCATAAACCATCCGTGTCTCTAAATGTTTTTATACCGCTTTCAGCTGAGATTCCAGCTCCCGTTAATACTGTTATTTTTTTCATATTTCGTTTTAGCTTTTCAATAATAGGACAAAAAACCGATTTAGTTTTATTTCTTTTGAGTACATTTTGCAATAGATTTGTCAAAAATATAATTTAAAACATGAAAAAACTAATATTCTCTATTGCATTATTAACTGGTTTAAATGCAAGCGCTCAACTACCTGACGGGAGTATAGCACCCGATTTTACGTTAACTGATATAAATGGAAATACACACAATTTGTATACCTACCTAGATCAAGGTAAAACTGTCTTTATTGATGTTTCAGCAACTTGGTGTGGACCATGTTGGAATTTTCACGAAACAGGAGCTTTAGATGATTTGTGGGCCAATCACGGACCAGCTGGTGGAAACGGTGTGTCTGCAAATACTACAGATGATGTAATTGTTATTTTTATTGAAGGTGATGCTACAACAACTGATGCAGAATTGCATGGAGGTGCTGGTTCTCAAGGTGACTGGGTGACAGGTGTAGATCATCCGATAATAGATTTGGCTCCAGGAGCTGAAGCAACTAATTTTGATGCTGATTATCAAATTGGTTATTTTCCTACAATTTACAAAATTTGTCCAAATAGAATAATTTCTGAACCAGGTCAAGCTTCTGCAGCGGTATTGTATTCTGGTGTTGCTGATTGTCCTGCTCCAGCAAGTACAAATATTGATGTTGCTGCCTTGTCTTATGCGGGTAACAACTCAATTTGTGGTCCTGCAAACTATACGCCAGTCGTTAAAATTCAAAATTATGGATTTGACCCTTTGACAGATGCAACTGTTACTATTTCTATGGGAGGAAATGTTGTTTCAACAGGTACTTACACAGGAAGCTTAAATACTTATGAGTTTGCTACAGTTACTTGTTCTGCAATAGCAGATTTTTCTGGAGGAAATTTAGAAATTGATGTTACGACTACAAATGATGGTGACGCTGCAAACGGTACTATGGCTAAAACAGTTTTAGGAGCTGTTGAAACAACAAGTAGAGTGCTATTGACGATCAAAACAGATGCTTATGCTAGTGAAATTAGTTGGAATATCAAAAATGCAAATAACCAGAATGTTGCAGGAACAACTGACCCAACTTTAGCAAACAATACTGTTTATAATTTCACATACAATATGAGTGCACTAGGATGTTATACTTATAATATTACTGACTCATACGGAGATGGAATTAGTTCTCCTGGATACATTAATGTAAGAGACAATAATAATCTTGTTATCTTAAACACTGAAGATTATGGTGATGGTACTTCTATACCATTTAAGGTTGTTACAATGCTAGCTGATGCACCAACTTTAACTTCTAATAAACCAATTGAAAATGGAACAATTACTGCTTGTGAAGGAACTTCCGTTACTTTAACATCTTCTTCTACAAATGGCAATTCTTGGTCAACAAATCAAACTACTCAAAATATTACTGTCACTACATCTGGAACTTATTCCGTAACAGTAAATGGAGTTGAATCTGCTCCGATGGTAGTTAGCTTTATAAGCTGCGCTGGAGTTGATGAAGAAACAATTAATAATGTTGTTATTTATCCAAATCCTTCAAACGGTGTGTTTGTTGTTAAAGGTAATGATTTAGTGAAATTTAATGTTATTGAAGTTGTTGACAATGCAGGGAGAGTAATTTCATCCATTCCAGTTAACAAAACAGAATTAAGCTTTAACTTAGAAGGATTGTCTGCAGGAAATTATCTTGTTGTTTTCAAAGGAGAAAACGGAAACGTTACTCAAAAAATCCAAATAAATAAATAAGGTTTTTTAAATTACACTAAAGCGCTCTTCATAATATGGAGAGCGCTTTTTTATTTTATTAACTTGTTAAATCGATAACTAATTGTTACCTTTGCCAGCTTCAAAAAAACTCAAATTATGGCAAAAATTCGCAAACAAGACGCACTAGATTATCACGCTTTTGGAAAACCTGGAAAAATTTCTGTTGTACCAACTAAGCCATATTCCACGCCTAGAGATTTATCTCTTGCATATTCACCAGGTGTTGCAGAGCCTTGTCTGAAAATTGCCGAAAATAAGGATGATGTTTATAAATATACAGCTAAAGGAAATTTAGTTGCCGTAATTTCTAACGGGACAGCCGTTCTTGGTCTAGGTAATATCGGACCAGAAGCCTCTAAGCCTGTAATGGAAGGAAAAGGAGTTTTGTTTAAAATTTTCGCAGATATTGATGTCTTTGATATTGAGGTAGATGCTAGCGATCCTGAATTATTCATTCAGACAGTAAAAGCAATTGCGCCAACTTTTGGAGGAATAAACTTAGAAGATATTAAAGCTCCCGAGGCTTTTGAAATTGAAAGAAGATTAAAAGAGGAATTGGATATTCCGGTTATGCATGATGATCAGCATGGAACGGCAATAATTTCTTCAGCCGCTTTGATAAATGCATTAGAGTTAGCTGACAAGAAAATTGAAGACGTAAAAATAGTTATTTCTGGAGCTGGCGCTGCTGCTATGTCTTGTGCAAAGCTGTACCATTCTTTGGGAGCTAAACTAGAGAACATTTTAATGTTTGATAGCAGAAGTTTGTTGAGTAAAAAAAGAACTGATTTAGAAGAAAATAAATTGTTTTTTGGCTCTCATGATTTTGATTTAAGTTTAGAAGAAGCCTTTAAAGATGCAGATGTATTTTTAGGCTTATCTAAAGGTAATTTGGTTTCAAAGGAAATGGTTGCTTCCATGGCAAATGATCCAATCGTTTTTGCTTTGGCAAATCCAGATCCTGAAATTACATATAAAGATGCCATGTCAGTTCGAAATGATATTATCATGGCAACGGGTCGTTCGGACCATCCTAACCAAGTGAATAATGTACTTGGCTTTCCTTTTATTTTTAGAGGAGCGTTGGATGTTCGTGCAACTACAATTAATGAGGAAATGAAATTGGCCGCGGTTCATGCGATTGCTTCTTTAGCTAAGGAAACTATTCCTGAAGAAGTAATTGAGGCTTATGGCGATAAGAATATTTCTTTTGGTAGAGAACAGATAATTCCTAAGCCTTTAGATCAACGTTTGATTTATTATGTTGCGCCTGCAGTTGCAAAAGCAGCTATGGAATCTGGTGTGTCGAAAAATCCAATATTAGATTGGGAAGCATATGAGAATGAGTTAAAAAACCGACTTGGTTTAGGGAATAAATTACTTAGAAATCTAACAATTAAAGCTCAATCGAATCCTAAAAAGGTGGTTTTCGCTGAGGCTGATAATTACAAAATATTAAAAGCAGCTCAATTTGCTTCAGATGAAGGAATTGCTTATCCAATTTTATTAGGTAAACGTAAAAAAATTGAAGCTTTAATTGAAGAATATTCTCTTGAATTTAATGAATTTGAAATCGTAGATCCAAAATCTGAAGAAGAAGAAGTTCGCAGAATAAAGTACGGACAGGCGTTTTTTGAAAAAAGAAAACGCAAAGGTTTCACAGAATTTGAATCAACTCAAATCATGCGAGAAAGAAATCATTTCGGTGCAATGATGGTTGAGTTGGGTGATGCTGATGCTATGATTTCAGGTGCAACTAGAAATTACAAAGATGTTTTAAAGCCAGCATTTCAAACAATTGGTACAGAAAAAGATGTAACAGTTGTTGCAGGATTATATATTTTGTTAACGAAAAGAGGCCCTTTGTTTTTAGCTGATACTACTGTAAATACAAATCCAACGGCAGAACAAATAGCAGAAATTACAAATAACGTAGCTAAAACAATTCGCAAATTTAGAGTAACACCAAAAATTGCCTTATTGAGTTATTCTAATTTTGGTTCAGCACAAGGAGAGGACGCTGTGAAAATGGCAAAGGCGGTTGAAATCTTACACGAAAAATATCCTTCACTTTGTGTAGACGGTGAATTACAGGCAAATTTTGCTTTAAACAATGAATTAATGAATGAGAAATTTTCATTTTCCACATTGGCTAATAAGGAAGTAAATACGCTCATTTTTCCAAATCTTTCGTCGGGAAATATTGCCTACAAATTATTACAAGAAATGACTGAGGTTGAATCAGTTGGTCCAGTATTAGTTGGGTTAAAAAAATCAATTCATGTAGTGCAAATGGGTTCATCTGTTAGAGAAATTATTAACATGGTAAAAGTAGCAGTTGTAGATGCTCAAAATAAATAGTATTTTTGTTTCCCCATTTAAAATCTAGTACTGAAAATGATTCATCACCTTAATGGAAAATTAGTAGAAAAAAACCCAACAAATCTCATTGTTGAATGCAATGGTCTTGGATATGAGGTGAAAATTTCACTAAATACTTTTTCAGCTATAAAAAGTGAAGAATCTATTTTTATTTACACGCAGTTTATTGTGCGTGAAGATGCTCAGATTTTATACGGTTTTGCTTCAAAGGAAGAACGAGAAATGTTTCAGTACTTGATTTCAGTTTCTGGAATTGGACCAAATACTGCCATGATAATGCTTTCTTCTCTTGTTCCAGATGAAATTGCGCATGCAATCCTTTCAGAAGATGTGCGAACAATACAAGGAATCAAAGGAATAGGTGCAAAAACTGCGCAACGTGTGATCATTGATTTAAAAGACAAGGTGAATAAAATTAATTTTTCTTCTGAAAATATTTTTACACAAGGCAATACAAATCGATTTGATGCGTTAACTGCATTAGTTTCATTAGGTTTTGATAAGAAAAACATCGATAAAGCACTTGATAAGGTTGCTGTCGGAGATGAAACTGTTGAACAATTAATTAAAAGCGCACTGAAGATTTTATAATGTTAATGAACTTTAAAAATACCTTAATTTCACGTGAAAAAGTAACTATTTTGTTCTTTTTCGTTTGTTCTTTTGGATTGCTTTTCGCTCAAGATCCGCCTGATTCAAATCAAATTGTATTACCTTTTCCAATAAACAACAATATTGATCCTACTCAAACTCAAAATCAGAGTTTTGATTTAGGTGATCCTTCCAGTGTTAAGCAAACAATTGTTTACGATCCAAAAACAGGGAAGTATATTTTCACTGAAACTTATGGGAATACTGGGTTGAATTACAGAAACCCTTCCATGATGACCTTTGAAGAGTATTTGGAATACGAACGACAAAAAGCCTTAAAAGACAATTGGAAAGATAAAATTGATCAGCAAACTAAAGAAAATCAAGCTGTTATTCCGCCAATTAAAATTCCTGGAAAAGTTTTCCAAAATATTTTTGGTTCTGATGAAATTTCGATAAAACCTCAAGGTTCTGTGGAAATGTCTTTAGGAGTGAATTCTTCCAGATACGATAATCCAATGTTACCCGTAAATCAAAGAAGAATAACACGTTTTGATTTCCAACAACAAATGCAAATCAATTTGGTTGGACAGATTGGTACACGCTTAAAATTAAACACGAGCTACAATACGCAAGCAGCCTTTGATTTTGATAACATAAGTAACTTGGCATGGTCAGGTGATGAAGATCAAATATTGCAAAGAATAGAATTAGGGAATGTTACTTTACCTTTAAATACATCATTAATTCAAGGTTCGCAAACCTTATTCGGGGTAAAAACACAAATGCGTTTTGGAAATCTTACAATCGATGGAGTAGCCGCATCTTCCAAAGGAAAACGTCAAGAAATCAATATCTCAGGTAAAGCTCAGGTTCAAAACTTTGAATTAACAGCAGATAATTACGAAGCAAATAGACATTACTTTTTGAATCAGTATTTCATGACTGCTTATGATGAGGCAATGTCCGAATTGCCTATTGTAAAATCTCAAATTAACATTACAAGAATTGAAGTTTGGTTGACTAATCGTGTAAATAATACCGAAAATACCAGAAATATATTAGCATTCTCAGATTTAGGGGAATCAAAAGCTGAGAATTTTGAAGGGGGACCAGTGAGTTTGTCAAGTTCAGAATTGCCTGATAATCAATCGAATTCCATGTATGATTGGTTAAGTAATCAACCTTTGGTAAGAAGTTTTTCAAATGCGGTAACTGCTTTATCCTCGCAAAATATCAATCCTGGACCTTTCCAGCAAGCTGTTCATTATGAAAAAGTTGAAAACGCGAGAAAATTAACAGAGCAAGAATTTACCTACAATCCACTTTTAGGTTTCATTTCATTAAATCAGCCTTTAAATAATGATGAGGTTTTGGCCGTTTCCTATGAATATACCTACAAAGGTGAAACTTATCAAGTGGGGGAGTTTTCTACTGATGGGATTTCTGGTCAAGGAGCGTTGTATTTAAAGTTATTGAAGCCAACAATCACCAAACCAAGTTTGAAAATTTGGGATTTAATGATGAAAAACGTATATTCAATTGGTGCGTATCAATTGGATAAGCAAGGTTTTAGAATGGATGTTTTGTATAACAATCCAGAAACGAGTTTACCAGTCAATTTCTTTCCATATGATGGTTTAGATGAAGATCAATTGGTAACCTTGGTGGAGATGGATAAGTTGAATGTGAACAATCAGCCATTCTCCGATGGATTATTCGATTTTGCACCAATGAATTTTACAGGGAATAGAGCTGATAATGGAGGTACAATAAATCCTAAGAATGGTAGAGTTTATTTTTCTACGGCTCAACCTTTTGGTAAAACATTATTAAATAAAATGTTGGCTCAAGGTATTTCCGAAACGGTGGCTAATAAAATCGCTTATACTGAATTATATGATTCAACTAAAACAGCGGCACAACAAATTCCTTCCAAAAACAGATTTTTATTTAGAGGTCAATACCAATCTTCTATTAGTTCGGATATTCCTTTAAATGCATTAAATGTGCCTCAAGGAGCGGTTACAGTTACAGCTGGTGGAAATAAATTAACGGAAGGAACAGATTACACAGTTGATTACAATTTAGGTCGAGTTAAAATATTAAATACAGGAATATTAGAATCCAATACGCCGATTAAAATTTCAATTGAAAGTAATTCCGTTTTTGGTTTTCAAGCAAAATCACTTTTGGGTACACATTTGAACTACCGCTTCGGAAAAGATTTTAATGTTGGTGCAACGTGGATGAGAATGATGGAACGACCAATTACACAGAAAGTTGATATTGGAAGTGAACCATATAAAAACAATATTTTAGGAATTGATGTTGCCTTGAAAAAAGATTTGCCATTGTTGACGAAATGGGTAGACTTTTTGCCAATGATTTCAACTAAAGCAAAATCAAATATTTCATTTACGGGTGAATTTGCACATTTAATCCCAGGTTCTCCTAGAGCAATTACAAAAGATGGAATTTCTTATGTGGATGATTTTGAAGGGAGTCAAAGTACCATAGATTTACGTTCTGTGAGTTCATGGAGATTGGCTTCTGTTCCTCAAGGTCAATCGGATTTATTTCCTGAAGGTTCTAAAAAAGATCTTAGCGCTGGATATAGAAGAGCAAAAACGAATTGGTATTTGATAGATTTATTGTTTTACAACAACAATGCATCTACTCCTCAGCATATCAAGCAAAACCCGCAAATGTTGTCTGATAGCCGTATGCGTTTGGTACAACAACAAGAAATTTTTCCAAATTTACAGCAACAAATAGGTACGTTCACGAATATTCCAATGTTAGAGTTGGCTTATTATCCAAAAGAACGTGGAATGTACAATTATGACACAACAAATACGGTTGATGCCAATGGACTTTTTACAAATCCTGAGAATCGTTGGGGTGGTATTCAACGTTCTTTGTCTACCAATGATTTTGAGCAAACAAATATTGAGTTTATCCAGTTTTGGATGTTAGACCCATTCAATGAAGATGCTGAAAACGTAAATCCTGATACGCAACATAATGGTGGGGATTTATATTTTAACTTGGGTAATATTTCTGAAGATGCTTTAGCTGATTCTCGTAAAAGTTATGAAAATGGCTTGCCTATACCTAGTTCAATCGGAAATAATGAAGATACGACCTCATGGGCACGAGTTTCAACTCAGCAAGTTGTGGTCAACGCTTTTGATACTGATCCAGCCAATCGAATTAAACAAGATTTAGGCTTAGATGGATGGGATAATGCGCAAGAAAAAATTGCATTTGCTAATTATGTTACTTGGGTGCAAGGAAATGCAACCTTATCAGATGCCACAAAAGCAAGAATGATTGCCGATCCTTCAAATGATGATTTTAAGTTTTACCGTGATGATCAATATGATTCTCAAGAAGCGGATATCTTAACACGTTATAAGTTATACAACGGAATGCAGGGGAATTCTCCTACAACTGAAATGTCTGATACTGCAAATTCTGAAGGATACCCAACTCAAGCAAGTAATATGCCTGACAACGAGGATATTAATCAAGATAACAATTTATCAGAAAGTGAGAGTTATTTTCAGTATAAAGTAAGTATGCGTCCTTCAGATTTAGCTGTAGGTAAGAATTATATCACAAACATTCAAGAAGTTAAAAATGGAACAAAAACTGAAAGATGGATTCAATTTAAAGTTCCTTTGGCTGAGCCACAAAAAGTAATAAATGGCATTACAGACTTTAGATCTATTCGTTTCATGAGAATGTTTGTGAAAGATTTTGACGAAGAAGTTGTTTTACGTTTTGCGCGTTTGGAATTTATACGTGGTGAATGGAGAAGATACTTACAAGATTTAACTTCACCTGGAGAAATTATTCAAACAGATCCTAATTTAACTACTTTTAATATTGCTGCTGTAAATATTGAAGAAAATTCTAAAAGAGAACCAATCAATTATGTTATTCCTCC
>JBKCGI010000033.1:0-3403 GCA_046303515.1 Flavobacteriia bacterium | reverse complement strand
TGGTTTTCCCAATTGTCTACTAAATAATCTGTTTTGATATAATGCATGAAGTTTTTCATGTTATTAAATTCCAAATAAACTCCGCAGTAAAAACGCGAAAAATAAGTGTTTTTTAAAATTTGTGGAAGCGAATGTAGATTCGGATAATCCATATTCATCAAGTATTCATTTTTTGGTGCATTTGGCGTCGATGCTAAAATTGCAGGTAAAACACCAAAAGTTCTTTCTGCAGTCGCAACAATGTGCGGAAAATAAAGCGATTTTTCAGAAAGTGAATCCAGAAAAGGTGTTAATTTTAAAGTGTTTTTTCCATATTGACCAACAAATTTGGTGGAAAGACTTTCGACAATTATAAAAACTAGATTTGGTGGAGTTTTATTTTCGTTTTTGAATAAATCTCCAAATTCATTTTGCACTTCAAACTCGTGTAAAAAAGGAAAATTTTCATCAATTTGTTTTCCAGCGACAAAGTTTGGATCGATCTCCAAACTGGTATTATTGTTATTCAAACTGGAAGCGTATTCTAAGCATGAAATCGAGAAAAAAGCAAGTTTATTAGAAACGAGTTTTGTTGCAATATGTTTTTTGGAAGAATAATCAATTAATGGAGAAAGACAAGTTAAAATTAGTATTGTAAAAAAGAGAATTTTACTTGTTTTTAGATTGTAATTTAAACGTTTGAAAGCAAAGAATGAAAGCAGAAAAATGGTGTAAGCTATTGCAATTTCGACAATAGTTTTGGCAATTGGACTTTCGCCAGATGTAATTGTTTTGATTTCCTCCCAATCAAAATTAAAAACCATAGAGTCAAGTGGTTCTCTCGTATTGAAAAATACTTGGATGAGCGCGTAATTTGAGAAAATTGCTAGAATCGCAATAATATAAAGCCAAAATGTTTTTTTAATTTTCCTGAAAAAGAATAAACCAAGGAGGCAGGAAGCTAAAAAGTAAATGAAGTTTGAAAAAAGGAGGTCAATCAGAATTCCACCAAATAAATACCCTGGTTTTATGGATTCATTTTCACTGATTCCAGCGTATATTACATATTCATAAATACGCAAGGAGAGAAGACAAATAAATAAAGCAGCAACAAATGGAATTGTTATTAAAGTATTTTCTTTGAAAAATAACTTCGCCTTAAACTTCATGAATTTTGGAAATAAAATCTTCAACTGTAAACGCATTTTCAACTAAAAAATTGCCTGATTGCGTTCTGCGTAAAGCAATTAAAGTTCCTCCTGAATTCAATTTTTGCCCAAAATCATTTGCTATTGAACGAATGTAAGTCCCTTTCGAGCATTTAATCTCAAAATCAATTTCAGGAAAACGACTTGCATTAATTTTAAAATCCGAAATATGAATCGTATTGAATTTCATTTCGATTTCCCGACCAGCACGAGCATGCTCATATGCGCGCTTACCATCAATTTGTTTCGCAGAAAAAACGGGTGGTTGTTGTTGCTGCTCGCCTAAAAAGCTTTGACGAACCTTTTCCATCAATTCAGCTGTAATGTGTTCTGTTGGAAATTCTTTGTTGTATTCCGTTTCTAAGTCAAAAGAAGGAGTTGTTTTTCCTAATAGAATTGTTCCAGTATAGGTTTTTTCTTCTGCTTGAATGGTGTCTATGGTTTTGGTTTTTTTTCCTGTGCAAATAATCAATAATCCTGTCGCCAAAGGATCCAAAGTTCCAGCATGACCAACCTTAATTTTCTTGACGCCCAATTTTTGTTTGATGTTCCAGCGAATCTTATTGACCGCGTCAAAGGATGTCCAAGTTAATGGTTTGTCAATTAATATTATTTCGCCTTCTTGGAAATCCATTTTTAGTTAGGAGTTTGTTGTTTTGAGTTAGAAGTTTTACTTATCTCCAAGTAAAATAAGCAATCAACACAATTCCTGCGATAATGCGGTACCATCCCCAAACTTTGAAACCGTATTTTTGTAGAATTCCGATAAAAAACTTGATAGCGATGATTGCAACTACAAAAGCGATTGCATTTCCAATGATGAAATTCATGGTATTTGCCGAATTGGCGAAAATCATTTCATATCCTTTTTGCTCGATACCTTTGTATTTCCAGTCTTTCACAAATACGGAGTAAGCTGTAACAGCTAACATGGTAGGAACCGCCAAAAAGAATGAAAATTCTGCCGCCATTTTACGTGTTAAACCTTGTTGCATACCTCCAATGATTGAAGCTGCAGATCGAGAAGTTCCAGGCATCATTGCCAAACATTGCCAAAAACCTATTACAATTGCTTTCACGAAAGAAACATTTTCTTCCTTGTCAATTTTACCTTTTTTGAAAAAACGGTCAATGAATAAAAGAATAACTCCACCAACAATCAACATCACAGCTATGGAAATGGTTTCTCCCATAATGGCTTCGATCTTATCGTCAAATAATAATCCCAAAATCAAAGCAGGAGCAACTGCAAAAGCTAATTTTACATAGAAACCAAGGTTTTTGAAATCGAAAAATTTTCTCCAATACAAAGCTACAACAGCTAAAATTGCTCCAAATTGTATAGAAACTTGAAACATTTTCACAAATTCATCATCTTGGATACCAAAATAGGATGAGGTAAAAATCATGTGTGCCGTTGAAGAAACTGGCAAATATTCGGTTAAGCCTTCAATGATGGCGATAATTATTGCTTGAAAAGAATCCACTTGTTTTGATGTTTTGTTAATTTATAGAAACAGTAGAGGCTGAAAATATTCAGCCCTTACTGTTCATGTCTATAAAATTATTATAAATAAATTTGAATTATTCTTTATTTTTCGGCTTTTTCATGATTGCATAAATCATTACAACATAACCAGCGATGATCAAAATTGGCGCAACAGTTAATCTTACCGGACTGAATAATTCCTTGCCGTCAAATTTTGTTGGATCGTCAGAACCTCCACCAATCATCAACACAAAACCTATAACGTTGATTACCAATCCGATGATTAGCCATTTGTAATTTTCTTTCTGAAATGCAAACATGTTAAATATTTTTTAGAAGAGCAAAAATAGTAAAATTAATATAAGTCGTCTAATTTCATTCGCAAATATTTGTTAAGAGCAAACCAAGTAGAAATTAAACTGATGACAACTCCTAGTATCAAAATGGATAAAAATAGGATAATGAAAGTCATGAATTCAAAAGGAATTTCAATCGTATCAAGGATGTTGTTTAAGGTGTAAAATAAAGTCATGAGCAAAGCCATTCCGATGATTGCTGAAACAATTCCTTGGAAAATAGATTGCACTAAAAACGGACGACGAATGAATTTTGAAGTTGCCCCAACAAGTTGCATTGTTTTGATAGTGAATCTTTTAGAGTAAAGTGAAAGTCGAATCGTATTGTTAATCATTGCGACTGCAACGACAATCAATAATCCAGCAACGAT
>JBKCGI010000032.1:0-2605 GCA_046303515.1 Flavobacteriia bacterium | reverse complement strand
AAATCTTCATTTAACTTATCCCAGGCACTTAACTGATCAGAACCCTTACTATTACTGGTTTTAGATTTAACCTTTTTCAGTTCATTAACAAATTCATCTTTTTGACCTAAACTCGGATTCTCCGTATGGGTTTCTTTACTTTCCTTTTCTTCTGGCTGTTCCGATTCGATAGGTTGTAACATCTTACCAATTTCATCATAGATGTATTGGGCCATTTCAGGTAGCTTCTTGATGTCCTCCAAAGATTTACCAGCAATCATTAAATCCTTGGCATAACCCCAGGCAAATCCTAAAAACTCATCTTGCTTTCTACCCCGGTAGGCAGGTGTTTTCGGAAGAACTTTTTCACTTCTTTTGGCAAGAGCATTTTCAGCTATGACTTTGGGATCGTTACTTGAGCTGTTCAATCTGATTTTATTTTTGTCATCAATAGAATATTCAATCATTGCACCTTTCTTTATCCTGCGAGATCCTTTTTCAATGACTCCAACAAAACCGATATCACCATTGTCCAGGATTAACTGGTAGTAGTACATCAACTTGTTGTACTTCGGATTTTTCCATTCACTTTCAAAAATGGATTCTAAGATTTTAGCTGTTTTAAAAGACATGATTCTTATTTTTTTTGGTTATACTGATTTATTTTAAAAATTACGGATTTTGCCCTTGGTTGAATATTCAGAGTTGTCAATCTTTATTGCCTCTTGCACCTTAAATTCAAGGTTGAGGCTTTCAAATAAACTTTTGGTCAATTCCAAATCTTTTTCACTGACTGAAATACTGTCAATGTTTTGCTCAATATAATTTGGAACGTAAGAGGCAATCAGTTCAATGGTTCGGTATATTTCGTTCCTGATGTTGTCATATATCTGCTGAAATACAGAAATATCACAGACTACATGATTGATTTCACGATTGTCAAAATACTGCATCTCATTTTCTCTTGAAAGGAAAGAAATAGCATATCTTTTAACCTCTTTGTACTCCGGTTTATACATATATGTAAGATACAACTTTTTTGATATATAACCTAACCGGAATGCAAACTGCCAGTAGGCAGAATTTATGTCAACAATATAAAAAACTGATCTGGGCTTTACCTTTTTCCATCCTTTGTGATTCTTGAACTTAGAGATACCATCATACTCAATATTTAAACCCAATAGTTCGTTATTTTTATCAATCTGACTATACAATGATTTTTTGAAAGATGCCAAAAACATATAAAATTGTTTGTTAGTCAATGATTCAGATAGTGGCAGGTGTTTTTCTACTTTAGAATATCCGCATAATATACCATCGGCATAGAGTATTTTTCGTGATCCATAGAATTGAGTTGAAACTCTGTTTCCATTTTTCATCAAAATCTCTATTGTCTGATTAAAATCCGTTGGATTAAGCTCAAGATTGGAGTTGAATGACATACTTATTCATTTTCTAATTTATTGATTTGTTCAATTCTGTCTTTATATTCTTTTTTGCTATATAGACCTTTCAAGAACATTTCATTTGCTTGTTGCCTACTTTTTTCTAAAGTAATTTTTAGTTCTAATTCTTTTATTTTTAACTTTTCTGATTTTGTTGTAGGCGCAGCTTTTTCAGTTTCTTTTTTTGATGGTTCAAGTGAAACATCTGGACCTGTTTCCAGTGATGGAGATGGCTCATAATCAAAATCCGTTTCTTCACCATCAGGATCAATGGCAATGATTTTAGTAACCCATCTTTTATTTTTTTTGTCATACTCTAATGGGGTACACATAACCCTATAATCGTATGCCTTTTCTCTTTCTTTGATTTGTTTATTCAGATAATTTACAAACCCGGAAAAGTTTTTTTTGTATGAAGGCTTTTCACCTCCTTGAATTTCGTCAACTCCACTATTAAATAAATCAGAGAAAAAAGTTATTTCATTTGAAGTTTTAAAAATTTCATTTGGGTAATCTGAAGCAAGGAAAAAATAAGGTTGTGGTTCAAGAAAAATTTTAGATAGTTTTGGTTGTTCTTTAGGCTTTCTGGGTGTTCTAACTACACCCATAACAGTAGAAACCTTAACTTTTTGTCCTTTTGATTCTAATTCTGATAAAACAGACTTAGATTTGGCAATAGCATCAGAGTATTTTTTGTATTTCTTACCCCCATATTTCTGAAGCACCTTGGCGATATAACGAACGCCTCTGTACTTCTTTTTATATTTCCGTTTTTTGATAGCCATAAAGACAAAAGGGGATTACGAGATAACACTATGATATAAGAGGTATGGTGCTAACATAATACATGAATACGACAGCATTACTCGCAATCTCCCTTCCGGTTTTATGTATGTCTTTTTCTGAATTTCTTTGTGATTTGTACTCATGGATATAAAATTATGTTAGCGGTACAAACCTACTACAAAATTCAAGACCTGATCAAAAATTGTATTAACAAGTTACGAACATCGGTATGTTAATACCAAACCTAATCATTTCCTCCCTTTTCCCGCCATTTCTCCCCTCAAGTGATACATTCACCCCACCCACGCCCTAAAACGTTCCCAAATCGAAGAAAAACCACCTATTTCGCATATCACAGCATCAAACCAAACCTCACCACAACGTCACAAACC
>JBKCGI010000031.1:0-5663 GCA_046303515.1 Flavobacteriia bacterium | reverse complement strand
AAAGATGTAAAAAATAAATTAATATTTTTAGCTGTTTTAATTCTAATTCAAATTACATATGGAGCATTTGTTTCTGGCTTGAAGGCTGGTTTATTTTACAATACTTTTCCTAAAATGGGTGATGAGTGGTTTCCTCAAGCAATTTTTAGAAGTATAAATGAAAATGGTTTTTCTAGCTTTATAGAAAACATTGCATTTGTGCAATTTCTTCATAGAATGATTGGAATAACTTTACTTTTAGTATCAATTATTTTGCTCTTCTATTTCAAAAAATCAAAATATAGAATTGAGTTTAAAAGACAGACTTACATTTTATTTTTTTTAATTTTTCTTCAATTCATATTAGGCATTTTCACTTTGTTGTTTAAAGCTCCAATTAACTTGGCAATAATTCATCAATTTATGGCAATTTTAATTGTTTTGCAGTTAACTAAAATTTTTTATTTGTCTAGAAAACTAATTTATAATGAAAACACTAATTAATCTTTTTATCCTACTTAGTGCTAGTCAGGTTTTAGCACAAAAGGAATTAGATACTTTGAACTCTTCTTGTGATAGTGCTAAATACAAGAATTTTAATCAAATTATTGTGAGTGCTTCTCGAATTTCTGAGACTATTTTAAAATCACCAGCTAGCATTGTTCAATTAACTTATAAAGATGCTTTGCATGCTACTTCAGTCTTTGATGCTTTAGAAAGTTTAAAAGGAGTTCAAGTCATTACACCTAGTCTCGGATTTAAGGTAATTAATTCACGAGGTTTTGCAAATACTACAAATGTTAGGTTTTCCCAATTAATTGATGGAATAGATAATCAAGCTCCTCACATTGGGGCTCCAATTGCAAATGCATTGGGTGCGAATGAGCTTGATATTGAAAAAATAGAGATAATTCAAGGCACGGCATCTGCATTATATGGCTTAAACGCAGTAAATGGTTTAGTAAATATTCTTACTAAAAGTCCGTTCAAATATGAAGGTTTATCTTTTCAACAAGTTTCGGGAACAAACCATCTTGGAGATATTTCACTGCAACCATATTTAACTGGGAATTTAAGATTCGCAAAAGTTTTTAAAACAAGATTTGCAATTAAAATAAATCTATCTTATACGCATGCAAATGATTGGTATGCTGACAATCAAAATGATTTAGCTTCTACTTTAAATGAATCAACTGGTTTAACTGGAAATGAAAATCCGGCTTTTGATGAGGTAAACGGATATGGAAATGAATCATCTAACAGGAAAACACTTAGTCTTAATGGTAAGCAATATGCCGTAGCTCGAACTGGCTATCGAGAAGTTGATATTGCTGACTACGGCATTAAAAATTACAAGTCTGATTTTGGTTTTTATTTTAGACCTAAAAAAAATCAGGAATTTTCTTTTGTTTACAAAAATGCACTCATTAATACAATATATCAACGTTCAAATAGATTTAAATTAGAAGATTATGTGCTACATCAATTTTCCTTAGATTATCATTCTGATATCATTCAATTTAGAAGTTATTATTCACTTGAAAACACAGGAAAATCATATAATTTACGTTCTTTAGCTGAAAATATGGATCGAAGTTTTAAGTCAGATGATCAATGGTTTTCTGATTACTCAAAATTTTTTAATAACGCTTTCGATTCAGGAATGACAATTTCAGAATCACACAAGCAAGCTCGTTTAAAATCTGATCAAGGCAGATTTGAACCAGGAACAGATACTTACAATCAAAAAATGAATGAATTAATAAAAATAAATAATTGGGATTATGGAGCAGCCTTGAGAGTTAAAGCCAGTTTGTTTCATTCTGAAGGTTTAATAAAATGGGATAAATTATTTTCTGAAAAATTCAAAAAAAATGAATTGGAACTACTAAGTGGAGTTGATTTTCGAAGTTATATTATTGTACCAGATGGGAATTATTTCATTAATCCCCTTGATTCATTAAATAGATTAGTTTACTCAAAATTAGGTTTTTTCATCCAAGTTAGTAAAATGTTCTTTAAGCAAAAAATTAAAATTAGTGGAACATTGCGTGCTGATAAATCTGATTTTTTTTCATGGAAAATAAACCCAAGAATTACAGCTGTATATTCAGCAAATGAAAATGCTATATTTAGGTTGTCATTTCAGAATGGTTATCGCTTTCCGAGCATATTTGAAGGTTTTTCAAATGTAAATAGTGGAGGAGTTAAGCGAGTTGGTGGTTTGAAAGTAATGTCAAATGGAGTTTTTGAAAATTCGTTTACAAAATCCTCAATAGACGAATTTCAATCACAGGTTAATAGAGATATTAATACAAATAATTTATCTAAAAATCAAGCTATCGAAAAAAACAAATCACTACTTAAAAAGAATCCTTATTCATATTTAGAACCAGAATTTGTGACATCTTTTGAACTTGGATTTAGAACTTTAGCCATCAAAAAAAGACTATTTGTTGATTTAGATTTTTATTATAATATTTTTGATAATTTTATAGCTCAAGTAGAAGCAAGTGTACCTAAAACAGCAGACATTGATTCTATACCTTTTTATCTCTATACCAAATCTTCTCAAGATAGATATCGACTTTGGACAAATTCTCAAAGTAGAACATTTAATTACGGGTCAAGCTTAGGCCTGAGATTTCATTTTTTGCGAAAGTACACTTTTCAGGGAAATGTAACATTGTCTAAATTAGATAAAGTACAAAACAAAGATGGTTTAGAAGAAGGTTTTAATACACCTTTGCTTAGCTTAAATGGGACGTTAATTGCAGAATATATTTGGAAAAAAATGAGTGCAAGTATTACTTTCAAGCATCAAACTAAGTACGAATACATTTCTTTTTTAGTTAGTGGCGAAGTTCCTTCATTTTATAATGTTGATTGCCAGCTAAATTATTATTTCGAAAAAAAACAAATAAGGTTGAAAATTGCTGCAACTAATCTATTAAACATTCAATATTATACGATTTTAGGTGGATCAAATGTAGGTGGACTATATTCTATTTCAATTCAAGTAAATATCCCTTAAGCTTTTAGGTTATTAGTGTTATTTAAATTATCTTTGTCAGATAAAATATCCCATTTATGTTTTCAAAAGCTTGTGAATACGCAATAAGATCTTGCATTTTAATTGCAACTAATTCATTAGAATCTAAAAATTCAAATCTAAAAGACATTTCGAAAGCTATAGATTCGCCTGAGGCTTTTACAGCTAAAATTTTGCAAAAATTATCAAAGAATAATATAATTACTTCAGTAAAAGGTCCAACAGGTGGCTTTAAAATTGAAGAAAAAAAAATGACTGAAATTAAATTGAAAGATATCGTTTTCGCAGTTGATGGCGAAGGGATTTACACTAATTGTGCATTAGGGATGAAGGAATGTTCAGAGGTAGCACCCTGTCCATTGCATAGTCAATTTAAATTTATTAAAAACTCTTTGAATGAAATGCTTGATTCAACGGATTTAAAGCAGTTGTGCTATAATTACAAAAATGGTTTGACATTTTTAAAAATTAATTAAATCAATAAAAATTATTTGTTGGCATTTTTTTAAGTGAATAAACATATTTTTTAACTTCGTTTGCCCATTGTTGGTGGTTTTTATCTTTAGTAAAAACATTATGAGATATAGCTTTTCCGAAGGTCAAATTAACATTAGCACTCTTTTGTTTATAGACTTCATTCACTAAAAAAAACATTTCTAAATTTGCCTTTATTCCTACCTTTTTTCTAAAAGATGCTAGATTGTAAAAGAATTTGCTGTTTTTGGCGTCAATATGCAAAGGGATAATTGTCGTTTTATACTTAATAGCTTTAGTAATAAAACTTTTTTTCCACTCTAAATCTTCAATAATTCCTTTTTGTTTTCTTGAAACCATGCCTGCAGGAAAAATGATTATACACTCCTTTGATGCAAAAACTTCATCAATTCTTCTGCTATTTTCAAAGTTGTTTTTTCCAATTTTGTTAATCGGAACTAACAATTCTTTCATGTTTACCAAATTCAGAAGTAAATCATTAACTAATGCTTTAATATCTTTTCTTGTTTCAGCAACTTTTTTCATAACAGCAATACCATCTAAACCACCCAAGGGATGATTACAAACAATGATACAAGGTTCAGATATAGGAATATTTTCAGTACCTTTACAATTGATTTTTAGATCGTAATACTTAACGATTTCATCTACAAAATCATGTAAATAAACGTCTTTGGTTTGGTCTATTAAATTATTTAAATCATCTTGATGAATTATTTTTTTGATATAATTTATTGCAAATCTTGGTAATATTTTTAACAATTTAGGATTTTTCGCTTGAATTATTTTTTCGATATCAATTTGATGAATTTTTTCTTTTTCCATTTTCTTGTGGTTTTAATGAATGCTTCTGTTTTTGCATTTTATTTTTTATGATTTAAATCATATAATATATTGTTTGCTTGGTATATTTTCGTAGAAAGAAAATTTTAAACAAAAAAAATAAATATGGAAATTATCCCTGAAAATAGCATAAAACAGGTATTGGATATTGATCAAGATTTAAGAGAAATATTTGAAAATTTTGGAGTAAATGTTGATGAGCATTTTGATGCAACTATGGTTGAGATTTCTCAAAGTAGATTGATACCGATTAAAATTTTGATTGAAGATTTAAATTATGTTGTTCAAAACAAACTAAATTAAAATCAATTTAGTCGCTTGCATTCCATTCGGCATATGAATCACTTGTTTCATAAAGTCTTACTGAAAATAAGCTTAGATTTCTAGGCAGAAATTCTAATAATTGATTTTTGATAGCGATTAAGATATTTTCACAACTTGGTTGAAAATCAGAAATAATTGTTTTTTCATTTATTTTTTTCATCATGTCAATTAGTTCGACTGATGATTTATGCGATAAAATTAAGGCATGGTCGTATTTTTTTATTATCTGGTCCTGTACGATGTTTTTTATAAATTTAAAATCAACGACCATACCATTTTTTGGATTTTCATTTTCATTTAAAATTGGACCAATAAGTGTGATGATAAGTTTGTAACTGTGACCATGAATATTTTTACAATCACCATCATAATTATGAAGTGCATGAGCCAGTTCAAAACTAAATTTCTTTGATACGCGAATCTTTTCCATACTTTAATTTCGGATTACAATCGGAATTGTTGTAGGTCCTAGTTGTTCGGTTTTTAATTTTACACTATTCAATAAATTCCCAATAGTTTTACTGTCATTGTAAAAATTTTGAATATAGAATGGCTTTTTATATCCGCTCTCTTCAAGGAAGCTTATCATTTTTTTTATTTCATTTATGGTGAAAAGTTCTTGATGATAAGTAGTTCTCACTTCAAAAGGTAGATTGTTTGCAATTAAATAAGTGTAGGTTTCTGAAAATTTTGAATAGCGTTTTGATTTGGTAATTTCAAAAAATTTATTTTCATCTGCTTTAAAATCAAGTGATATAAAGTCCACCAGTTTATTTTCAACGAGCTCTTTTATTTTTGAAGGATATGTTCCGTTTGTGTCAATTTTAATTTTGAAACCAAGTTTTTTAATTTCTTTAACAAATGGAATAAGTTCTTTGTGAAGGGTACATTCCCCTCCACTTAGAACTACTCCATCTAATAAATTTACCCTTTTTTGTAAAAACTGCAAGACCTCATCAAAATTGTATTT
>JBKCGI010000030.1:0-7343 GCA_046303515.1 Flavobacteriia bacterium | reverse complement strand
CTAAAAAAGACGTTAGAAGAATGAAAGATGAGGAATTTAACCTAGATAAAAAGAAAAGGCAAGAAAAAATCGATGTAATTTTGGACAAAATTTCAAAATCGGGTTATGAGTCATTAACAAAAGCTGAAAAAGAATTTTTATTTAAACAAAGTAATAATGGTTGAAAAACTGAAAAAAATATTTCGAATTTCAGTTATCTTTAAATTTCTTACAATTCTTTGTTTGATAGCATTATTGATGTCTTATCTTTCTCCTTATGTACATCCCAATACATTTTGGCTAATTCCTTTTTTTGGTTTAGCTTACCCTATAATCATCTTATGTACTTTTTTACTTTTAATCATATGGGCAATTGCTCGTTCTAGATGGTTTTTTGTCGTTTTATTTTTTATTTTGATTGGTGGTAGGTTGCATTTTAGAATGTACAGTCCTTCATTTGGAGCTTCTGAGGAGAAATCAGAAAAATCACTTAAATTATTGAGTTATAATGTAAAAAACTTTGATGTTTACAATGTAGGTTTTAATCAAGATTATTCAAATAGAGATAGTATTTTCGCATATTTATCAAGAGAAGAGGCAGATATAATTTGCTTTCAAGAGTTTTATTCTCAAGATGAAAAAAGTAAATTTCCAACTAAAGACACACTCCATTCAATTTTAAAAGCAAAACACTTTCACGATAGAATGAGTTTTAATAAGCGTTATAAGAACTACTTTGGCGTGGCAATGTATTCAAAATACCCAATGCTTACTAGAGGTCATATAGATTTTGATGAATCAATTTCAAATTCAAATAATTTTTGCATTTTTGCCGATATTGTTAAAGGTCAAGATACATTTCGAATTTACAATACTCATTTTCAATCTATTAGATTTCAAGAAGATGAATACGCCTTATTTGGTCAAAAAGAATATACAGGAGATATAGAATCTGGAATTTATACGATGCTTAAAAAATTGCATATTGCTTACCAAAAAAGAGCTCATCAGGCACAGAAGGTAATTGAACACATGGAGCAATCTCCCTATGAAGTTATAATTTGTGGAGATTTTAACGACACTCCAATGTCTTATGTCTACAATCAATTTTATAGTAAATATACCGATGCCTTTCGCTTTTCCTCAAATGGATTGGGTGTAACTTATGCTGGAAAAGTACCTGCAGGAAGAATAGATTATATTTTCCATTCTAATAATATACTTACGAGTAATTTTACCATCCAAAAAAGTATTTTTTCAGACCATAAAGCAATAAGTTGTGAATTTTGGAAAAAATGATTTACTTTTGTAATTAAATAAATAAATAAAAATGAAATATTTTTTCCTTTTACTAAGTTTAAATCTACTACTTTTTTCATGCTCAGAAACTACTAAACCTACTGAAAATGTAGAAATTGAAGAAGAAAATGAAAACCCTATAGTTGGTAAATGGAAATTAAACATTCATCAAAAAAAGGAAAATCAAAATAATGAAATTGATCTAAAACATCAGCCAACAGAGGTAATTCTTTCCATTATGGATGGAGGTTATTTTGTTATCTATGATACCTTTGTTGATCCAAAATTCAATCAAAAAGGATTTAATCGTATTTCTGAAAGAAGCAAAGGGCAATGGGAAATGATTGATGACAAAAAATTAATCTTACACCATAATTTTGATGATACCACAAGAATCGAAGAATTATTGATTACTAAATTAACAAAGCATACGCTTGTTACACAAGGAAAAGATAAAAAAGCTAATATTTACAAGACCTACGAAGGATATTAGTCCCATGTTAATCGAAATAAATCCTGATAACGTTGATCAAAGAGCAATTGACCAAGTTGTTCATTCCTTAAAAAAAGGAAATATTGTTATTTTCCCAACAGATTCAGTTTATAATGTAGGTTGCGATTTATACAACAAAAAGGCGCTACAAGATTTAGCTAAATTCAAAGATGTAAAATTAAATAAAGCACGGTTTTCAATAATTTGTTCCGGTTTAAGTGATATTTCGAATTATACTAAACCAATTGATAGGCCTACTTTTAAACTACTAAAACACAATCTTCCTGGACCATTTACCTTTATTTTAAATGCGACAAACGAAGTTCAAAAAATCTTTGATTCCAATAGAAAAGAAATAGGTATCAGAATTCCAAATAACAAAATATTACAAGCAATAACTGAGGAATTGGGAAATCCTTTGGCTACAACATCGATTCACAACGACGAAGATGAAATTTTAGATTATTTTATTGATCCTTACGAAATGTATCAGCGTTTCGAAAAAGATGTTGCAATAGTTATTGATGGCGGTTTTGGTAATCTTGAAGCTTCAACTGTGGTGGATTGTACTGAAGGTGACGCAAAAATTATTCGTCAGGGAATCGGAAATTTAGACTTATGATTGGAATAGTTGATTGTGGAAGTCAAAAGGTAAAATATATCGAAGAAGCTGTTGATGCTCACTGCGACTTTGTTACTATTCCAATGTTTGATTTACCAAATACAGACCTTTCTAAATTTGATGGTATTATAATTTCTGGAGCACCAATATTAATTACAGAAGTTGATACTCTCCCCTATTTGAACTGTTTTTCTTGGGTAAAAACCTATGAGAAACCAATTTTCGGAATTTGCTTTGGACATCAAATGCTAGGGATGATCCACGGCGGTTTTGCTGCGCGTCAAAAAGAAGATAGAGATTGGCAAACTATTGAACAATACGAGGAAAGTCCTTTATTCAATAAATTACCTCAAGAATTTGAGATGATGGAGGACCATTGTGAATGTATTTCTGTTCCGCATGATTTTATTTTATTAGCAGGTTCCGATGCCTGTGTAAACGAAGCCATGCAACATAAAACAAAACCATTTTACGGGGTACAATTTCATCCAGAAGTTTCTGGAAATCACGGTTTTTTGATTATTGAAAACTTTGTTAATATTTGTTTCGATAAAAAATGAAACTTCACCGTAAATTAACGAAATTAGCAGAATGGTATTAAATCGCGTTTGGATGGGAATGTTTATCATTGCCATGATTATGGGTTTTTCAAAATTGATATTTTGGCAAGACGTCAATATCCTTCAAACTATGATGGATGCTTTATTTGATGCTGCAAAAACGGGTTTTGAATTGGCCCTGTTTATGACCGGAACCATTGCACTTTGGATGGGTTTCATGAAAATTGGAGAAGATGGTGGTGCTATTCGAATTATGTCAAAAGCAATTTCACCTTTATTTTCAAGACTTTTCCCAGAAGTACCAAAAGATCATCCAGCAGTTGGCTCAATTATGATGAATTTCTCAGCAAATATGCTGGGATTAGACAATGCAGCGACTCCTGCAGGCTTAAAAGCGATGAAGGAATTGCAAGAATTAAATCCAAATCCAAAGGTCGCTACTAATGCGCAAATTATGTTTCTAGTGTTAAATGCCTCTGGTTTGACCATCATTCCTGTTTCAATTTTAGCAACGCGAGCAGCAAATAATTCATCTGATCCAACCTCAGTTTTTTTACCAATATTAATTACAACCTACTTTGCTACTTTAGGTGGACTAATTTATGTTTCTATTCGTCAGAAAATCAACTTATTCAATAAAGTTATGTTGGGTTATGTAGGAACATTAACATTGGCAATTTTAGGTTTTATTTGGTATTTACAAACTCATCCTGATCAAATCAAAACAATCTCCTCAATAGTGAGCAATTCAATCATGTTTAGCTTCATCGCCTTCTTTTTTATTTTGGCAATTCGCTCTAAAATACAATTGTTTGATTCATTTATTGAAGGAGCAAAAGAAGGTTTTCAAGTTTCTATCAATATTATTCCATATTTAGTGGCAATGTTAGCTGCTGTGGCACTTTTTAGATCTTCAGGTGCGTTTACGGACATCATGGAGGGAATTAAGGTTTCATTGCAATTTATTGGCTTAAAATCATTAGAATTCATAGACGCCTTGCCTGTGATTTTCATGAAACCTTTCTCTGGAAGTGGTGCAAGAGCTTTGATGGTTGAAAACATGACGCTTTTTGGACCAGATTCATTTGTAAGTAATTTATCCGCCACTTTTCAAGGAAGTACAGAAACTACTTTCTACGTTTTGGCCGTTTACTTTGGTTCGGTTAAGGTTACTCAAACACGCTATGCAGCTGGTGCTGGGATTTTATGTGATGTAATTGGTGGAACAGTAGCAGTTTTAGTTTCTTATTTATTTTTCAGTTAATTATGTTTTCAATTTTCAAAAAAAAGGAGAAAAAGCAAATTGCTGTTCCTGTACAAAAAGTAGCAATAAAATCACTTGATTACCATCCAAAAGTTATTTTGGCCTGGGCTAAGGCTTTAGAAGGAAATCAAGATTTGGCAAACTGGTTGAAAGACAACGGTTTCGAAGAATTAGTTTTTGCAAATGCTGCCATTTATTTAAAGCAAGAAGCGCGTAATTGGTTGATGCAAAACGGATATCCACATTTGATGGCAATGATTCATGCGGCTGAAGGTGACGAAAAAGCTCAAAAATGGTTAATAGCGAATGATTTTGAAATCTTATATCACATTGCTATGGCAGTTGAAGATGAACAAGACTCTTGGGCTTGGCTAAAGAATAACGCTACGCAAGACATTTTTTTGTTAGCACAAATGATTCGAACTGTCAAAAACAACATTGAAGAGAATCACAACGACGTGCACTCGTTTAGAAAAGACTGATAGTTGCTTTCGACTCCGCTCAATCAACTAAATTAACCAATAAGCTTATCAATCATCAGCACAGCAATCAAACATATCGGAATCATTGGCGGCGGCGCAGCAGGTTATTTTTCTGCCTTATCGGCTAAAAAGCATTTTCCCGAAGCTGAAGTTACTATTTTTGAAAAATCAAACAAAGTGCTCGCAAAAGTGAAAGTTTCTGGTGGCGGACGTTGTAATGTAACTCATGCTTGTTTTGACAATAAAGAATTAGCGAAATTTTATCCTCGTGGAGAAAGTTTTTTGAGAAAAGCATTTGAGCAATTTAATACTACTTCAACAATAGAATGGTTCAAAGAACGAGGTGTTTTACTAGATACACTTTCCGATAATTGCATCTTTCCGAAATCAAATTCATCACAGACAATTATCGACTGTTTTGAAAATGAAGCGAGAAAGCTAAAAGTTAAAGTATTACTTCATACACAGATAGATAAAATTAACATTATCAATAATTTAAATTTTGAATTATCAACTAAAAGCAACACATTTATAGTTGATAAACTCATTGTAACTACAGGTGGTCAACCTAAAATGAGTAATTTACAATGGCTATCCGATTTAGGCCTAAAAATTGTTGAACCTCTACCCTCTTTATTTACTTTTAACATGCCTAAAAACCCTGTTTGCGAATTGATGGGGATCGTTGTTGAAAAAGCAAGTGTTAAAATTGAAAGTACAAAGCTAATTGCTGAAGGCCCAATTTTGATAACACATTGGGGAATGAGTGGGCCAGCAATTCTAAAGCTTTCAGCTTGGGGAGCGCGCATTTTAGCAGAAAAAAATTATCAATTTAACGCTTTAGTAAATTGGCTCGACAAAAAGAAAGACTTTGAAGTTTTGGCAGAATTGGATAAATTTGCAAAAGAAAATCCTGACAAACAAATCTCAACATACAATCCATTTGGCTTAACAAAAAGATTGTGGAGTTATATAATATCAAAATCTGAAATCCATGAAGAAACACGCTGGAAAGCGATTGGAAAAAAGGGAACAAATAAGCTCGTCAATAATTTAATAAATGACTGCTACCCTGTTTCTGGAAAGACAACTTTTAAGGAAGAATTCGTAACCGCTGGGGGTGTCGATTTATCAGAAATTGACTACAATACAATGGAAGCAAAAAAAATAAAAGGATTGTATTTTGCTGGCGAAATAATGGATATTGATGGTATTACAGGCGGCTTTAACTTTCAAGGTGCTTGGACAACAGCATTTATTGCCGGAAAAAACGTAGGAAAAGATTAAATTATGGAAGAGAAAAAAGAAATTCGAATCAATAAATATTTAAGTGAAATTGGCTTTTGTTCTCGACGTAAAGCCGACGATTTAATTGCTCAAAATCGTGTGACAATAAATGGAAAAGTACCTGAGATGGGGACAAAAGTACAGCCAGGTGACGAAGTTCGTGTGAATGGAATTTTAATCACAGAACCCAAAGAGAAACATACTTACATCGACTTTAATAAACCAGTTGTAATTGTTTGCACAACAGATAATCGTCGTGAAAAAGACAATATCATAGATTTCATCAATCACCCAAAGAGAATTTTCCCCATTGGCAGACTAGATAAACCCAGTGAGGGATTGATTTTATTGACAAGTGATGGTGATATTGTAAACAAGATCTTGCGAGCAAGAAACAATCACGAAAAAGAATATTTAGTTACTGTAGATAAACCAATAAATCATCACTTTATCACTAGAATGAGTGAAGGTGTGCCAATTTTAGATACTGTTACTAGAGCCTGCGAAGTAGAACAATTAAGCAACTATACTTTTCGAATCATTTTAACTCAAGGACTAAATCGTCAAATTCGACGCATGTGTGAATACTTAACCTTCGAAGTAACCAAATTAAAACGTGTCCGAATTATGAACATTGAATTAGACTTACCTGTTGGAAAATGGCGTGATTTGACAGAAAAGGAATTAGAAGATTTAAACGAAATGATTTCAGATTCAAGTAAAACTTTTGATTAAATAATTTAAAGTATTGTCAATCAGTATTTAATATTCATTTTTAGGGAAGTTTTGTTTCATAAAGAAATTTCTTTTGTGCCGATTCAAAAGGTCTATAAATGTAGTAGGCCATTCCATCAGAAACTGCAATTTTATCGATGTACTTGTGTTCAAAAACAATATTCGAATCATACAAACCTGTTTTTGTATTGATTAATCTTAAGGAACAAAAGCCATCTTTTTCAAAAAAAGCATAAATTTTTCCAGTTTCTTTATCTTGAATTAAATTTCGTCTCCAACCTGTTTTTTTTGGTTCATAATGATGAAAAATGGCAACAGAATCAACCTTTTCACCTTTTAAATTGAATGTGAAAAGCTTGTCTTTGTAGTAGTCAAAAACGAAAATAGAATCATTTTTTTTGAACATGGGAGCATATAATTCTTTGTAATAAATAGATTGCGTGAAATAATTTGCTCCAACCCAAATCTCTTTATCTATTCCGGTTTTCATTTCTTGTTCTTTTGCCCATAATTTTGTTCGCACATCAACCCATTTGTATTCTGAGCGATACAACTCCATCATCAAATCGTCTTTAATTTCAACTATATCTGAATAAACAGAATCCAGTTGATCGTAAATTTT
>JBKCGI010000029.1:0-18895 GCA_046303515.1 Flavobacteriia bacterium | reverse complement strand
GTACAATCCATTTGATTGGCGTTGATTGTGAGCCAATTATCAACTTTGGTGCAAAAGAACATTCCAGTTTACCAGCAGTTTTATTATACAAAGGTCATTATTTTGTTTCGAATGATAATGGAATTTTTAGTTTATTAGTTGGGGAAAATCAATTTGAAGAATTTTGGTACGTGGACGATGTTTTATCCAATCCCAATGCATTTTTGTTTCCATTGAAAAACATTTTAGTCCCGATTGTTTGCAAGATTGCACAAAAAATAGACATTAACACTTTTGCTTCCAAGGAAGAACGTTTCAATAGAAAAGTAACACAAAATCCAATTATTGAGAACAATTTGATTATTGGGAATGTGACTCATATTGACCATTATGGAAATTTAATTACAAATATTGATAAGGCATTATTTGAACGTTACGGAAAAGATATTCCATTCACAATTTTCTTCAGAAGAAAAGAATATTTTATTGATGAAATTTCAAAAACGTATTCAGAAGTTCCGAACGGAGAAAAATTAGCGCTTTTCAATTCCAACGAATTATTGGAAATTGCCATAAACCGAGGAACAACTTCACAACATGGAGGAGCAAACGCCTTATTTGGTTTGGGTGTAGGAGATTCAATTCGTATTGAGTTTTCTCCAAGAGGATCAAAGGAAACGCTCGAATCTCTATTTTAATTCAAGTTAAAGCATGATTACTCGCATTGTAAAATTACACTTTCAAGAAGATAAAATTCAAGATTTTTTGACATTCTTCGAAGGTATTAAATGGAAGGTAGCCAAACAAGAAGATTGTTTTGGGATGAAATTATTACAAGACAAAAATCAACCTGAAATCGTTTTTACATATAGCAAGTGGAAAGACGAAAAAGCTTTAAATACCTATAGAGACTCTGAATTATTTGGACAAGTTTGGCCCACCATCAAACCTTGGTTCAAGGAAAAAGCAGAAGCTTGGACTGTTTCAGAATATTTTGATGGATTTGAAAATCTTTAAAAACTACAAATTATGTCTGTAAAATCTTTTTGGCTCATTGTATTAAAAATAATAGGAATTTGGTTTGTTTTAGATTCATTTTTAGTAATTGAACAATTAATTTCTTCTGTAATCCTATCGTTTTTTAGCTTCAACGAAGATTATTTTACAACTTACCTTAGCTTGCTCTTATTTGTAATCATAATTGTTGTGTTTTTTATCTTGCTAAGACTATTTTTATTTAAACCTCAATGGTTAATTAAAAAGCTAAAATTAGATCAGGATTTTGATTCAGAAAAAATAGATTTTACTGCAGATAAAACATCTATAGTGCGAGTAGCCATCATTATTATTGGTGCGATGTTGTTTATTGATAGTTTCCCAAAATTGATTTCCCAATCTTTTAATTTTTTTCAACAAAAAAGTATCTTTAGAGAAAGCCCCACTTCTGTGTGGATAATTTTGGAAACTGTGAAATGCATAATAGCCTATTTACTGATTAACAACAATAAATCACTTAGTGAATTTATAGATAGAAAAAGTGAATGATTTTTACCTCTTTAAATCTTTTTGGCATAATATTTCGTACAAACACTAATTAATTAGAATTATTTTTTATTTTTGAATAAACAAAACCACACATGAAAAAAATAGCATTTCTTGCAGCAATTACATTTGCCTTATTGATCACATCTTGTTCAGGGGATTTAGAAGATAGAACGGCCTCAGAATTTCTTTCTGCTTACATGAAAGATAATAAAAATGTTGTTTTATTCGGTAAAGTTGATGCCAAACAAATTTTAGAAAAAGCAGAATACAAAAGCATTCCAAAATTATCCGTTTTGCTAAAAAGTGAAATGAAACAATACGAATCAGCTTTAGAACTAAACGACGGTGTTTGTTTTGCGATGGAAGGACCTTTTGACCAAAATGGAAACCCTGCTCAACTTTTAGCTTTTGTTAAAGTGCGAAATGCTGATTCCTTAGCAAGTAAAGTAAGTTCTTTGGGCCTTCCTGTGCAAGTTTCTGGCGATTTAGAATTTGTTCAAGAAAACGAAGTTACAATCGGAATAAAGGAAAATTTAGCGATTGTTATTACTAAATCTGGTAAATATGACGGAAAAGCTGCTTTAGCTGAGGCTTTCAAAAAAGCTGAACAAGATGTTTCTGAAGGAAAAGTTGACCAAATTTTAGCAGAAAAAGGCGATATTTTGATGGGAGCGAGTTTTGAAAATTTATATGCAAGTTCCAATACAAGTCTCAATAAATTAAATGCGCAGAAAAAACAAGAATTCGAAGCCTTGGTAAAAGATTCTTACCTACAAGCGACAGTTTCATTTGAAAAAGGTCAAGCTGTTATGGAAATGAAAAATTTATTCTCTAATGAATTAATGAATCGTATGTTCATGAAAGAAGATCCTTCTGCAAGTATTTTAGCAAAATTAGGTAAAGGAAATGCTAGAGTTGGATTAGCCATGAATCTTGACATGAACAAAATGGAGACTTTTTTAGAAGATTTTGCACCTAATTATAAACAAGATTTAATTGATGGAGATTTCTCTTTACAAATGGCTGCCTCTGTATTAGGAGATAAACCATTTACAAATTTATTAAGTGGCAAACTAGGTTTCGTAATGACAGGAAATCCTACAGCGGATGGAAGTTTTGTGCCAGAAACTAATATTCATATTGGACTAGGTAAAAAAGGAAACGAAGTGAAAGATATGGTTTTGGGATTTTTTCCAAGTGATGGCGTTTTTGGAATGAAAGTTCAGGCCAATGCAAAAGAAATCAATGTTTCATCCGGGAATACAAGTGCAGCTAAATTATTGATCCCAGGATTTGCAAATTCCTTTGGTAAAAAAGGTGCTACAGCCTTTGTGAATTTTGATGGATTAGACATGAAATCTTTTGATTTAGATGAAGGTGGGAAATTCGTTTACGCGCTACAAAACATCCTTTTAACAGCAGACAATAATGGTGCAAAAATGATTGTGAAAGGTAAAAAAGCAAATCAGAATATTTTGAAACAAATTGTTGATGTGTACATAAGTGATTTGGAAGAAACCATAGGTAACATCAATTAATTTATGCTTTTGTTTCGGAAGTCATACGTATCTTTTTTTTTAGGATTTCTTATCGTAAGTTCCTGTAGCGACTTGACATACGTTCCCGTGAAAACACCTGCTGAACTTGCTGCGACTAGAAAACAAGTGATTAAAGATCAATTGAAGGCTGATTTTGAAAAGCAAAACATGTCCTATTCCCCAATTGCATTTGATGAAACGGATTTAATTAAACCTGAACCTTTTTTCAAATTAGATTCTTTGTATGAAATTAAGTACAATTTGGAACAGAAGAACCAAAAGGATGCGGAATTAGAGAATCAAATTAAAATTCAACAACTAATTGTAGCAAATGACACTTCAAAAAGTTACTTTCTGGAACATCATGTTTTTGGAATAAAAAACACTGAAGATTCGATAAAAAACCTAGATGTTTTTTTTAGCGAAATTTATGTAGATCAAAAAAATACAGTTGAAACGATGAGTATCAAGCGATCAGCTCGTATTCAACAAAAATACGCCACTTTTTTCGCAAGTTTCGTTTTTAAAAAATCTTTTTTTGCACCTTATTACTTGGCCGAAGCTGATGAATTAGAATTTTACAACTTATATCAAACAAAATTGGATCAATTGCCTGAACTAGAGAAAGATGAATTTTTAGATTTTATGTTTTCCGTAATGAAAGTTGCTAAAAAAAATAATTCCTTAGACAAACAAGTTTTGATACAAGAATTTGTCCGTCAATATGCTCAAGGAAATGTTCGATCATACGCTAATGAGCGCTTTGGTAAAATGGAAGAATCTTTTAACGAAAATAACGAATTGGTACATTATTTTGTGGAATATAACTTTACAAAAAAGAATGAGAACAATGAATTGGTAAAATTTGATTACGAAATTTATTTAGACCCGTATTTACAATTGATAGAAATGAATAACTTTGCCAAATGATTTCTACAAACATTAGCTTAAAACCATACAATACTTTTGGAATAGATGTTCTAGCCAAAAAATTCGCCTCATTCAAGGACCTTTCTGAATTAAATTCTATTTTAGAAAAACGTTTAGAAAATGAAGAATTATTTATTCTTGGTGGAGGAAGCAATGTTTTATTAACGCAAGATGTTAATGCTTTTGTTTTGAAAAATGAAATCAAGGGCATGGAAATCTTATCTCAAGACGAACAATCAGTTACCATTAAAGTTGGTGCTGGAGAAGTTTGGCATGAGTTTGTTTTATATTGTGTTTCAAATGGTTTCGCTGGAGTGGAAAATTTATCCTTAATTCCGGGAAATGTTGGTGCAAGTCCGATGCAAAACATTGGTGCTTATGGAGTTGAAGTCAAAGACGTGATTGAAAGTGTAGAAGCTTTTCATATCGAAACTAAAAGCATCAAAAATTTCACTAACGAAGCTTGTCAGTTTGGCTACAGAGAAAGTGTTTTCAAAAGAGATTTAAAAGGTCAATACATTATTACAAGTGTTGTCTTTAAGCTTTCTACCAATCCAAATATCAATACTTCCTATGGAGCAATTGAAAGCGAATTAAAAGCACGCGGAATTGAAAAAGCGAGTATCAAAGATGTAAGCGATGCAGTAATTGCAATTCGTCAAAGTAAATTACCAGATCCAAAACAAATCGGAAATGCTGGAAGTTTTTTCAAAAACCCTGTGGTAGATGAAGAAATATATTTCAAAATCAAGGCAAATTACGAAACAGCTCCATCCTACCCTGCTCAAGTTGGAACAGTAAAAATTCCCGCTGGTTGGCTAATCGAACAAGCCGGATGGAAAGGAAAAACACTTGGAACTTATGGTGTACATAAAAATCAAGCTTTAGTCTTGGTTAATTACGGAGGCTCAACAGGAAAACAAATTTGGGATCTTTCAACAGACATTAAAAATGATGTTTTTGCCAAATTTGGAGTTGAATTAGAAAGAGAAGTAAACGTTTATTGATGTTTATTTTACATGCTTTTGAATCTCAAAAAACCTCTACTTGGTCAGGTGGAACAACTACTGAATTATACATTTTTCCAAAAAACACTAACTATTTAGAACGCAATTTTGATTTTCGGATCAGTACCGCGACTGTTGAAACGGAAGAATCTGATTTTTCTGATTTAAAGGGATTCAATCGTGCTTTGACAATTCTAGAAGGAAATTTACAAATCATTCATGAAACCGTCGATGACAACAACAAAGTTAATCAGTATTCAAAAAAGCTAAACACTTTCGAAACGCATTATTTTGATGGTTCTTGGAAAACAAAAAGCATCGGTAAAGTGAGAGATTTTAATGTGATTTTTGAACCAAATTTAAATGTTGAAGTGGATTTGAAGTCATTATCTAACATTGTAATTCAAAAACAAAATAAATTTCATTTCTTACTTCTTTTAGATAATTGTTCAATTGAAAAAATGGCCTTTAAAAAATATGATTTGATTGAGATTGAGGATTTTTTAGAATTGGATTTTTTAGAAAAAATAAACTTTTTAGAAATTCGAATTGATTAAATTTATACTTTTGGATTATGTTACTAAAACGATTTACCTGTTTTCTTTTATTTTCTCTTCTAAGCGGAAATATTTTCTCCCAATGTCCCATAATTCCTAGTCCAACAAATTACAAAGAAACGAAGGGGGTTTTTGAATTCGGAATTGACTTTCCAATATTGTATAAAAGCAATTTACCTGAAAATTTGAAAAGTTATTTCAAATCCAAATTACACGAACATTTAACTACAGATATAATATTACTTGAAAATGAAATTCCTGCTTTAGTCTTTAAAAAAACAGCGGATAATCAAGTGAAAGATTATTACCAAATCAAGGTTAGCTCAAATTTAATCTCAATCTCTTACTCCAACAATGCTTCCTGTTTCTACGCCATAAATTCACTTTTTCAATTAATTTATCAGAAAGATGGCAAAAATTACATTAAAAATTGCGAAATTACAGATTCTCCAAAGTTTGAATGGCGAGGTTTACATTTAGATGTGAGTCGCCATTTTTTTACAGTTGAAGAAGTCAAACGCTACATCGATTTAATGGCGTTTTACAAATTCAATACTTTTCATTGGCATTTAACGGATGACCAAGGTTGGAGAATTGAAATCAAAAAGTTTCCGAAGTTAACTGAAATTGGAGCTTGGAGAGACTCAACTGTCAACAAACATTACACCACAACTCCAAGAACGTACACCGTTGAAAGATATGGTGGTTTTTATACCCAAGAACAAATCAAAGAAGTGGTAAAATATGCGCAAGATCACTTTGTGACCATTGTCCCAGAAATTGAAATGCCTGGTCATGCTCGAGCAGCTTTGGCAGCATATCCTGAATTTTCATGCACTGGAAAACAACAAAATATTCCTGGCTTGTGGGGAGTTTTCGACGATATTTATTGCGCCAAACAAGAAAGCATCGATTTTAACAAAGCCATTTTGGATGAAGTTTTGGAACTTTTTCCTTCGCAATATATACACATTGGTGGCGACGAAGCGCCAAAAGAACGCTGGAAAAAATGTCCGAATTGTCAGAAAATAATCGCTGATAATCACCTCAAAGACGAGCACGAACTACAAAGTTATTTTATCAAACAAATTGACGCCTATTTAACATCAAAAGGTCGAAAATTAATCGGTTGGGATGAAATTTTGGAGGGTGGACTTTCACCAAATGCTTCAGTGATGTCGTGGCGTGAAACTGAAGGCGGAATTGCTGCCGTAAAACAAGGGCACGCTGTGGTAATGAGTCCTGGTTCACACTGCTATTTTGACCATTACCAGAGTCGAAACCCAAACGAGCCGATAGCTTTTGGTGGTTTTACTTCTTTAGAAAAAGTGTATAGTTTTAATCCTGTTCCGAAAGAATTAAACGAACAAGAAGCGAAATTAATTTTGGGCGCGCAAGCCAATTTGTGGACCGAATACATTCCGGACTTCAAGCAACTGGAATACATGACTTACCCAAGAGCTCTTGCATTGGCTGAAGTATTGTGGAGTGGAGAAAATAGACCAAAATTGGAGGTTTTTGAACAAAAATTAATTGATTTTCACATTCCATTGCTGCAAAAGAAAAATGTGAATTTCTCGAAGGCGATTTTTTATCCTGAAATTAAAACCTATGTCAAAGGAAAAAATTTGTGCTATGAAATAAACAGCAAAACAACTTTCGATGCTCAAATAACTGGTTATGATAGCAAAACTGTAACTAAAACTAAAAATTTTGTCTATAAAATCCCCTTGAAAAATTACAACATGATTAACAATTGGACTTTAAATTTAAGTTCCTATTTAAACGATGAAATCATTTCAAAACAAGATTTTGCATATATTATTCACGACAATTTAGGGCGACAAATAAACTTCATTACACCTCCAAACAAAAAATATGCTTTCAATAAAGAATTGGCTTTGGCGGATGGAATTCAAGGGCGTATTCCTTGGAATTCTTCTGAATGGCTGGGATTTGACACATCAACGATAGTCTTAGAAATGGATTTGGGTAAGGAAATGAACTTAGAATTCCTTGATTTGAGTTTTTTAAACGATATTTCTTCTTGGATCCATGTACCGGAATCAATCGACATCGCAATTGCAACTGAAAAAGGGAATTGGGAAATAGTCAAAAAATTCTCTCTTGGAAAAAGCAACGCTTTAAACGTTAATCAAGATGTTAGATTTTTACGATTAATTATTCACACAAAATCCAAAATTCCGGAAGGAAATCCTGGTGCAGGTTACACGCCATGGACTTTTATGGATGAAATTATCTTAGAATTTGGAGAAGATTAAATTTTTCTTTTAGCTGCGTATCTGTCTACGTCTTCAATGTTTTTCAAAATTTGTGGTTCAACTAAAACTCGCTTTGGGCATACGCCAAGCTCATTAATGTTTCACAAACAATTTTTTTCAAAACGATTTTCGCCTCCGCCAGCGCAGTTCCCTTATATTCCAGAACAAAAAAGTTGTTTATCGGATATTAACTTTTCTGCCCTTACGAAAAGCGCTAGCTTTGTGAACTGAAAACAATCATGAAACGTTTTTGAAAAGCGAACCTGTCCGCCGTGGCGGAAGCTCTTTTAAAAACGATTGAATGGCCGTTTTCAGGAGCAAACTAAAGCTTGTAGGAAGAAATGGCAGCCAAATACATTTCTTTTTTATAATTTAGCAGTCAAATTTCCAACATGAAAAAAATTATCACAATCATCGGAGCGAGACCACAAATCATTAAAGCTTCTGCCATCAGTCGTGCCATCAAAAATCATTTTTCAAATCAATTGGAAGAAATTATTGTGCACACTGGTCAGCATTATGATGAAAATATGTCTGAGATTTTTTTCACGGAAATGGAAATTCCACGTCCGAAGTACAATTTACAAGTCGGAAGTGCTTCTCACGGAATTCAAACAGCGGAAATCATCAAAGGAATTGAAGAAATCTGCATCAAGGAACAAGCAAATGGCGTTTTGATTTACGGTGATACCAATTCAACCTTGGCAGCTGCGATTGCGGCTTCGAAAATTGACATTCCTGTAATTCACGTGGAAGCTGGTTTGAGATCCTACAACAAAAGCATGCCAGAGGAAATCAACCGTATTTTGAGCGACCATGTTTCGAATTTGTTGTTTTGCCCAACACAAACGGCAATCGACAATTTAGAGAAAGAAGGTTTTTCAAGTGACACCAGTCAAAAAGCTACGAAAGATCATCCGCACATGTATTTGTGTGGCGACATCATGTTTGACAATAGTTTGTATTTTTCTGAGAAATCGAAAACGCAATCACATATTTTGCAGGATTTGAATTTAGTTGAAAATGAATTTATTTTGTGCACCATTCACCGCAACGCGAATACAGACGACAAAACAAATATCAATGCGATTTTTAAATCCTTGTTGGAAATTGAAAGTCAGCACCAATTACAAATTGTACTGCCAATTCATCCGCGAACAAAAAAAATGATGGCGGAATTATTGGATGAGGAAATTCAAGAAAAATTGATTCAAAATACAAACATCAAAATTGTTCCTCCAGCTGGATTTTTGGACATTATTGCCTTAGAAAAAAATGCTAGAATGATTGTTACAGACAGCGGTGGCTTACAAAAAGAAGCGTATTTCTTCCAAAAACCATGTGTGATTTTACGTCCACAAACTGAATGGGTTGAAATCGTGGAAAACGGAAACGCTATCCTAACTGATGCAGATTATTCAAGAATCATTGAAGCTACAAATCTCCTTTTAAATAAAACAGATTTCACTTTCCCTTCCTTTTTTGGTGACGGAAAAGCATCTGAATTTATCATGCAAAAGGTGGTTGAGAATATCTGATTGTTTTTTTTGAACCATATAAGCTTGTTCAAGTCATATGTTATGTTTAAGTTGATTTAAGAAACATATAATATTAAATCTTCACTTAATCTTTTTAAAAACTTAAATGAACTAATTGTAATTAGCATTAAAAGAAAACTTATATGTCTTACTTTCTAGTCGTTTTATTTTTTAAACCATTTAAGCTTTTGCAAGGGATAATTTATGTTTAAGTTGATTTAAGAAACATATAATTTTAAATCTTCTCTTAATCTTATTAAAAACTTAAATGAACTAAATGCATTTGCGTTAAAAGAAAACTTATATGTCTTATATGGTTCAAAACCTTTCCAAACAATCGCTCATTAACACTTAAAACACATTTTGTTAACAACTTCAACAAAATCGATTTTCCAATACGAAAGCTTTTTATTAATTTTGCAGAAAAATTTTTATGGAGGAACGATATCCCGCAGTTCTATTGCTAGAAGATGGTACAATTTTTCACGGAAAAGCCACTGGAAAAAAAGGAATAACAACAGGTGAAATCGCCTTTAACACAGGAATGACAGGATATCAAGAGGTTTTTACAGACCCTTCTTATTATGGTCAAATCTTGATTATGAACACACCACACATTGGTAATTATGGTGTTCATGAAGATGAATCGGAGTCCAATTCAATCAAATTAGCAGGTTTAATCACCAAAAAGTTTTCTGAAATTTATTCTCGTCCATCAGCAAACGGTTCATTAGAAGAATTGATGTTGCGCGATGATTGTGTTGGAATTACAGAATTAGACACGAGAGCTTTAGTTCGTCACATCAGAAACAAAGGAGCAATGAATGCTTTGATTTCTTCTGATAATTTAAACATTGAGGAATTAAAAGCAATTTTGGCCAAAGTTCCATCTATGGAAGGTCAGGAATTATCTTCAAAAGTAGCGACAAAAGTTGCCTACGAAGAAAAAGGAGAAAACCCAAAACATAAAGTTGCTTTAATTGATTTTGGAGTAAAAAGAAACATTGTGCGTTGTTTAGTGGATAGAGGATGTCACGTGAAAGTATTCCCAATGGAATCGAGTTTAGCAGAAATAAATGCTTTTCAACCAGACGGATACATGCTTTCAAATGGCCCTGGAGATCCAGGTGTAATGGCGAATCAAATTGCATTGGTAAAAGAAATTGTTGAGCAAAATAAACCAATTTTTGGAATCTGTTTGGGACATCAAATTTTAGGCTTAAGTCAAGGTTTGAAAACAGAAAAAATGTTCAACGGTCACCGCGGAATCAATCACCCAATCAAAAACCTAAAAACTGGAAAAGGAGAAATTACTTCTCAAAATCATGGTTTTGTGATTTCAAAAGAGAGTGTGAATGCCAATCCAAATGTTGAAGTGACACACATTCACCTGAACGACAATACAATTGCAGGAATTGAATTAAAAGACAGAGCGGTTTTCTCGGTACAATATCACCCGGAAGCATCTGCTGGACCGCATGATTCACGCTATCTGTTTGATCAATTTATTGAAAACATAAAAAATAACTAAATTTGTTGCAAGGGTAAAATATCTTTTACCCGTATCAACAAAATAATTATAACGTACAGAATAATGAGTAAAATTACGAAAATCGTCGGAAGACAAATTTTAGATTCAAGAGGAAATCCAACTGTAGAAGTTGATGTACACACTTCAAATGGACACATGGGTAGAGCTGCTGTTCCATCTGGAGCTTCAACTGGAATCCACGAAGCAGTTGAATTACGTGATAATGACGTAAATATATACATGGGAAAAGGTGTTACGCGTGCTGTAAACAACGTAAATACTGAAATCCAAGATAGTTTGATGGGAATGTCCATTTTCGACCAAGCGGATATCGATAAAAAGTTAATTACACTTGATGGAACTGAAATTAAATCTCGTTTAGGTGCAAATGCAATTTTAGGTACATCCTTAGCAATTGCTCGTGCGGCTGCATTAGAAGCGAATTTACCTTTATATAAATATGTTGGAGGAGTTGGAGCAAACACAATGCCAGTTCCAATGATGAACATCTTAAATGGTGGATCTCATGCAGACAACTTAATTGATATTCAAGAATTTATGGTAATGCCATTTGGTGCTTCTTCTTTTTCAGAAGGCTTGAGAATGGGAACTGAAATTTTTCACCATTTGAAAAAAGTGTTAAGTTCAAAAGGACTTTCAACAAACGTTGGTGACGAAGGTGGTTTTGCTCCAAATTTGGGTTCAAATGACGAGGCTATTGAATATGTTATTCAAGCAATTGAAAAAGCAGGATACCGTGCTGGAGAAGATGTTTTTATCGCTTTAGATGCTGCTTCTTCTGAGTTTTATAAAAATGGGAAATATGTTTTCGAATCAACTGGTGAGCAACGTTCTTCAGCAGAAATGGTTGATTATTGGGCAAATTGGTGTTCAAAATACCCAATCGTTTCGATTGAAGATGGTTTGGCAGAAGACGATTGGGCTGGTTGGAAAATGTTAACTGAAAAAATCGGAAATAAAGTACAATTGGTTGGAGATGATTTATTTGTAACCAACTCAAAACGTTTACAAAGAGGAATCAACGAAGGAATTGCAAACTCAATTTTAGTAAAAGTAAATCAAATTGGTTCTTTGACTGAAACGATTGACGCTGTGAATTTAGCAACTAAAAATGCCTATACTTCTGTAATGAGTCATAGAAGTGGTGAAACGGAAGATAGTACCATTGCTGATTTAGCAGTAGCCTTAAACTGTGGACAAATCAAAACGGGTTCTGCTTCTAGAAGTGACCGTATGGCAAAATACAATCAATTATTAAGAATCGAAGAACAACTTGGAAAAGGAGCTTATTACCCAGGGAAAAGTTTTAAGTTCTTGAAATAAGATTGAATAAATATTTTTTTGAAATCCATTTTCTTTCGAGGAGATGGATTTTTTTATTTCTTAAAAAATAAGAAATAAACTAAAATTACCTCCAAAGCAATAACAGAAAAAATGACCCACAGATTTTGAATCAAAAAAATGGAAACCAAAGTTAGCGGAATGGCTAATATTGCCAACAAATGATATTTTCCTTGATGTTTTGATGAGTTATTCAAACCAGTGAATTCCTTTTGGCGTTATGCAGGCATGTAATTTCACATCCGTTGGCAGGCAATCTGAAATTTCTTCTTCATAATCAAAATGATGTAAACCAATGAATTTACATGAAGGTGAGCATTTTTTCAGAAAGCGGTCGTAAAAGCCTTTTCCGTATCCAACTCGGTGACCTTTTTTATCAATCGCAATCATTGGAACGAACACAAATTCCAGGCGATCCGCAGCAATAACTTTACCTTTTTTTGGTTCGGGAATCCCCCATTCACTAAGTTCTAGCTGGTCTTCAGAATCAAATAAAATGTGTTTCAATTCGTGAGTTTCAAAATTCGCCTTGGGTACTGCAACCTTCCCCCCTAAGGAAAGTGCTTTTTCCCAAATTAAATACGTGTTGATTTCGTTTTGGCGCTCGATAGGTAGAAAAAGACTAATAAATTTATCGTCCAAATGTAAATTTTTGAATAGATTTTCACAAATTTCTTCAGAAATATCTTGCAATTGACCAGGAGCCAATTCTTTTCTTTTTTGCAAATAAATTTTCCTTAATTCTTCCTTTTTCATACTCAAATTCCTGGCATAAACTGTCTAGCTGTTCCAGCCATTTCTTGATCATTCACGTGATTTGCTTGCTCTAGAGCCTTATTTAAAGCCACTGCTAAAAAGTCTTCTAAATCCTCCTTATCAATATTTTTTAAATCAGCGTTAATTTCTAACTGAGTTAATTTTCGATTGCCATCTAATTCAATTCGAACTAGACCTCCAGCGGCTTCACCGACAACTTTAATATTAGACAACTTAGCTTTACTAATTTCGAGCGTTTGTTGCATTTTTTCTAATAATTCTTTTTGACTTAAACCAAACATATATCTTGAATTACCTTGTAAAGATAACAAAAAATGTAATTTTTTAAGGTAAATATGAAATAAAAAATGTTGCAAAGTTTGTTTGCTAAGAAAAAAAAATTAAATTTGGTACCAAGTAATCAACAATTCATAATTAAAATGAAGCACATTTATCTATTATCATTCTCCTTTATCTTTTTAAGCACATTATCTTACTCACAAGAAGAATCAGCTGAGGGAAGCTCTCAAGAGGAATATGTCGATACAAATTTGATTGAACATACCTTTGAGGGAACCCGCATTATAAATGGTCATTCTATTGAAACCTTAAGAAAGGGGGTTTTAGAATTTAGAGTCGAACATCGTTTTGGTGATATAGGTGGTGCAGACGGAGGTGTTCAGAATTTATATGGTTTTGACAATTCCTCAGACATTCGAATCGCTTTTGAATATGGTGTGACAGATGATTTTATGCTTGGTTTGGGTAGAAGTAAAGGAACTGGAGCACCTTACAAATCGTTGTTGGATGGATTTGCTAAATATAAATTATTGAAACAAAAAAAAGGTGGTAGTCCAGTTACGATAGCCGCTCTAGGCACAACAAGTTTCACATACATGAAGCAATCGACTGATGTTACTAGCGTAAGTTCATTTCCAAAATGGCAACACCGTTTTGCTTATTGTGCGCAGTTAAATATTGCCAAAAAATTTGGTGAAAATTTTTCATTTGCATTAATGCCAACGCTTGTTCATAGAAATTATGTTCAAAACACAGATCAGAACACCTTATTTTCAATGGGTGGTGCCTCCAGAATTGCTATAAATTCTAAAATGGCAATATTATTAGAATACTATTACGTAATGGCTGACAAAAACTTAAGAACTACCAATACAAATAGTCTTGGCATAGCTTTTGAATGGATTACATTTGGTCATAATTTTACAGTCAACATAACGAACTCTAAAGGTTTTGGTGAGACACAATTTATCCCATATACATTCGAAAAATGGAACAAAGGTCAGTTTAGACTTGGTTTCACAATCGGAAGAAAATTTGAAAGTGAATAATTATTAACGCTAAAAAACAAACAACCATGAAAAAGGTATTTTATCCGCTACTTGCTGCAACAATTTTATTAACTTCGGCGATGAGCATAAATGCTGTTGACTACAAAATAAAAGATGGTCACAGCATTAAATTTACAAGTAAAGATCCAAAAGGTGAATTTAAAACTATGAAAGGAAACATCAAATTTGACGATGCTGATTTAGCAGGATCTAAATTTGATTTAACTTTTGTTATTTCTTCAATAAGCACAGGAAACGGAATGATGAACAAAAAATCTCAAACTGAAGAATGGTTCAATGAAGCGAAATATCCAGAAGCAAAATTTGTCTCAACTAAAATTGAAAAAAACGGTGCTGAGTATAATGTTACTGGAAATTTAACAATGAAAGGTGTTACAAAGGAGAAAAAAATCCCAATGAAAGTTTCCAAATCTGGAAGTGAATTAACTTTTTCCGGAAGCTTTAAATTGAATAGAATTGATTTTAAAGTAGGTAAAAAAAGTGATGCAGTTCCAGATAATATGGATGTTTCTTACTCTATTCCTGTAACTAAAAAATAATTATATGTTTAAAAGAATTTTTTTTAACGGGCTTTTAGCAGGAATTTTTGGAACCATAATTAGCACTGCTTATATTTTGATATTCAAATATTCACCTTTAGAAGTTGATTTTACAGAAAAAGCATCTCTTTCTTTTTTGTTAAGTTTCAACATGATTCTTGCAATCTCCGCATGTTTTATTTATTTCGCTTGTTTGAAATTATTTAAGAAAGAAAATTTAACGTCTTTTATAGTGAATTTTATTTTGAGTGGAGCATCAATTGCTCTTGCATTATTATTTATGTTTACTGTTGATACTGAATTGAAATTCAAAAATGAAAATGCAGAACTTTATAAAGATTTTTATTATTTCATTCTTGCACCAGTTTCATTCTTTCCAACATTATCCTGGTTTACTTTCAAACCATTATTAATAAAATAATCATTTTTAGTGCAACTGCGTTAAATTTTAAATTTAAACAACTATGTTAAAAGCTTCTTTTATTTTATCAGCAATAGCTGCCCTTTTAGTTATTTCATGTACAAAGGAAAAAACACCAACTCCTCCAACATCGATAATAACTGCCGATTGTCCTGATACAATTAAATTTTCAAGTCAAATTTTGCCAATGATTACTGATAATTGTTTAGGTTGCCACAACACAGGTGGTTCAGCTAATCCAGTAATAAATAATTATACAAGTATTAATCTTCAAGCTGACAAAATTTTAAAATGCATGAAGGGGGAATTGCAACTAATGCCTCAAGGTGGTCCCGCGCTTAACGACAGTCTTATTCAGCAATTTTCTTGTTGGATTTTTCAAGGGAAAATGAACAATTAAAAACTTAAATTAATCTAAATATGAAGAAAAACTATTTATTTATCATGCTAGCTGCAACTACATTGGGTGGTTTGGCTTTTACTAATATGTCAAAAGAATTAAAAATCAGCAAATATGCTGTTTCTAATTCTCACAAAAATTCTAATGGTGGTCCTGCTGGAAAATCAGGCGCTCCGGGTGAATCCACGTGCACTGACTGCCACTCTGGTTCTGTTCAGGATGGAGCAGGAATTAATCAATTAGGCTTATTTGATGCTAATCAAAATGCAGTTACTGAATATACGCCAGGTGAAACTTACACAGTAGGAATTACTACTGAGGCAGCTTCTAAAAGAGGTTTTCAAGTTACACCAAGAATATTAAGCAGTAATGCGCAAGCTGGAACTTCCACTGGAATTTCATTTGTTTCTTCTGTTCAATCTCAAGGAAATCAACAATACATTAATCACAATTCAACATCTAATACTTCAGCTTCTGGATGGTTATTTACATGGACTGCTCCTGCAACTGATGTTGGTGATGTTAGGTTTTATTTAGCAACAAATATCACAAACAATCAAGGTAATACAGGTGGAGATGTAATTCGCACTTCACAACATACTTTTTCTGCGGCTGCGAGTTCAGCTTCAATCAGCGAACAAACTAAAACTCTTAATTTAGCTGTTGGTTTTGTAAAACAAAATAACGCTTTAGAATTGAATTATTCTTCTTTGCAAGCCGGTTCTGGATTTTTAAACTTAGTTGATATGTCTGGAAAATCAGTTCATACAACAAAAATTAACACAGTAAACGTAGGTGAAAATCATGAGACTGTATTCTTACCAAGCGATTTGAAAGAAGGAATTTACATCGTAAACTTCTTTGTAAACAACAATTCTGTGTCTAAGAAAATTATGATTTCTAAATAATTCCATTTTTTTACATACTTTTAAAGTCCGGTTTCGATCGGACTTTTTATTTTAAACAAATTTTACCATGAAAAAAATTCAATTAATTACCGTATTACTATGTACAGCTTTGTACTTCTCATTTCAAACATCGAAGGAGTATACTACTGGAAAATATCAGCTTGACGAAACAATGGCTAAGGGAAAAGCCCTTTATGAAGAGAAATGTATCCAATGTCATGGACTTCCTAAAGTTGAAAAATTAACGAAAAGAGAACGTAAAAAAGTTGTTCCAAAAATGGCAAAAATGGCAAAAATGACTGCTGATGAAAAAGATTTAATGATGAAATATGTAAATTCTTTTGCGCCAGTTAAAAAGAAAAAATAACAAATTAAGACATTTAAAAACCCCGTACTCATCGTTAATCAAAAAATTTAAAATCCTTATTAACTATAGTTAACTTCGGATCCAAATTTTTTAAAAGCCTCGATTACAGAATTTTTAAAAGGTCTTAAATTATGTTAAAATCCGAGCTTTTATGAGTTCGGATTTTTTTTATATCAATAAAATACCTACCTTGGTAATTAAATTTAGCGTATTTTATTATGGATCGCAAACGATTTTTACAGACAACACTTATGGGAAGCTCAGCAATATTAGGATTAAGTTCCTTAAACTGGTTATTAGATGAGAAAGAATCAACTAGCCAAATGCCGGTTTTATTCATCGGACATGGTTCACCGATGAATGCTTTGGAAAATAATATTTATACGCAAAATTGGAAAAAAATTGCGGGTGACATCGAAACCGCCGCAGGCAGAAACGGAGTTAAACCTAAAGCTATTATTTGTATTTCGGCACATTGGCTAACAAAAGGAAGTTTTATTACAGGAGTAGAAAATCCATTGACCATTCATGATTTTGGTGGTTTTCCAGATGAATTATTTGCAGCGCAATATCCTGCTAAAGGTTTACCAGAATTGGCAACACAAACACAAGCGCTTTTTCCAGAAGATTTATTGCACATTGATATGGAATGGGGATTGGATCATGGAACGTGGTCAATCTTAAAACAAATGTATCCTTTGGCGGATGTTCCAACTTTGCAATTGAGTATCGATTATTCAAAACCTGCGGCCTATCATTTTGAATTAGCACAATACCTCCAAAGTTTGCGCAAAAAAGGCGTTTTAATCATCGGAAGTGGAAATATGGTTCATAACCTTGGAATGGTTGCTTGGGACAAACTCAACCAAGAGAATTACGGTTACGATTGGGCAATTGAAGCCAACGAAATTTTTAAGAAAAACATCCTAAATAGAAATTTCAAGGCATTCCATGATTACAAATCTTTAGGTAAAAGTATCGAACTCTCCATCCCAACGCCAGATCATTTTTATCCTTTGATGTACACACTTGGTTTGGCACAAGAAAAAGAAGAAATCACTTTATTTAACGATTATACGATGGGTGGATCGCTAAGTATGACCAGTGTGAAGATAGGATGAGTAAAAGGTGAAAATTAATAAAACTAAATTATAAAAGTAATTTTGCAAGCAACATAATTACTCCAGAAGCTATTGCTAGACCTATTTCAATACCAACAAAAATTCGATATCTTTTTCTCATAACCTCATTTACCTTTGACTTATTTCTATGTCGTTGGATTAACCAACTCACAACCATTAATAGACTAAAGATAAACATAAAAAAACCACCAAAAGTGAATATTATCCCTGGTATGAAAGCTAAGTTTATATAGTTAGTAGACATTCCGCGTATGAGCAATATAATCCCTAGTAAAAAAGAAGCAAGTGATACAGTCAAAAAAATATGAACTCTAATTCCTTGATCTAGCCCAATCGGGGTACTTTTTATTGAAGACCCAAAATTGAACTTTGATTCATTTAATAACAATTGATTCTTACCTCTTTTAACTTTTTGAATATCGCCGCCGCAGTTGGCAACAGACTTAATTTCATTCAATTTTACAGGGGTTTTACTGTTTTCAGTTTCCTTTTCATCAATTGCTGTAATATTTTTCGAATCAAATTCACTTAAGATTTCTATTTCTTCTTCCTGAGTTTTTTCTTTTATTGAATCCATTAAAGGAGAACTCGTAATTTCATTTGATACGATATTTTTAGTGGGTATTTCTTTCTTTGATTCAGTTGTTAAGCTGTGATGCCACTTGACATAAAAACCTTTATTCACAGTCCTCCTTTGGATGGTGCAATTTGCAAAAACAAATA
>JBKCGI010000028.1:0-8832 GCA_046303515.1 Flavobacteriia bacterium | reverse complement strand
CATTGCTTCTTGGACCTCGACTGCAAGCTGAAACGGAGAACTCCAAACCGAGATTTTGAGCCAATAAATATTTTACAATCGTAGTTTTCCCAGCACCAGAAGGAGCCGAAAAAATGATGCATTTTCCTTTATGATTTGTATTTTCCGACATTACAAAGTGTTCAATACTTGTTCTTTAATTTTTTCTAAATTATCCTTCATGTCCACAACAATTTTTTGCATTTCGACATGATTTGCTTTACTACCTAAAGTATTAATTTCTCGTCCTAATTCTTGAGTGATAAAACCCAGTTTTTTTCCCGAGAACTCGGTGTTCATTGTTTCCAAAAAGTAATCCAAATGATTTGTCAAACGCATTTTTTCTTCAGAAACATCCAATTTTTCCAAATAAAAAATCATTTCTTGATGAAATCTGTTTTCATCAATTTGTGTCGTTTGAAAATCTTCTAGATTTTTACGAATTCTTTCTCTTACCGTTTCAATACGAGTGGCTTCAAAAGGTTCAACAGCTTTTAGCAAAGATCTTATTTCCTCTATTCTTTCTGTAAATTCCTTTTTCAAGGCTTCACCTTCTTGTTTTCTGAACAGAATTAAATTATCACAACTTTTTTCAACCAAATTTTGGATAAATGCAACTTCATCATCTGAAAGTGTTTCATTCGTTTGCACAAAAATATCAGGCATTTTTAAGATCAATGAATGATAATCAGCAGGTTCAGATTGTACAATCTCATTTAAACTTTTAATATCTTCAAAATAAGCTTTTGCTAATTCTTTGTTGATTTCTGTATTTTTAGAGCTACCAGAATTTTCAATTGAAATGCTTAAATCAACCTTTCCTCGATTTAATTTTTCAGAAATAATTTGACGAATTAAAACTTCTTTTTCTCTATATAAAGGCGCTATTTTAGTGTATAAATCAAGTGATTTACTGTTTAGCGATTTCATTTCAACACTAACTGTTTTTCCTTGGAAAGTATCTGTTGCCTTTCCGTATCCTGTCATGGATTGAATCATGTATTTTTTTTCACAAAAGTACGTATTTTCATGGAAAAGCAGTTATTGTTCGCATTTTATTCTTTGAAGAATTATCTAAAAAGGACAAAATGAAATTAATTATTTTAAATTTAATTCGATTTTGCATATATTTGTGAATTACTTAGGTTAAAAATTAAAACAAAATTTATGAAAAAAAGTTATTTATTGCTATTTGCTATTGGACTTTCTAGTGTTGCTTTCGGGCAGAAGAAAGTTGTGGCAAAAAAGCCAAACAGCACTAAATTAAGTGTTGATGTAACAAGTGTAAAAGCAAATCAAAACTTGGTTAGTAAGGCTGAAGGTGATTTACTTTTTCCTACAGAAACCTTTAATGGTTCCGCAAACGGGTGGACTACTTCAGGACAAGATGCAAGTGTTTGGATGTTTGATACTGATGGACCAGATGGACAATATTCATCTACCACAAATGCTGACCTTATTTCATCTACAACTGCAGGAAATGGTTTTATGATTTTTGACGCGGATTTGTCAAATCCAGCACAACCGTTTGTAAATAGACAAGGAAGTTTAGTTTCTCCAGTTTATGACTTAACTGGTAGAACAAATGTTAGTATTCGTTTCCAACATGCTTACAGAACTTGTTGTTCAGGTGATTTTTTCCCAAAATTAGAAGTGTCAACTGATGGTTTTGTTACTTTTACAACATATGATGTAACTGCTACTGGAATTGGTGTTAATGATTTTTCAGAAACAGTAATTAAAGAAGTAAATATCAATGACTATTTAGTTGGTGCAACTAACTTGAACAATTTTCAATTAAGATTTAATTTTGATGGGGTTTCTGGTTCAACTTCACATTATTTCTGGCAAGTTGACGATATTGAATTGTTTGAGCCTTATAGCTTTAGTTTAGAAGCATTAGTTCCATATTGGGGTACATTTGGTTTCTGGGGTCCTAGATTACCATATTCAATGGTTCCAAAAAGTCAAATCGCAGAAGTTGCTTTTTCAGTAATTACAGAAAACAAAGGTAGTGTTGATCAAACAGATATCGTGTTAAATACAGCTATCCCAGAAGGTCCATTCAATGATGCTGGTCCAGCTTCTGCTATTGCTGCCTTTTCTCAAGACACTCTAGATGCTAACTTGTTTTTTACTCCAAATGTTGATGTATTAACAACTTACCACCCAACATTTAATGTTACATCGGGAAATGCAGATATTAATATAGCCGATAACACGTTAATGGGTGATTCAATTATGGTCACAGATAACGTTTATGCAAGAGATAAAAATGTAATTGACGGTGGAAGCTTTAATCAAGGTGAAGGTTTCGAAGTTGGAAATATTTTTGATATGTTTGCAAATGCTGTTATAGTATCTGGATCTGTTTTCGTTCGTTCTACCTCTAATGAAGGTGCACAAGTATATTTAAAACTATACGATTTGGACCCAATTACAAGAGATTTTAGATTCGTTGCTGAAACTTCACCAGTAACAATCGATGCTAACAATAAAGGTACTTTAATCACTATGAATTTTGATCAAAATTACGATTTACTTAAAGATTCATCTTATTTATTAGTTGCTGGTTCATTTGGCGATGGAGGTGCTACGAATGACTTAGTTGTAGCTACTGCAGGAGCTTCTGAAGCACAAACATCATATTATTTTGATATGACAGATGCTACATGGTACTACACAACTGCTACTCCAATCGTTAGAATGAATTTCGAATCTACTTTAGGAATTAACACTAATACAAATATCAATAATCTAAGCGTGTATCCAAACCCAGCAAAAGATAAAATTGCAATTGAAATTAACCTTAACAATAAATCTAATGTAAGTTTAAACATTACTGATTTAACAGGTAAAGTTGTTTTAGCTAAAGAATTAGGAAATCAAAAAGCTGGTAATCATACTTATACAGTTGATACAAATACTATTTCAAATGGTGTTTATGTAATGAACATTGTTACTAATGGTGTAGTTTCAGCTCACAAATTGGTAATCAATAAATAAGATCAACCAAGACATTTGAAAGAAGCAATCATTAGTACGCTTCTTATAACAAATAATTAAAATCCATCATTCGTTTATTCGGGTGATGGATTTTTTTATTCTACCAATTTAATTACTTTTACAAAGTGAAAATATTGATTCTTCGTTTCAGTTCCATAGGTGATATTATCCTTACAACTCCTGTAGTAAGATGTATCAAAAAGCAAATACCTGATGCTGAAATACATTATTGTACCAAAAAGAATTTTGTTTCAATTTTAGAAAACAACCCTTACATTGACAAAATTATTCCTTTAGAAAATTCTCTTAAAGAATTGAAACAAAAACTAAAAGCTGAAAAATACGATTACATCCTAGATTTACATAACAACTTGCGAACACTTCGAATTAAATTAAGCTTTTTATTTTCGAGTAAAATAAGCTCATTTAATAAAATCAATATCAAAAAATTACAGGCGGTTAAATTTAAAAAACTTAGTTCGCTGCCAGATATTCATATTGTTGACCGTTATTTTTCTGCAACAAAAAAACTTGGAGTTATAAATGATAATTTGGGATTAGATTATTTCTTACCTACAATTTTTTCGTGCAAGAATTTACCTGATGAATTTGCTAAGAATTACGCTGCTTTTGTGATTGGAGCTCAATTTCAAACCAAACAACTGCCCGTTTCAAAAGCAATTGAAATTTGCCAAAAATCACCAAAACAAAAGTTTGTTGTCATTGGTGGTAAAGAAGATTTTCAGCGGGGAAAAGAAATCGCTGAGGCATGTTCTAATGTGCTCAATGTCTGTGGAGAATATTCATTAGATGGTTCGGCTTTTTTGGTTAAAAACGCTCGTTTGGTTATTTCAAACGATACCGGCTTGATGCACATCGCAGCAGCATTTAACAAAAAAATTATCAGTATTTGGGGGAATACTATTCCAGAATTTGGAATGTATCCGTATATGCCGCAACATCCAGAAAATTACTCCATTCAAGAAGTAAAAGATTTGTGGTGCAGACCATGTTCCAAAATAGGCTTTAAAACCTGCCCTAAAGGACATTTCAACTGTATGATGGAGCAAAATGTGGCGGAAATTGTAGCGGAAATTAAAAGTTTTGAATCAGTTTGACTAAATACTCGTCCAAAAAAGGAATTTCATTTTCTATGATGTCCCAAACGATTTCATAATCAACACCAAAATAATGATGAATCAGTTTATCTCTTGTTCCAGCCATTGATTTCCAGTCAACTAAAGGATGATTTAACTTAAAATCTTGTGGTATTTTCTTACTTGCTTCTCCAATAATTTCAAGACTTCTAATGATTGCTTTTTGTAACACCTCCTTCTGCATAAAGGATTCAAAATTTTCGTTTAAGGTATTACGCAAAATGAATGCACTTTCATCTTGAATATGTTTTATAAAATCAAGCGTTGAATACATATTTAGATTCGGAAATTATTTTATCACCAAAATATTTACTTAATGATTCTGGTGTTAGTAAATCAATTTTTTTTTTAAATAAATCCTCTAAATAATAGTTCAGATGTATAAAATTCTTGTAGCTTTTTTTCCCTTTTTGAAATTCTACGATAAAATCAATATCGCTATTTTCATTCATACTACCTTTAAAATAGGAACCAAATAAACGAATCTTTTCAACACCATAAATTAACAGTGAACTTTTGTTTTCATTTAAAATATTTTCTATTTCTAAACTTTGCATAATTTCAAAGTTACAAATTATAATCCTAAAAACAAAGCTTTAAGTTCAGTAGCGTCTTGTGGATTCATTTTTCCAGCTAAAATCAAACTGAGTTGTTTTCTGCGTAAAGCACCTTCAAAACGATCTTTTTCTTCTTCTGTTTCAGGAATAAGTTCAGGAACTTGAATGGGTCCGCCATTTTGATCTACCGCTACAAAAGTATAAATTGCTTCGTTGGATTTACGTTTTACTCCAGAAACTGGATCTTCAACAAAAACATCAACAAAAACTTCCATTGAAGAAGAAAACGCACGTGAAACTTTCGCTTCCAAAGTTACAATCGAAGAATGTAAAATTGGTTCTTTAAACGATACATTATTCACAGAAGCCGTAACGACAACTCTTCTGCAGTGACGATGTGCAGAAACGCTCGCAATCACATCCATCCATGCTAATAACTGTCCTCCAAAAAGATTCCCTAAGGTGTTTGTGTCGTTTGGTAAAACAACTTTTGTAGTAATGGCTAGTGTTTCGGATGCTAAACGTGCTTTCATGTGTTTTTGTGACAAAATTAAGCATAAAAAAACCAGCAAGTTCTTTTAAATTTGAAAATGCTGGTTTTTTTAACCTTTTTTAATTTATTTCATCCCACCGGGTTGGCAACAAGTAGGTAATTCTTTTTGAGTCTTTGGATTTGCTTTGACTTCATCAGCATCGTAACCCAATTCTGAAAGTATTTTTCTGATTTCATCTATGGAGATTTTGTCCGTTTTGAATTTAACTGTCAATTCTTTTGTGTCGTAGTTTAATTCAGAAAAGGAAATACCTTTGGTGTAGTTTAATTTGCCCTCGATTCGTTCTTTGCAACTACCGCATTCAGCTGATGTTTTGATGACAACTGTTTGTGTTTTTGGAGCTTTGTCCGTTTGTGCATGCAACATACCTATGGTAAAAATTGCAAGTAATGTGAAGATTGTGTTTTTCATATTTAAGTGTTTTTTGGTTACAGCTAGGTATGGAATCATCGCGATGATTCCTTACTAGCTTTCTTGGGATTCATTGCAATGAATCCTTACTTTTTATCTATTTTCTTTATTTTATATCTCAATCCAAAATAGACGTTTACTCCTTGGATTGGTGCCCATACACGAGTTGCATCAAAATGTGCGCCAAAAGGGTTTGCTGCATCAATGATTGGGTCTTTTTGTTTGTAGTTTCCAATGTTTTCTCCCCCGATGTAAAAATCCCAATCTCTGTAGATATGTGTAATCTGAGCATTGATAATCGGATAAACTTCGGTTTCATTATTCATAGAAAGTGTGTGGTCGGGTAACATCACCTCGTGCAAACGGCTTTTTCCATAAACAGATGTCGTGAAATCGTATTCCCAACGTTTGTTTCTAGTTTTGTAAGCCAAATTGAAAAAACCACGGTATTTTGGAATCATAACTTGTTGTTGAATGCTATTTCCTAATTCAGACTTCACTTCCAAGTATTTAAAAGCCAAACGAATATCTAAGTTTTTTAAAACGGGTAAACTCAATTCGGCTTGAAAAGTATTTGAGAATGATTTTCCTTGCAGATTCGTGAAGTAGATTTTACCGTGATCTCTATCTCTATCGACAACCAATTGGTTTTCAAATAAAGTGTGGTAAAAATCTAAACTCAGACTAGCCTTGCGTTTTTTGAACATAAATTCCTGCACCAAAGAAGATCCTAAATTCCAAGAAACTTCAGGTCGAATTATGGAATCCAAAATCCATTCACGAGATGTTGCCAAAAGAGAAATGTTGTCAATAATCATGTTTGAAACGCGAAATCCTTTTCCTCCAGTGAAGCGGAAATCTAATTTCTCATTAATTGCAAATTTACCATGCAAACGTGGAGAAAATTGAAAGCCATAAAGCGAATGATAATCTCCTCGCATTCCAGCAATATAGGTAAAACGAGTACTACTGAAAGTGTATTCCGCAAAAACTCCCGGCACGTATTCCACGCGAGGCAAATGAATCGAATCCAAATTTTGAGTGATATCTGCGTACACAAAACTTGTACCTGCTTTAATTTTATGGTTGGTATTTCCAATGATTCCATCAAATATCGCATTGATGTAAGCACGTTTTTCTTCTCCTTCAAAAATCCTGTTGCCGAATTGTGCTTTCGTTTGTTGGTATTTCAAATTGTAAACAATTCCAATGGATTGATACGGTTTTTTAGCGAATAGAAACCCTGTTTTCGCAAAAGCATCAATGTGTTTGTTTTGAATGTAAACTCCGTAAAGTGTATCTGTTTTACGAGGAGAAAAACCCATTTGTCCGCCAATTTTTTCTTCGTAATACGAATTGATTCCAAATTGTGCTTCCATTCTTTTCCCGTCAAAACGCCAACGATTCAACAAGGAAACATTTTTACTGAGGGGAATATCACGAAAATTGTCTCTGTTGACATCTGTTTCACCAAACATGGAAGCTGCATGAGCGAAAAATGCACTTTTCCACTTGGAATTAATTGTTCCACCACCGTGCATATTTAGTTCTGCTCTTCCAAAGCGATTACCGTAAGCATTGAGGTAAAAACGTTCCATGTTTTCTGGTTTTTTCAACTCCAGGTTGATGAGTCCCGCCATCGATTCATAGCCGTTTACAACATTTCCTGTTCCCTTTGTAATTTGAATCGATTCAATCCACGTTCCAGGGATAGAGTTCATACCGTAAGCGCTTTCCAAACCTCTCAGATAGGGAATGTTTTCCATTTGAATTTGAGTGTACACACCATCCAATCCCATCATTTGAATTTTTTTCGCTCCTGAAACCGCATCAGTCATATTGACATCCACAGAAGCGTTTGTTTCGAATGATTCCGATAAATTACAACAAGCAGCTTTACGCAATTCACCTTCGCCAATTTGTTCTACATGAAGTGTTTTCATTTTGGAAATAGAATGCGTTGCCTTTCTTGCTTCGATAACAACCTCAGGCAATAATTGATCTGAATACAAGGAGATTTCTACGATTGCAAAACGATCTTTTTTGGTGACTATTAAAGTGTCGTTCAAAAAACCGTAAGCTGAAAAAATCAAGGTATCAGGCAAATCTTTACCTAAGGAAATTTCAAATGTTCCTTCTTCCTTGGTAAAGATTGCTATTTTTTGTTTCAGGGACTTAATTTTAGCCCCAACTAATATTTCTTTTTTGTTTTCTTGAATGCCATAAATTGCACCTTTCATTTGTGCAAATATGCTTGGCATGCAAAGTAAAAACAAAATTCCGATAATAAATTTCATTTTTAGATTTTTATATATGAATAAATAATCCGCATAAACGAATTACACTTAAGCAATATATAAATTCTAAATCCTAAAAACTTGGAAAGCTATGAGTATTTCTTTACCTGATTTTTGGGGTGGATCAGGGTAATATTTTGCAATTTGAATCTCTTTTTCGAAAACTGTTGGGAAAATTTCCGGAAAGAAAAAAAATGCATTTGTATATTTTGGCGAAAACTTTAAATCTAAGATCCTATCTGTGTTTTCAGTGCTAATTTTATAATAAGAAAAACTTTCAGTACAGCATTTTTCTGCTTTAAAATTGTTTTCAGACTTCGAAATTTCTTTTGGAGCGTGGCAACAAGATTTTTCTTCAACAACAGGTTTACACGTTTCTTCAATAGGTGCAAAAAAACTAATCTCTTCTCCGTTGACTGAGCATAAATGTCCAAAAACAGATATCCCAACTGATCCTACGAAAACAAGACCAATTAAAGAGAATAAAAATAGTTTTTGAAGTTTTTTCACAGCTTAAAGATATTGTTTTTCAGAATACTAACGTGTTTTAATTTTATTTATTGTTGGATTCTTATTGAATAATTTTAAGTTTGTTTTTATCAATCCAAATGTGTTCTCTGTTTGGTAAAATAATTTCAACTCGTTCATTCGTATCAAGGATCGTTAAACGTTCACCTGCATTTAATTTTAAATCAAGTAAGGCGTTGCCTTTATCTGAAAGCCAAACGGATTCAATTGCTTGCAAAACAATAGCTGTATTTGCCTGTGTTTGAAATTGATTTTTTTTGAAAACAGTATAAGTAGTAAAAGCCAAAATCCCTAATCCTAATAT
>JBKCGI010000027.1:0-19983 GCA_046303515.1 Flavobacteriia bacterium | reverse complement strand
CTGATTTTCACCATAAATTATTAGATGATTCTAAGAAAACTACCGAGAAAAGTCGATTAGTTTTGAGAGAAATTATTGAAAAGGAAGCCGTTTCGTGGAATGTACAATTCATTTCACCTGAAAAAATTGATGAAATAAACATTCTGAATGCAAGTATTTTTGGGATGCAACAGGCTGCACTGCAACTCCAACCAAAACCGGAATTTGTGATCATCGACGGAAATAGATTTCATGCTTTTGAAATTCCCCACAAATGTTTTATAAAAGGTGACGGGAAATTCAAATCCATTGCAGCAGCTTCGATTCTAGCTAAAACCCATCGAGATGAATTCATGGAGAAAATTCACGCAGAATTTCCAGAATACAATTGGAACAAAAACAAAGGTTATCCAACATTGGATCACCGCAAAACAATTATTGAACTTGGTTTAACTCCTTATCATCGCAAAACATTTCATTTAAAAAATGTGGAGCAATTGCAATTGAATTTTGATTAAACATTTCATTGTTAACTTTTTCCCGATTTTCAGTAAAAGAAAGCCTTGAATTAGTTTAACTTTGTTAACTATGTTTGGGAGATTTTTTTTAATTACACTTAGCGTCATCAGTTTAGGGTGGATCGTTTTTATCGGTTACGATTTATTAGATAAAAAAGATCAAATCAGTCCGCAACATATTTTCACCGTTCAAGATGGTGAAATCCTCATTATTAATCGTACGAGTGAAGTGCAAACTGATAAATTAGATTTCGAATTTAACGATGCCATACGTCCTGTTTTTGAGAAAATCATGAAAAATGTATTTCCAAATGAACGCATATTTGTTTCTCAAAAAAGACCTATAATAATTGTTGAATTGCCTCGCATTTGGAATCAAAATTTAGTTAATCAGTATTTGAAAACAAAACTTTTGGGCGATTTAGCTTCAACTAATTTTTCAATTCGATTCAAAAAAAATCATTTATTGATTGCTCAAGATAAGAGTTTAGTAGCGCACGACATAGAAGAATGGCCGCTTTGGGATGGTAAGGCAAGTGCAAGTTTGATTCATTTGGAAAGACCACTAAAATCTACCAATGTTTATTTCAAGGAAGACGGAACAGTTTATTATCAGACCAAATTTGGTCCCTTGATGGATTGCAAAAAAGTGGATGATAACGATTATTTTGCACAATTTCTTCCAGCAGATTTAAGCGAATATCATTTTTACGAGAAGGAATACGCCTTAAAAAACAAGGTTATTTCAGCGTCAAGTCCAATTTATCAATGGTTAGAGGATGGAATGGTTTTCTTTGAATACGATGGTGTGGCTTGTTTGTTAACAGATTACAACAAATCAGTTGATCCCATGCAAATGCTTCTGTCTGACACGGATCAGAGTGATAATGAGCTGACAAATCACTTTAAGAGTGTTCAATTAACTAAAAAATTCCCAAGTAATCTTAGTAAAGGTTTTTACATCGGAAAAGTTGGTGATAAAGTTATTTTGAGTGAGAAAAAAGAGGTAATGGAAAAAATTATTGCTGATTATCAATTGGGAAATACTTTGGCACTGCATCAAGTAAATTTAAATACGATTTTTCATAAAATGCCTAAAAAAGTATCTGAACGAGTTGCACTTTCTGATGATTTCTTTGCTTTAAGCGCCTATAAAAACTTACTCATTAGAACTGAAATTTACGACGCATTTAAAGCAAAAGATTCCAGTGAATTGTTGGTGAAAAAAGATTTAACTGCATCTAAAATTGAAAACTCTTCTTTTTCTACAGGTCAAGAAACAGCTTATTTTTTAGGCAACGGAAATGTAATTTATGCGATTGGAAAACAGAATGAAATCATCGCCTTATCCAATAAGAAACAAATTTGGAAATTGCATTTGGACGGCGAAATAATTGGTCAAATGAAATTTGTTGACGCTAATGATGGTTCGAGACAAAATATTTTGATTTCTACTAAAAATAAAATTTACTTGATTAATTCGCAGGACGGAAGTAATTTGAATGAATTTCCATTGGCGCTGAATTCTCAAAATGCAGTTTCATTCTACAAATGGAACGGAAAAACAAACTTTTTAGCGGTAAATTCAAACAATGAATTGGTTCAAATTACAGAAAACGGTAGAATCAACAAAAAATTAAAATTGCCGCTCTCGGACGTAAAAGATGAAGTTTCGGTTTATAAGAATGGCAAAGTTTTAACAGCCGTGATTACCAGTTCTTCGAAAGTGCAAACAGTTGACTTGGATAAAAATCGATTATTGAAATCCAAAATCTTCTTGCCAAAAAATCACATTCAATTGAAAACCGAAAGTGGATATAACTACTTTGTTTTAGAAGGGAATGGTGTTTCGAAATACAATTCATTAGGTCAAAAATCTAGCGTTTTGAACTCTAAAAGTATCAAATCAATCAAAAAGGTTTACCGCGGAAAAGAACAATTTATCGCTTTTCAAGACAAGCAAACAGTTTATTTGGTAGATGCGAATGGTAATTTCATTCATAAAACAACCTTAAAAATCTCGGATATTGAGGATTTTGACATGATCTCCACAACAAATGGAAAAACATATATTGCAGTTTTAGAAGGAATTCAAAATGATATTTATATTTTTGATTCGCAAGGAAACCAAGTTGGCACAAAAACTTTTGAAGGAAAGCGAATTGTAAAATTATCTGAAAATCAAGGGAAGTTAAATCTAACTAGTACATTAGAACGCAATATTATTCAACATTATGACGTTTTAAGTGAATAGTAAAACTTATGCAACACAAAAAGGCTTTAGTATACACTTTAATCCTTTCGGTAGTAATAACCGTCGTGCTCATTTTATGCTCCGAACTTTTTGTCGCTTTAATTAGCTCTATCGTTCAAAAATTCGATAAATTTTTAGGCTTTTCGGTTACCGTTTTAGATGCCTGTTTGGTTGGTTTTGTTCCTTTTTGGTCTGTGTTTTTGTATCCAAAGAAGGAGCTTGAAGATGTCAAAAAACTTGTTTTTAGGTCCTTGTTTTTCCTTCTATCATTCACTTTTTTTAGTACAATAGCTTTTATTGTTATTTATCAATTCAAATTTAAACAATCAGAATTTTCTCCTGAATATTTGTTGTATGAGCCTTTTGTAATGTATTGGACCATTTTTAATTTACTAGCAGTTTTCTTTCCACCATTGATTTTCAGAATAAGACGTAAAAAGGGAAAATGATTTTGAAATGTGACCTACATCACTTTTTAATTGAAATTCAGGACTTAACTTTGCTGAAAAAATTAAAATGAAAATCTTTTCTTTAACAATTACTTTACTGATTTTAAGTTTTTCCCTGCTTTCACAAAGTAATTTTAACTATTCAGTTTACCTAAAACCTATACAAATTGCAGGTTTGACAGGACTTCATTCTTATACTTCAGCGCAATCTGGAAATAAAATCTTGTTGATTGGAGGTAGAAAAGATGGTATTCATGCAAGACAACCATTTAATGCTTTCCCAAACGCTTCAAATAACGATAGTATTTTTGTCGTTGATTTAGAAACTAAATCCGTTTGGAAAAGGAGTTTGTCGGAGCTGTCAATTCCTTTACAAGAACAGTTACAAAGTACAAACATGAACCATTTTCAGGATGCCGACACCTTAGTGCTAGTTGGTGGATATGCATATTCAAATACCGCCCAAGACCACATCACTTTTCCCAAAATGACCACAATTCCAGTGAATAATTTAATTTCACATATTGTAAATAACGAAGCAATTGTGTCAGATTTCAAACAAATTGAAGATCAAGTTTTCGCTAATACGGGTGGAAATTTAAATAAGATTGGCAGCACATTTTATTTAATTGGAGGTCACCGTTTTGATGGACGATACAATCCGATGAATAACCCAACTTTTACGCAAACCTATTTAGATGGAATGGTGAAGTTTAAACTAAATAATTCAGGAGTAAATATACAGTATTCAATTTTAGAAACAATCACCGATCCAATTCATTTGCATCGAAGAGATTATAATTTATTGACTCAAATTGGTCCTCAAAATGAGAAAAAACTTGTAATTTCTTCTGGCGTATTTCAAATTTCAGAGGATTTGCCATTCCTTTATCCGGTTGAAATTAGTGCTGATACGCATGTCGCTAGAACTGATTTTAATCAATATCTAAGTAATTATCATTCTGCAAAGTCTTCTCTTTATTCACAATCTAATCAAACGAATTATACGCTATTTTTTGGTGGAATCAGCCAATATTATTATGAAAATGGAAATTTAATTAATGACCCAACTGCTCCATTTGTAAAAACAATAAGTTTATTAAAAAACCAAAACGGTGTTTATGAAGAATTTAAGATGGATACCGAAATGCCAAGTTTGAAAGGTGCTGGAGCCAATTTTTTTCCTTCGGAATCACTTTCAAAACTTGAAGAGGAAGTAATTTTAATGGATGATTTTTCGGGAGACAGTATCACAATTGGCCATATTTTTGGAGGGATTGAATCTAATAGCAAAAGCGCTTTTACGGATAATCAAACAGATTTAACCCAAGCAGATCAAAATCTCTATGAAGTTATTTTGGTGAAAAATGCCAACGCTTCAATTCAAACTATTCCCAATAAAAATAAATTCAAATTTGAAATTTTCCCAAATCCGAATGATGGAATTTTAAATTTTACCTATACACTTGAAGAGAAATCAGAAATTTATTTTTACATCACGGACTTAAATGGAAAAATTGTAGACGAAGGTTTGTTATCTAAAAACAAAAAAGGCGAAAACAAATGTAAACTTACCTTGGATAAATCTTTGGCAAACCAAGAATTGATTTTGACCATTTCGAGAGATTATATTGATTTTGACTCTAAAAAATTTATCTTAAAAAGGTAAATTATTGATCTTGAGTGATATATTCGTTTTTAACGGTTAAATCTACTATATTTCACAGAAATTCAATACCTTTGTTCTGTGAACCGATTTCTAGTTATACAAACTGCTTTCATTGGAGATGTAATTTTGGCAACACCTGTTGTTTCGGAATTAAAAAGAATTTATCCGAATGCTCAGATTGATGTATTGGTTCGCAAAGGAAACGAAAGTTTATTGGCGAATAATCCAAAAATAAGTAGTGTTTTTACTTTCAATAAGAAAGAAGGTAAATTCAATTCCATGATGTCTCTCATCAAACTTTTTCGTAAAAACAAATATGATGAAGTCATCAATTTACATCGTTTCGCTAGTTCTGGTTTAATTGCGGTTTTTTCAGGTGCAAAATTAAAGGTCGGTTTCTCAAAAAATCCACTTTCGTTTTTGTATTCCAGAAAAATCAAACATGAAATAGGAAACGGTTTACACGAAGTAGAACGGAACTTATTGTGCATTAAACATCATGGAGCTGATTCCAATTTAAGACCTGAAATTTTTCCTTCAGTTGAGGATTACAAAATGGTAGAAGCTTTTCAAAACTCCAACTATTATTGTTTGGCTCCCGCTTCAATTTGGTTTACAAAACAATTGCCTGAAAATAAATGGATTGAGTTGGCGCAAAAGTTAAGTCAAAAAGCTAAGGTTTATTTTGTCGGTGGACCATCTGATTTTGATTTATGTGAACGTTTAAGTCAGGCAGTTAAACATCAAAATTGTGAAAATATTGCAGGGAAATTTACTTTTTTACAATCTTCAGCTTTGTTTAAAAAGGCAGAAATGAATTATGTAAATGATTCTGGACCATTGCACTTTTGTTCGGCTGTAAATGCTCCAGTTAGAGCTTTTTTCTGTTCCACAACCCCCAAATTTGGTTTCGGCCCATTATCTGATGATTCACAAACAATCGAATCACTTGAAAATTTAGACTGTAAACCATGTGGTCTTCACGGATTTACAACTTGTCCTAAAGGGCATTTTAAATGTGGAAATACAATTAAAATCGATAAAGTAAATTAAAATTTTATTATGTTTTAAAAATGTAAGTAAACATTGATAAGATTTTTATATATTCGCTAACTTAAATTATATAAAATTGGCACAAAAAATTAAATTCGGAACAGATGGTTGGAGAGCAATCATCGCAGAAGATTTCACTGTTGAAAATGTAGCTCGTGTAGCTCAAGCAACTGGAGTTTGGTTAAAAAATAAATACGAAAAACCGTCTGTGATTGTAGGTCACGACTGTCGTTTTGCTGGAGAATTATTCGCCGACACTGCAGTAAGAATTTTCTTAAGTCAAGGAATTCAAGTGAAGATGTCAAAAGGGTTTGTTTCTACCCCAATGATTTCTTTGGGTGCAAAAAAATACAATTGTGGTATTGGAGTAATTTTAACTGCAAGTCATAATCCCCCGAGTTATAATGGATATAAATTAAAAGCCTTTTTTGGTGGACCACTTCAGCCAGAATTGGTTCAGGAAATTGAAGATATCATTCCAGATACAAATACAATTGATTTCAAAGCAATTTCTTTAGAAGATGCTATAAAATCTGGTCAATTGGAAATTGTTGATTTGGAAACAATGTATGTTGATCATGTAAAAGCTAATTTTGACTTGGATGCAATTAAAAATTCAAATTTAAATTTAGTTTACGATGCGATGTATGGTGCCGGACAAAATGCTATGAAACGTATTTTACCTGACATCACTTTTTTACATTGTGAGCACAATCCTTCTTTTTACGGGCAAGCACCAGAACCAATAGCCAAAAATTTACAACCTTTAGAAAACTTCATTAAATCTAATGGGAAAGTTAGTTGTGCTTTAGCTACGGATGGAGACGCTGATCGAATTGGATTGTATAATGGAAAAGGCGAATTTGTAGATTCACACCATATTTTATTGCTTTTAGTTCATTATTTATCTCATTATAAAAAAATGACTGGAAAAGTTGTTACTGCTTTTAGTACTACTCCACGGGTTGAAAAATTAGCCAAACATTATGGACTGGCGCATCAAACAACAAAAATAGGATTTAAAGAAATTGCTTCAATTATGGTTGAAGAAGATGTTATTGTTGGTGGTGAAGAATCAGGTGGAATTGCTGTAAAAGGACATATACCTGAGCGCGATGGAATTTGGATGGGCTTGATCATTTGGGAATTCATGGCCAAATCTGGTAAAACCTTGGATGAATTAATCGAAGAAGTTTACGCAATTGTTGGGTCTTTCAAATATGAGCGCAACGATTTACATATTACAGAAGAATTAAAACAAAAAATTATCGCAAGTTGTAAAAATAACGAATACACTTCTTTTGGTAAGTATCAAGTGCAAGAAGTTCAGACTTTGGATGGTTTCAAATTTATCCTAGATGAAAATCGTTGGATGATGATTCGTCCTTCAGGAACAGAACCAGTATTGAGAACTTATGCTGAAGCTCCAACTTTAGAAGAAGTGAGAGAAATATTAAAAATAGTTGAAAATACAATTTGCAATTAATATTGATTTTCAGATTTTTACTCATTTTATTGCCGGTAATCAGAACTTAAAGTGATGATTACCGGTATTTTTTTAGTTCAATTTTTGGACAATTTCTTTTACAAACTGCTTTAAACCCATCACCTTTGAAGAGTCATTTATTTGATAGGTGAAATCTTGTTGTGGTGTTACTACGTAATTTTCAGTGCATTTTAAATCCTCAATAGACTCATAATAGCCCTTAGATAACTTCGGATTATTAGTGGTTTTTAATTCGACTGTTAAAATCGGCTTCAAACCTTTCACCAAAACCAAATCCATTTCGGCTCCATCTTGTGTGCGATAATAATAGGCTTTTATATGATTTGGAATATGTTGTAAAATTTGTTCAATCGCAAAACCTTCCCAGCTATTGCCTAAATTTGCTTGAAACAACAAATCTTTTTTAACGGATACATCATTCAAATAATGCAATAAACCAGAATCACGCACGTATACTTTTGGACTTTTTATTAAACGTTTTTTTCCATTAGTAAAAAATGCAGGTAGTCTTCGGATCATAAAGGAGCCCTCCAGGTAATCTAAATATTTATTAACCGTTGTTGGACTAATATCTAAGCCTTTTGCAAAACTTTGCGCATTCCAAATTTGACCGTGATGATGAGCTAGCATGCGCCACAGCTGATACATTAAAATCGACGAAAAATTAACACCAAAAAGTGTATTTAAATCTCGCTCCACAAAGGTTCTAAAAAAATTATCCATCCAAACAAACCAAGATTTATCTGTTTTCGATAGAAATGCATCTGGAAACCCTCCTCTAAACCATAGTTTTTCAAGGTCTTGATCATTTTTACAAACTTCTATCAAGTTGAAAGGTGAAACTTCACAATAGGCTATTCTTCCAGCTAAACTTTCAGAAACTCCTTTTACCATCTCTGGAGAAGCTGATCCCAAAAGAACAAATTTTCCTTTCTTTTTATTTTTATCAACCAAAGAGCGTAAAATGGAAAACAATTCAGGTTTGCGTTGAACTTCATCAATAACAATACACATCACCTGTGGCATCAAATTTTCTAAAAAATATTCTGAATCTTGAAACAAAGTGATATCCTTCGGGCTTTCTAAATCAAAATACAAACCGGTTGTTTTGTTTTTTAAGACATTAAATTGTGCCAAAGTTGTCTTGCCGCATTGACGTGGGCCAATAATAGCAACTATCGGAAATTGTTTCAATAATGAAGTAATTTCTTTATCTTTAAAGCGTTTAATCATGATTGATAATTAATTATTACCGGAAATCAAAACTTAAACTGATGATTACCGGTAACAAATGTACTAATAATTTGATTATCAAACATAATTTATATATATTTTTATGAAAAATCCATCAGAAATTGTTAATCAAATGTTGAAAAATGATGCTTTCAGTCAATGGTTAAACATAGAAGTTTTAGAAGTAAATCTTGGAAATTGCAGGCTACAACTAGAGGTTAGCAAACAAATGCTCAATGGTTTTTCAATTGCTCACGGTGGAATAACTTACTCTTTGGCTGATTCATCTCTAGCTTTTGCATCAAATTCTTATGGATTTAAAGCTGTTAGCATTGAAACATCCATTTCTCATTTAAAAAAAGTGTTAGAAAACGATACTTTAACGGCAGTTTGTTCCGAGATTAGCCGTGGAAAGACGATTGGTAAGTATGAAAGTAAAATTTACAATCAAGAAAATGAACTAGTTGCCCACTTCTTGGGTACAGTCTATATTTCAAAAGAAATTTGGTAAAAAAATAAATTTAATGCGTGCGTAATTAATTTTTTTGTAATTTTAGATTCATATTAACTAACTATGAGCGATAAAAGAACAACTGTAGACTTTTTTATAAGGCAGAATTGGCATAAAATACAACGTATGTATAATCAAAAATCACAAGAATTTGATATTTCAATTTCGATTGGATATATTTTGTTGATGATTGAAAAAGAGGGTACGCCTAGTACGCAACTCGGCCCAAAGATGGGGATGGAACCAACTAGTTTATCCAGAACCTTAAAGTCGATGGAAGATGATGGTCTAATTAGAAGAGAAATAGATTCCGTTGACAAACGAAAAGTTTTTATATTTCTCACTGAAAAAGGCGTTGAAAAAAGAAGAGTTGCTCGAGATGTTGTAATTGATTTTGATAATCGTTTAATTGCAAAAATCCCAAAAACAAAACTCAAAGCTTACTTTGAAGTGATGGAATTTGTGGAGGAATTTATTGAGAAAGAATTGAAGATAATGAATAATTAGATTTTAAGACTCTAAGATTTAAAGACTATCCTAAAATCTTAAAGTCATAAAATCTTAATATCTAAAAAAATGAATCGTATTATAAAAAAAGTCGCCGTTCTAGGTTCCGGTGTAATGGGTTCTAGGATTGCTTGTCACTTTGCGAATATTGGTTGTGAAGTTTTGTTGCTCGACATTCAACCTAAGGAATTGAACGAGAAGGAACAAAAAGCTGGATTAACAACCGATTCGCCACAATTCAAAAACAGAATTGTGAATGAAGCACTTGACTTCGCTGTAAAATCAAATCCTTCACCTCTTTATCGGAAAAGCTTTGTGTCCAGAATCAAAACAGGGAACTTGACCGATGATTTGTCACAAATCGGTTCTTGTGACTGGATAATTGAAGTGGTAATCGAACGTTTGGATATCAAAATGCAATTATTTGAGCAGGTCGAAAAATTCAGAAAAGCAGGAACTTTAATTTCTTCCAATACCTCTGGAATTCCAATTCACATGATGACGGAAGGACGAAGCGATGATTTCAAAGCACATTTTTGTGGAACACACTTTTTCAATCCGCCACGCTATTTGCAACTTTTGGAAATTATTCCAACAAAAGATACAAATCCTGAAATTGTTACTTTCCTAAGAGATTATGGAAGCAAATTTTTAGGTAAAAAAACGGTTATTTGCAAAGATACGCCAGCATTCATAGCCAATCGCGTTGGAGTATATTCCATCATGGCACTTTTTCACGCGGTGGAAGAAATGAATTTGACAGTTGAAGAAGTGGATAAATTAACTGGTCCTGTTTTAGGAAGACCGAAATCTGCTACATTCAGAACATGTGACGTAGTTGGTTTGGATACTTTGGTTCACGTAGCAAATGGCTTGAAAGCTAATTGCACAACTGACGAAGAAAATGCTTTATTTACATTGCCTAGCTACATTTCAAAAATGGTTGAAAATGGCTGGTTAGGTTCGAAAACAAAACAAGGATTTTACAAAAAAGTTACCTTGGAAAACGGTAAATCTGAAATCTTAGTTTTGGATTTAAAAACCCTGGAATACCGATCCGCTGAGAAAGTGAAGTTTCCAACTTTGGAGATGACGAAGCCAATCGATGACTTAAAACAACGCACCAAAATGTTGTTTGCTGGAATGGATAAAGCAGGCGAATTTTACCGTAAATTATTCGGTGGTTTGTTTGCATATGTTTCAAACAGGATTCCAGAAATTGCTGACGAATGTTATAAAATTGATGACGCCATCAAAGCCGGTTTTGGTTGGGAATTAGGTCCATTTGAAACCATGGATTTAATTGGTTTTGACCAAGCTATTAAAATGATTGAAGCGCAAGGCAAAAAACCAGCAGCTTGGATGTTGGAAATGAAAGCTAAAGGAAATACAACTTTCTATAAACAAGAAAAAGGACAAAAATTATTTTACAATCAAATTTCTGGTCAATATGAAGTGATTCCAGGAACAGAAGATTTGATTATTTTAGATACTTTGCGCGCTGAAAATACCGTTTGGAAAAATGCAGATGCGACTTTGGTTCATTTGGGAGATGGAATTCTAAATTTAGAATGGAACACAAAAATGAACACGATTGGCGGTGGCGTAATTGAAGCCATCAACAAATCGATTGATTTAGCTGAAAAGGAATACAAAGGCTTGGTGATTTCAAATACGGGTCAAAATTTTTCTGCTGGAGCTAACGTTGGAATGATTTTCATGATGGCAGCCGAGCAAGATTACGATGAGTTGAATTTCGCTGTAAAAGCATTTCAAGACACCATGATGCGTTTGCGTTATTCCAATATTCCAGTTATTGTTGCTCCACATCAAATGGCACTTGGTGGTGGTTGCGAAATGTCGATGCATGCTGATAAAGTAGTTGCTCACGCAGAACTATATATGGGCTTGGTTGAATTTGGAGTTGGTTTAATTCCTGGTGGTGGCGGTTCGAAAGAATTTGCTAAACGACTTTCAGACGAAATCAAGGAAGGAGACGTTAAAATAAACAATTTAAGAAATCGTTTTTTAACCATCGGACAAGCAAAAGTTTCTACATCAGCTCACGAAGCTTTTGATTTAGGTTACTTACGTGAAGGAATTGATGAAATCGTAATCAGTAGAGATTACCAACTAAAAGTTGCAAAACAAGCTTGTTTGGAATTAGCCAACAAAGGATATTCAGCGCCAAAACGTTCAAAAAATGTAACTGTTTTAGGTCAGGAAGGTTTGGGAATTATTTACGTTGGAGCAAATTCGATGCTTTCTGGAAATTACATGTCGGAACACGATCAGGTTATTTCTGAAAAACTAGGTTTTGTGCTTTGTGGAGGTGATTTATCTGAAAACACAGTCGTTTCAGAACAATACTTATTAGATCTCGAGCGCAAAGCTTTTGTAGAATTGTGTCAACAGAGAAAGACTTTGGAGAGATTAGAGAGTTTGGTTAAGAATGGGAAAATACTGAGAAATTAATTTTAGACTACTCCTCCCTTGAGGGAGGATAAAGGTGGGTGACCTAACAATTGTCCTCCCCCTCAATCCCCCTCCAAAGGGGGAAGTTCTTAAAAACAACATTTATGTCAAAAAATACAGCATACATCGTAGCCGGTTACCGCACCGCAGTAGGAAAAGCAAACAAAGGAGGTTTTCGTTTCATGCGACCTGACGATTTAGCAGCAGGAGTTATCAAACATTTGATGGCACAATTTCCACAATTGGACCCAGCACGTGTGGAAGATGTGATTGTCGGAAACGCGATGCCTGAAGCAGAACAAGGTTTAAACATGGGAAGATTGATTTCTTTGATGGGTTTAAATACGGATAAAGTTCCTGGAATGACCGTAAACAGATATTGTTCTTCTGGTTTGGAAACCATTGCCATCGCCACAGCTAAAATCGAAAACGGAATTGCGGATTGCATCATTGCCGGTGGAGCTGAATCGATGTCTTTGATTCCAATGGGAGGTTGGAGAGTTGTTCCTCACCCAAAAGTTGGAAAAACTAACCCGACGTGGTATTGGGGAATGGGTTTAACTGCTGAAGCCGTTGCCAAACAATTTAATGTTTCTCGTGAAGATCAAGATATATTTGCTTTAAAATCTCACGAAAAAGCAATTGCGGCGATAAAATCAGGACGATTTAAAGACGACATTGTACCAATTTCAGTGGAGCAAATTTTCTTGGACGAAAGCGAAAAACGTCAAGTAAAAAATTATATTGTTGACACAGATGAAGGTCCTCGTGCGAGTACCATTGAAGCTTTAAATGCTTTGAAACCCGTTTTTGCAAATGGAGGAAGTGTAACTGCTGGAAACTCATCTCAAACTTCAGATGGTGCTGCTTTTGTTTTAGTGATGTCTGAAAAAATGGTCAAAGAATTAAACATCGAACCAATTGCCCGATTGGTGAGTTATGCAGTTGTAGGCGTTGAGCCTCGCATCATGGGAATTGGACCAGTGGACGCCATTCCAAAAGCAATCAAAATGGCAGGTTTGAAACAAAGTGATATCAATTTATTTGAATTAAATGAAGCCTTTGCTTCTCAATCTTTAGCCGTTACAAGAGAATTACAACTTAATCCTGAATTGGTAAACGTAAACGGTGGCGCAATTGCATTGGGACATCCATTGGGTTGTTCTGGCGCGAAATTATCTGTTCAAATGATGAATGAATTGAAAAAACGTAAAGAGAAATTTGGTGTTGTGACGATGTGTGTGGGAACTGGACAAGGTGCAGCAGGGGTGATTGAGATGATGTAAGATTTAAATAATTTAAAAATGAAAGTAAATAAAATCATATTATTAACTTTAATGTTAATGACTTTTGGGAATTTTTCTATGTCTCAATCAGATAACAAAGAATATTCAAAAGTATTAAAAAAAATGTTTGAAATCTCTGGTGCAGAGGAATCTTTTAAGGGGGCTATAAAGCAGATGGTAGTTCCGTTTAAAAATTCATATACGGGTATTGAGGAAAAGTTTTGGGATGAATTAGAAAAGGAATTTTTAAAGACCTCTTTGAATGATTTAACAGAAATGCTTGTACCCGTTTATCAAAAACAATTTTCTATCGAAGAACTTAATGGAATTATTCTATTTTACGAAAGTGAAATAGGTAGGAAATATGCAAAAGCAATTCCTGTAATCACTGTAGAATCAATGGAGGTTGGACAAAAATGGGGTGCGCAGATAGGACAAAAAATTGGAGAGAAAATTGCTAAGGAAAATAAATGATACTAAATTAAGATAATCTCAAATGTTTACAATTGAATAAGCCCTAAACCTCAAATAAAAATCCAATAAAACAATCGCTGCCATAGCTTCCACAATGGGAACAGCACGAGGGACAACACAAGGGTCGTGGCGACCTTTTCCTTCAAGAATGATTTTATCTCCAGAAGCGTTGATGCTTTCTTGTTTTTGGATTAAAGTTGCAACAGGTTTAAAAGCTGTACGAAAATAAATTGGCATTCCGTTGGAAATTCCTCCTTGGATACCTCCGCTGTAGTTGGTTTTTGTAGATCCATCCGTTTCAAACAAATCGTTGTGTTGCGAACCAAACATTTCAATTCCGTCAAACCCAGAACCATATTCAAAGCCTTTCGCAGCATTGATGGACAACATTGCTTTTCCTAATTCGGCATGCAATTTATCAAAAACAGGTTCACCCAAACCAACCGGAACACCCGAAATGTTACAAAAAACACTACCGCCAACAGTGTCGCCTTTTTTCTTGGTTTCAGCAATCAAAACTTCCATTTGTTGCGCGGTTTCTGAATGTGCACAGCGAACTGGATTATTTTCAATTTCAGTAAAATCTATTTTAGCTTCTGTTGGAATTCTGATTTTCCCAACTTGATCAACAAAAGCAGTGATTTCAATTCCAACTTGTTTCAAATACAATTTTGCTAAAGCACCAGCAACAACTCGTGAAGCCGTTTCTCTTGCACTAGATCTTCCTCCTCCGCGGTGATCTCGGTTTCCATATTTTTCTTGGTAGGTGAAATCTGCATGAGAAGGACGGAAAGTGTCTTTCAAATGCTCGTAATCGTTGGATTTGGCATTGGTATTTTCAATCATGAAACCAATTGGAGCACCCGTAGATTTTCCTTCAAAAATTCCAGACAAAAATTTCACCTCATCAGCTTCTTTTCGTTGTGTAACGATTTTCGATTGACCAGGTTTTCTGCGATCCAATTCTTGTTGAATGAAATCAAAATCAATTTCTACATTAGAAGGAAAACCATCAATAACACCGCCAATTGCTGTGCCATGTGATTCACCAAAGGTTGAAAGTTTAAAAATCGTACCGTAAACTGAGCCTGCCATAGAACAAAAGTAAGGATTTATTCTTTTTTTTGAAGAAAAATTCGTAACTTTAAGATAAAAGTTTTGATGTTTTGTCTCAATTAAAGGCTATTTAAAGTAGTTAATTAACATTTTGCTATTCAAAAGTTCATTTTCAGTCTGTTAAATCGAAATTAAGTTCGCATATCTTTGTCACATGATAAACGAAAAATCTGTTCAAGCTTTAATAAAGTTGATTGATGATCCCGACGATCACATCTTTGAACATGTTCGTTGTCAGCTAAAATCCTATGGACAAGATGCGATTCCTTACTTGGAAGACTCTTGGGAAAGTCAAGATTTTGGTTTACTTTTTCAGCATCGCATTGAACAAATCGTTCACGAAATTCAATTTGAAAACAGCAAACAAGAATTAACCGACTGGAAAAATTCCGTAGAAAAGGATTTACTAACTGGAGCAATCATCGTTGCTAAATATCAATATCCAGGATTAAAAGCGGAACAGATTTACAAAGAAATTGAAAAGATAAAAAAAGATATTTGGCTGGAAATTAACTTACAGCAGACTGCCTTTGAAAAAATCAAAACCTTCAATAAGGTTTTTTACGAGATTCATCATTTTAAAGGAAATACCCAAGCTTTCCATTCGCCTTTGAATTCATTTATCAATACTGTTTTAGAAACTAAAAAAGGAAATCCACTTACTTTAAGTTTGATCTACAGTGTGATTGCTCAGCAATTGGATATTCCTGTTTATGGAGTCAATTTGCCAAATCATTTTGTGGTTTGCTACATGGATAAGGATAAAATTCAGTTGATGATGGATGAAAAAAGTAAATATGGCGTACTTTTCTACATCAACACCTATTCGAAAGGAACGATTTTTTATGAAAATGACATCGTTCAATTTTTAGCCCAATTGAAAGTTACTCCAGAAAGAAATCACTTTGAGCCTTGTTCGAATTCTGTTATGATTCAGCGCATGATTACCAACTTAATTGCTTCCTTTCAGCAAGTAGGAAATGCTGAAAAAGTTGAGGAACTGACGGAGTTGAGGTCTGTTTTTGAATAAAAAAAAAGGATTCATCCGAAGACAAATCCTTTCCTTTAAAATTATATTATATTTTATAATTTCTTCATTTGCAGAAATGATTTCACTTCCATTTTCATCCCCATTGCATCCATTGTCGTGTTCATGGTTCCTGAAACTTGGTCGAACATTCCAGTTGCGTAATTGAATGAACTTGTGATGTCGCAAGTCATGTCAGGTGTTATTCCTTTCATCATGTCCATCGCGTTTTTGTCTTCTTGTGTCATTTCGATATTTCCCATATCTCCAAAACCTTCAGTAGAAACATTCATTCCGTTACCGTCCGTTCCACTTTGTGTGTTGGCGTTTCCAGTGAACATGTCGTTAGATTTGTTGGTGCTCATTTTGTAGTTTAAACTAGCTAAACCATTTGCGATTGAAGTTGTAGTTACATCAATGTTATACAATCCTGCACGCATGGTAGCTTTGTCGCCTTGAGCAACTGAACCTTCTGGTAGAGCTAATAATTCCAAATAATCGTAAGGTAAAACATCAATCATATCTGTGTTTTCGTTTACCGTAACTGATACTTTTTTTGTTGTTTTGATTTCTTTCACATTGTAACCCGCTTTCAAATTTCCTGTTTTTGGATCAAATTCTGCGTAAGCGTCTACTTGCATATTTCCTGCTTGACCTCCAACTGACATCGAATTTCCGTCTGCTTTTCCATAAGCCAAAACGTTTCCAGCGTCTGTTGTGATTAACATGATTTTTTTAGCAAAAGTAAATTTCCCTTTTTTGTCAACTTTCACTTCACTTTGAATAGCCGATTTAGGAATATCTTTAATTGAAGCCAAAACATGATTTTTAGAATCTACTACATTGAAGTTTAACAAATATAACATTCCAGTTGCTTCACCTTGTGGCGTTACATTGCTGATATACAATCCAAAATCTGTAGTTGTTTTGAATTGATCTTTCATGCTCATTCCCATCATCGAAGTTGCAACATTATCGGTTTGAATAGCCGAAAATTGGTAAAAGGTTCCCGCTTTCCACATGTAATTCATATCTACAGCATTTCCAGAATTGGATGTATTCGTAGAACTTGAATTGGTAGTAACTGTATTGTTTGTTTCAACTGGTAAATTACTCGTTGTATTTGTTGTGGTATTTGAAGTTGTGCTTGTGCTGGTAGAAATATTTGTGTTAGAATTAGTATTCCAAGTTGTTCCATTTCCAGTTGTTCCACTAGTTGTTGTTCCGTTATTGGTCGTATTTGTATTACTTGTATTTGTTGAAGTACTAGTACCGACATTTGAAGTTGGTTCACTCGTAGAATAAGTTGTTGTCCAAGCATTTGTAGCTGGAGCACTTGCAATAGGAACCTCACCAAAATAACGCAATTTCATGCCTTTTTTAGTTTTAGTAATTTTCGCAGTTGCTTCCATACCCATTTCAGGAAACCAAATGTTTTTTTTCACTGAACCTAACTTTTCATTTGCGAAAACAATAGTCACTTGGTTATTTGGATTGGTCAAACCTGTGATTTTGACGTTAGATTTTGGTTCGATATTTTGTTTGATACCGTTCATGATCACGTAAAAAAGGGAAGCATCCTCTGAAAAAACAACAAAATTTGAAGTTGTTTGTGCAAAAGAACTAATTAAATATCCTATGGAGAATATGCTTAATAGTAGTGTTTTTTTTATCATAATGAATTTTTTAATAAAGTTAATGATTTTTTTATTTTCAAAGTCCGTACCACAAATTTTATTTAGCTGACAATTAACAAATTGTTAACGAAAGTCTGCCCTGGCGGAAATGGAAAGCAAGCTGTTTTTGGCAAGATTTTGAAAACGTTTTACCTTGCGACTTTAGAAGCACAGGGAAAAGGTATTGAAAAAGGAAGTCAAAAATAGCTTCTTGGAATTGCAGACAGAAAAAGCAGCTTACACGTTCTTTAAAAAGATTTTTTAAACGTTAAAATCATAAGACTTTATAACTTTCGAATTCTCAATCACTTTTACTTGATATTTCCCTTTTTTCCACCCTTGAACTTCAACTTTAAAGTGAAATGACAAAGTACCACTCATCGTCAGTTCTTTATCATCGGTTTTTATTTTTACAGTTCCCTCAGGACTAAAAACTTCGGTGTGAACTTTAGATCCTTTTTTGGCTTCATATTCCAAATCTCCTGAGATTGAAGCGGTTTCTCGATTAATGGAACGATCTTCGTTTACAGTTGTTTGTTGAGGAGACTGATACCAATCTTCTTTTTGGCCAGTTAAGGCAAATAATTCTTTCCTCAAAGCTTCGACAGCCTTTGCATCTGTTCCATAAACATTCGTAACCGACGATTTATTTGTCACTGCCCAAATCGCATCTTGCAAAGTGTGATTTTCATATTTTTTCCCTTTTAAAAAAGCTAATAACTTTGGCATTTCTTTTGGCGCTTTACTTGGAATCAAAGTGAATTTTCCATCTTCTGTGGGTGCATGATTGCTTAAATTGCAGCAATAGCCATTTAAAACAATACTTTTTGATTCATTTGTTTTTAATACAAAAAATTCTTCTTGTGGAATGATCAAATCCTGCTCGTCGGTACTTGGAGCCATAAAATAGGTGCCGGCCGGAATGACAATTTTATACGATTTTGTCTTTAAATTTTTCATTTTACATGCCAGAGAGTTGCCGGAATAATTTCCATTCGCTTGAAAAGTCGCCGTAAGTAAATTTTCTTTTAATGCTTGTTCAAGTGTAATAACTTCTAATTCTCCAACGTTATTACTTCTTTTATTGAATGCAAAAACAACGAAAATTAAGCTTGCAAAAACTGGAATATGGCTAAATGTTTTCATAATTGTCTGGTTTTAAATAATAACGAAAACAGGAATTGTTGTTACATTTTTTGATTAACTTCTAATCACCATGGAACAATTAGTAAATAAGAAATCACCACTGCTTAAAATAGTGCGAATACGAAAAACCAAAAGATAAAAAGCGTGTAACACGTTTGTATTCGCTTAATTGATAATCTTGGTTTACAAAATCTCCAATTCGTTCAGGTGTGAAGCCAAAGCCAAGAAAAGAATAAGATACCATCCATTTGTAGGCTGTTTTTTCACTAGCTGTTAAACAAAAAGCTGCATACGGTTCGACAATTGTTGATTGAACTATGTTCGGCGTTTGTAGAGAATCTGAGTGGAAATAATTTCTGGAATAGCCAATTTTAACACCGACATCATAGCCAACTCTTTCAGAAGTATATTTTTCGTAGGCCAATTTAAAATAGGCATTTCCGAGATGCATTCCGCCTAAAATTTGAGGTGTAATTTTGAAGCGATTGATGTAGAAATAGGTGTAATTAAATCCCAAACCAACGCTTAAATTTGATTTCAAGGCATATTGATATGATCCTGAAAAGCGTACCAAACCTTGCATAATTCCTTTGAAGGGTTTATTTGCAATCGGAACTGGAAGCGCAAAATCTATGGAATAGGAATGTTTGGGGATTATTAATTTGTAATAAATTGGGTCTGCACCTTCATCTTGTGCAAAATAAAAGTTCATTTGCAGAGAAAAGTACAATAATATGATTCCAATTATTTTCAAAAAAAATATTTTCTAGTAATGAAACGTTAATAATCAGAAAATTATTCTAAAAGGTCTAAAATAATCCGTTTATTTCTGCATCAATCAAATTGATAATTTTCCCTAAATCCTCTTGATTGCTGATAAAATTGTTGTTGTCAATGTCAATGATAATCATTTTTCCTTTGTCGTAAGTAGAAATCCAAGCTTCGTAACGCTCGTTCAAACGTTTCAAATAATCCAAACGGATACTTTCTTCGTAATCACGTCCTCTAGTTTGAATGTGGTTTACCAAAGTCGGGACACTTGCACGCAAATAAATTAATAAATCTGGCGCAGAAACAAACGATTCGATGAGGTTAAATAAAGA
>JBKCGI010000026.1:0-8516 GCA_046303515.1 Flavobacteriia bacterium | reverse complement strand
AATGTCAGACAAGCCAATTCGCGTAAGATTTGCACCATCACCAACAGGACCATTACACATGGGAGGAGTGAGAACAGCATTATACAATTATTTATTCGCCAAAAAAAACAACGGAACTTTTATCATTCGAATAGAGGATACGGATCAAACTCGCTTTGTTGAAGGAGCTCAAGATTATATCATGGATGCTATGAAATGGTGTGGAATCATGCCAACTGAAGGTCCGGGAATTGGTGGAGAATATGGTCCTTACGTGCAATCAGAACGTCAACACCTATACAAACCATACGCAGAACAATTAATCGCATCAGAAAGCGCTTATTATGCATTTGACACACCTGAAGAATTAGAAAAAGTAAGAGAACAAGCAAAAGCGATGGGAATGCCCAATTGGCAATATAACAGTGTCACTCGTGCCTCTTTGAAAAACTCATTGACTTTATCTCAAGATGAAGTTCAAAAGAAATTAGAAGCAGGTGAACCATACGTAATCAGAATGAAAATGCCTCGCAATAGAGACGTTCGTTTTGAAGACATCATTCGTGGTTGGGTTGTTGTGAACACAAACAACTTAGACGACAAAGTTTTGTTCAAAAGCGATGGTATGCCAACCTATCACTTAGCGAATATTGTTGATGATCACTTAATGAAAATTTCACACGTCATCCGTGGAGAGGAATGGTTACCATCAGCTCCATTACATGTTTTATTATACGAAGCTTTTGGATGGGATGCACCACAATTTGCACATCTACCATTATTATTAAGACCAGATGGAAACGGAAAACTATCCAAAAGAGATGGAGACCGTTTAGGATTCCCTGTATTCCCGACAGATTGGTATACAGCAGAAGGAGAACTTTATTCTGGATACAGAGAAAAAGGATATTTCCAAGGAGCATTTATAAACATGTTAGCTTTCTTAGGCTGGAACCCAGGAACGAACCAAGAAATCTTTTCTTTAGACGAATTAACAGAGGCATTTACTTTAGAGAGAGTAAGTAAATCAGGAGCAAAATTTGATTCAGAAAAAACAAAATGGTTCCAACAACAATATCTAAGAAACACTTCAAACGAAGAACTTGCGCAATTATTATCGCAAAAATCAACTAATTCTTACGATATAGATAAACTTACAACAGTTTGTGGTTTAATGAAAGAACGTGCAACATTTGTAGAGGATATCTTAACCGAAGGAAAATATTTACTTGAAGCACCGAGTGTTTACGACGAAACAACTGTTAGCAAAAAATGGAATGAAAATTCAGCTCCATTGATGCAAGAATGGATTGAGAAATTAAAATCACTTTCTACATTCTCAGCAGAAGAAATTGAAACAACTTTTAAGGCTTTCTTGGCAGATAAAGGATTAGGAATTGGAGCTGTATTGCCCTTGTTTAGACTTTTACTTACAGGTCAAGGAATGGGACCAAGCATGTTCGAAATCGCAAACTTTATCGGAAAAGATGAGTGTGTGAAGAGAATGGAGGAGGGAATTAAGAAACTTGGATAGGTTTCGCAGGCTTCAACAAGCTCAGCCAGCTTAATTCACAGTAAAACCTTAAATAGATGATAAATATTATCAAAGTCAATAAGATTAAATTATATGCCTACCACGGATGTTTAGAAGAGGAAGGAAAGATTGGTGGCAACTATGAAGTGAATGTGGTTTTACACACTGACTTCATGGAAGCTGCTGAAACTGATGATTTACGTTTGACGATTGATTATGTTTTGGTCAATAAAATTGTCAAGGAAGAAATGGCTGTTCGAGCAAAACTAATCGAAGAAGTTGCTTTACGTATCCACAAACGATTCAAACTTGAATTGAAAAATTTGCAGAAATCTTCCATAGAGATTGTTAAAGTATCTCCTCCAATAAATGGAGACGTGGAAAGCGTTGCTGTAATTTTAGAAGCATAAAAATGCCACAAATCGAGAAAATACTATTCATCAATAGTCCTCAAAATGATTTTTTACAGGACAGTTTTCTCATCGGTTTAAAGGAAATTTACGGCTCAAAAGTGATTGAACATCCTGTAAATAATCACATTTACAAGAAAGAAACCCAAGTTGAAGGGCAAAAATTACATGGAATTGGCTTCACCTTATACAATTTATTAGATTTAAATGAAGCCGTTTCTTACAACGAAAACATGGATCTAAGCGAAATTGATTTATTCATTTTTGCAGATATTTATCGACAAGCTGAAATTTACAAACAACTATCAAGATATTTAACAAAACAAAACACAATCATTTTAGACGGAGAAGATACTCCTGCAGTTTTTCCCTTTTACTTTCCACCGTGGAAAAAGCAAAATGCGCCTTTTTCACAAAAATATCATCGTAAACACCTCTATTTCAAACGAGAAATAATCAAAAGACGAACAAACTACTATCAGAATTATAAAATCACACCAAAGTTTATAACTCCCTATTTAAGCTTACCAAAAAACCTAGAACCAATATCGTTTTCAATTCCGGATGCTAAGATAATCAAGCACATTCCTGAAAAAACAAAACGTTATCCAGCACATATAGTTGACGAAGAGGTTTGTAATCACGTTCCAGGGAGTAAAACAAAATATGCCTTTGATAAAGAGGCTGATTATTACCAAGATTTACAAAACTCAAAATTTGGAATCACAACAAAAAGAGGTGGTTGGGATTGTTTGAGACATTACGAAATTGCAGCAAATGGAGCCGTAATTTGTTTCAAAAACTTACATCTAAAACCAGAAATCTGTGCTCCACACGATTTAATTCCTGGTGAAAACTGCTTGAATTATTCGAATTACGAAGACCTTGAAAAACAGATTAACGCTTTGAGTGAACAAGATTACAAACGCTTGCAAGAAAACTCTTTGAAATGGGCGAGGAGTAAGAGTTGTAAAGCTGTGGTTGAAGATTGTTTGAAAAGGTTTTTTGAGTGGAGTAGATAAACAATTATTCGCAGAAATTTAGCGGATTAAAATTATATATCTAACTAAAAACCCCATTTGAATAAAGAAATAATTCTGTAGCAAAAAAAATTAATGTAAATGAATGAAAAATTTGTTTTCTATTAAATACTAGTAAACAAAATAATGTCAGTTTTATTACCTAGTCCAAGAAATAGACATTATATACCCACTTCATATTACTGTATTCAACATACAATTGAGTATTTCCATCACGTGAATGAAGAGTAACAATCTTTACTCTTACCGCCACACCTTCATCATCAATACAATAAAACGACATTATTTCATCACCTTCTTTATCAACACTAGTGCCCTCATTTTCAGCAACATCATAAATTTGGGTTTCCTTAGAATAAATCGTAATTCTTTCTTTAGCAACATCTATTGTTATTAAAACCGTAGTTTCTTCCCATTCGCTCCAATCACTCCAATCATAGTTATTTAACAAATATGTTGTAGCTAATGAAGTAGATTTTAGTTTCAAAACCTGACCAAACGAGGACATACCAAAAGCAAAAATAAATATGCCTGCAAAAAATAATTTTTTAGTTATATTATTCATGATTCAACTTTAAAAATTTTTACTCACTAGCAACGAGTAAATGATTAAACATCATATCAATAGGTCCAAATATAAATTATAATTTTTAAAAAACAAAATAAAAATTTAATATTAGTACTTAATAATTAGACCTTTTTTTGTCCGCAAATTTTAAAAAAGTAAAATTTCTCTATACTTATTTCGGATTGATAAATCATCCGCAGTTTGGTTTTATAACTACAAAGAAAACACAACATTACTGCGCAATGTTTGGCGTTTTTTGCTTTTCGGAAAAATACGAAAGAGTTCGATCTCCCGAAAAGCAAAAAACACCACCCTAAAGGGCAGTGTTTTCTTTGTGAGGTTTCGAGCGGATTCGAACCGCTGTACACAGTTTTGCAGACTGGTGCCTAGCCGCTCGGCCACGAAACCATCTTTTCCTATTTTCGACAATAGGCGGGTGCAAATATATTAAAAATAAATAACACTAAAACTTTTAAACGAATAAATTTCTAGTTTTTTATCACTGTCAAATTACTTGACTTAGAAATTGGATTTCCTTGTGAATCTTTTCCAGTGAAGAAATAAACGTACTTGCCTGCAGGAATTTGCTCTCCTCTCAAATCAATACCGTCCCATTTGAAATTAGTATCCGTAGATTTGAAAACAATTTCATTTTTGCTATTCAAAACCGTCAAAACAAAATCTTCAATTCCTTTCATTTCAAGGAAAAACAAATCATTATTACCATCGTTATTGATTGTAAAAGTATTTGTTAATTGTTTGATTTCGAAAGAAGAAACAACAACTGGCTTAACTACATTATCACTAGGTTTTTCACTTTTATCAATCGTTTCTACAATTGGTTCAATATAAACATCCTCTTGTTTTACTTCTTTTATGATATTCTCTTCAAAACCATCTTCTGTACTTGCAATTATTGAATCAATTAAAGGAGGCAAAAATTTATAACAAATACTCATCTCTGGAGTAGGCTTCAATTTCACAATGCTATCTGCTGAGTTTGAAACATTATTTTCAACTAGAACAGAAGAAGTTTTATTTTCAATTTGATTATTAGATAAACGATTTGCTTTATCATCATTATTTGACTGATCTGAATCAACCAATAAAACAGTAGCAACAGCAACACTTGCAGCAGTACCCAATCCAATCAACCATTTTGCTGTAGTAGAAAGTCCAGTGGAAAGAACAGTAGAGGTTCCAATTTTAGAAGAAATAGCAGACCACAACTCAGGATTAACCGGAGCTTCAGCGTTTGACAATTTCTCGGCAAACAAATCTTTTATATAATCTTTTTCTTCCACTTTATTTTACTTCAATTTTTTCTAAATAATTCTTTAAAAAAGCGCGTGCTCTAAAATATTGCGATTTAGATGTATCTTCAGAAACTCCTAATAATTCGGCAATTTCTTTGTGATTGTAACCTTCAATTGCAAACAAGTTAAAAACCACTTGATAACCTTTTGGCATACTTTCAATCATCTTCATCAAATCCTCTACTTCTAATGTTTTATTCGAAAGAGATTCATCTTCTAAGTGAAATGCGTGATCTTCTAATGAAGCAATATCACCCAATTGCTTTTGTTTTCTTAAAAAATCCAAACAACAATTAACGGCAATACGACGCATCCAACCTTCAAATGAACCTTCGTGTTTATACTTTTCAAGCGATGTAAAAATCTTAATGAAACTTTCTTGTAAAACATCTTCGGCATCTTCTACTTCCTTGCAATAACGTTTACAAACAAATAGAATTTTAGGCGCAAACTTTTCAAACAACTCTTTTTGAGCTATGGGATTTCCCTTGACACATTCATTGACTAACGAAACTTGATCCATAACCCTTTGTTCTTCTTAGACTGATTTTTTAAATAAAAAGTTGCATCTGCATGTAAAAATAAATGAAAAAAAAGTAAATTAGCACCGTAAACCAATCGTTAAATGTTATTTAAAACACTCGTTATCAGTGTTATAATCAGTTTTTGCACAACTTTTTATTTCGCACAAAGTTATAAAAGTCTTAAAAAAGGCAATTGGTCTGCGCATTTAGTTTTAAACGAAACAACAAATTTACCCTTCAAACTAAACATTTCTGGAAGTAAAAAGAAACCAATTTTCACTATTCTAAATGCAGAAGAGAAAATTCAACTCACATCCTTTAAAGAAATAAACGATTCCTTACAAATAGATTTTCCAAACTTTCATTCTTACATCCGTTTTGTGGTAAAAAACAAAACAGAAATCGCAGGAACATGGACCAATTTAAATAAAGGAAATAATTATAAAATTCCATTTTTTGCAAAACACAATCTTCCTAACACGGTTTGTGTGCAACAACATAACTTAGATTTAACTGGAAGATGGAAAACAACTTTTAGTCCAAATACAGATGATGCAGAAATGGCAATTGGTGTTTTTAAATCAGCAGATTATTCACATGAATTGACTGGAACTTTTTTAACTGAAACGGGAGATTATCGCTTTTTAGTTGGTCAAGCTTGTTCAGATAAAATGTTTTTATCGTGTTTTGATGGTTCTCATGCCTTTTTCTTTGAAGCAAATTATAAGGACGGTAATTTGAACGGAACTTTTTATTCAGGAAAACATTATTCTACTCCATTTACAGCTACAAAGGATGAAAAATTTGAGTTGAGAAACCCAGATTCTTTGACTTATGTGGTTAAAAAAGAACCATTTGCTTTTAAGTTAAAAGATTTGGATGGAAAAGAGTTTGTTTTCCCAAATGAGCAATTCAAAAACAAAGTAACTGTAATTCAAATCATGGGAACTTGGTGCCCGAATTGTTTGGATGAATCAAAATTCTTGAAGGAAATGTACCAAAAATACCACCAAGACGGTTTTGAAGTGATTTCTGTGGGTTACGAGACTCCCACAAATTTTGACGAGCAGGTACAAAAAATTAAGTTACTTAAATCCCGATTGAATTTAGATTTCACCTTTCTTGTTGGTGGTCAAGCAAATAAGGCTTTGGCTTCAGAACAGTTTTCCATGTTAAATCAAATTATTTCTTTTCCAACTGCCATCTTTTTGGATAAAAACGGACAAATAGTTAAAATTCACACAGGTTTTAATGGACCGGGAACAGGGAAAATTTACGATGAGTTTAAATTAGAGACCGAAGAATTGATTAAAAATTTAGTTAAATAAATAATTTTTTGTATGTTTGGGCTGTTTTAAAACCTGAATATGAAAAGAAATTATTACTCACGAAAACTGAGACAGTTCAAAAACGCTAGTAAACAATTAAATATTTTACTTGCGAATAAGTCCTCAAATCAAACAAAAGTTAAAAATTTAGCACACAAAGTAAATGTGTTGTTGAAAGATTTAAGAGCAATCTTTTCAGCTACGTTTATTAAAAAATCTTTAGCTGGAGCAAGTTTTGTTTTAGGTCTATTTTTTGCAAATAATGCTAATGCGCAAAGTTATTCTCCTGCTGTGCAAAATCCATTTGGTTTCCAACAATTAGATTCTTTAAGCTATTTAGCTGGAGCAAGTATCGTTGATATTGATGCTGATGGAGATTATGACATGATTACAGGAGGGTTTGCTTTTGATGGTAACGTTTTTAATTTCATAGAAAATACAGGAACTGCTGCTAATGCAGTATTTACAGCAGCCGTAGAATACCCATTCGGCTTAGATACAATTCCTGCATTATTCTCCTTTCCAACAACAGTTGATATTGATGCTGATGGTGACTTTGATTTAATGACAGGAATTACAACTTTCCCTAATAATGAATTTGGATTGTTTTTTAATATAAATAGTGGTACAGCAACAAATCCTAATTTTTCAACTCCATATCAAAATAATCCATTTGGAATTATTATTGATCCAGCAGCAGGATACAGTGTTTCACCAGCGTTTTCAGATATAGACAATGATGGTGATCAAGATCTTTTTATTACAGATTATTATGGTGATGTCCGTTATTATGAAAACACAGGAACGGCAAGTTCTCCTGCTTTTGCTGCAGCGGTTTTAAACCCTTTTGGTTTAACTGGTACAGGAAACTACGTAAACACAATCACATTGTCAGATTTTGATGGGGATGGGGATAAAGATGTTCTTGTAGGAAATGGCTATTATGGTTCATTTAATTATTTTGAAAATACAGGAACTCCTGGTGTACCGACTTTTGCTGCTGTAGCAACTAATCCATTTGGTTTAGATCAAGTTTCTGGAGGTGCAGCTTTCAACACGATGGTTTCAAATCCTGCAGATATGGATGGAGATGGTGACAAAGATATTGTAACAGGTTTTTATAATTATAATTTCAGCTATTACGAAAACACATCTGGAATTGGCGCGGGAATTGAAGAAAGTTTACCAAACTTTAACACCACTGTTTATCCAAGTCCAGCAAATGATATAATTTCAATCACGTTTAGCGGAAATAAAGATGCTGTTTCAAAAATTGAAGTTTTAGACATTTCTGGTAAAGTGGTATTATCTACTTCTCAGCTAATAAGCGAACTAAATATCAAGCACTTAGAAGCGGGAATGTATACAGTTAAAATTTCTGATAAAACAGGAAAAGCAACACAAACAAAAATTCAAAAAATCTAATCCTTTTATAAGGCTTATTTTATAAACTAAAAGTAGTTTTGAAACTTGAGTATTCAATGTTTTGAAACTACTTTTTTATTTTAATACAGTTCAAATTAGAATTATTTTGTATGTTTGGTAAATCAAACAACTTGAAACATTGAATAACTGATAAATTTTTAAAGTTCTAGAATAAAAATGCAACAAAATTCACAATCATTAGCTCCGTTTTCTTGTAATTATACCCCACAAGTAGCGGAGCTTTTACTTCGTTTAAATTGCTCTTTAGCGGTAACAACTTATCAAGCAGGTAAATTCATTTTTATCTCTCCAAAGGATGAAAACTATTTAATTCAGCTTCCTCGGACATTTGAAAAACCAATGGGATTCTCTTTTAATGAAGATTATTCTAA
>JBKCGI010000025.1:0-20549 GCA_046303515.1 Flavobacteriia bacterium | reverse complement strand
ATTTATAATGGCTAAAAATAACTGGCGAGTAAAACCAATGAGTGCCTTTGAGGCAGACATGAAAAAAAGTGAGTTAAAACGTGTTTTAACAAAATGGGGATTGACATCTTTAGGTATTGGAGCAATCAGTGGAGGTGGAATATTCACATTAACGGGAATTGCAGCGCACAATCACGCTGGTCCTGGTTTGGCAATTGCCTTTGCGATCGCTGGTGTAGGATGTTTATTTGCATCTTTATGTTATGCTGAATTTGCCTCTGTATTACCTGTTGAAGGATCAGCCTATGCCTATTCTTATGGAACAATGGGTGAAGTTTTTGCTTGGATAATTGGTTGGAATTTAATTTTGGAATATATGATGGGTGCCACAACTGTTGCTGTTGCTTGGAGTGGTTACTTTGAAAAGCTGCTGCATCAATGTGGAATTCACCCCCCTATGTGGTTAATGAATGATCCTGTAACTGCTGCTCAAAAAGCGCATGATGCTGGCATTGCGGCTCCTAGCTTTGCATTTAATTTACCAGCATTTTTAATCACTTGGGTTGTTACTGCAATTCTTGTAAAAGGAATTAAAGAAGCTGCTAAAACAAATAATTTAATTGTAATCTTAAAACTAGCAGTTGTTTTATTTGTAATTTTTGTTGGATTCTTTTTTATTGATACAGCAAACTATACACCATTTGTACCAAAAGCAGAAGTTATTGATGGTGTTTCACATTACGGCTGGGGCTTTGGAGGAGTATTAACGGCCGCTAGTATTGTATTTTTTGCTTACATTGGTTTTGATGCTGTTTCAACTCAATCAGGTGAAGCGATTAATCCTAAAAAAGATGTTCCTTTCGCGATTATTGCATCCCTAATTATATGTACTGTATTATATATAGCTGTTTCATTGGTTCTGACAGGAATGGTAGGTTTCAAAGATTTAGACATAAAAGCTCCTGTAGCATCTGCATTTGAAGGAATTGGAATGCCATGGGCAACTATTCTTATAACAATTGCAGCTGTAGCTGGTTTAACTTCTGTTATGTTGGTTATGATGTTAGGTCAAACACGTGTATTCTTAGGAATGGCAAAAGATGGTCTATTACCATTCAAAATCTTTGGAGTAGTACATAAAAAATTCAAAACCCCATTTAGAAGTACTTTAATTGTTGGATTTATTATATCAATTGTTGCATCTTTAACTCCAATTGATAAAGTTGCAGAAATGTGTAGTATGGGAACTTTATTGGCTTTCTCAATGATTTCAGTCGCTGTTTTAATTTTAAGAATCAAACAACCAGATTTACCAAGACCTTTTAAAACGCCATTCTTACCAGTGGTTTCTGTTTTAGGAACACTTTTTAATGTTGGTTTAATGTTCTTCGTAAAAACAGAAACTTGGATTGCATTTTTAATTTGGACAGCAATCGGATTCTTAGTTTACTTCGCATATAGTAGAAGACACAGTAAAGTAAACGAGTTCAATTTTGAGCAATCTTTAAAAGGTCATGATTCAATTTTAAATGCGTCAGAAAACCTTAATGATCAAGATTAAGTAAATTTTTAAATCATAATGGTCCTGTTTCTCTTGAAACAGGACTTTTTTTTACAGTTCAAAAAATGGAAATCAAAAAATCCTTAGGTTTATTAGATGCAACTTTTATCGTTGCAGGAAGTATGATAGGCTCTGGAATCTTTATTGTTTCGTCTGACATGGCGAAGGATTTAGGGAGTTCAGGCTGGTTACTTTTTACTTGGGTCTTAACAGGAGTTATAACCTTGTTTGGAGCCTTGAGTTATGGTGAATTAGCAGCCATGTTTCCGCAAGCAGGTGGTCAGTTTGTTTATATTCAAAAAGCCTTTGGAAGATTACCTTCGTTTTTATACGGCTGGACAGTATTTACGGTTATCCAAACTGGAGTTATCGCCGCCGTAGGAGTTGCCTTTGGTAAATTTACAGGAGTATTTTTCCCCATTCTTTTTAAACCATTCTTAACTATTGGGGATTTTCAATTGACTTATGTCAATCTAGTCGGAGTTTCAAGTATTATATTTCTAACCTATCTCAATGCTAAAGGAGTCAAGTATGGGAAAATTGTGTTAAATATTTTTACTAGTTCAAAATTAATTGCTTTATTTATTTTAATTGTTGTTGGAATTTATTTGAGTATCAAGTCGGGTTTTTTTGATCAAAATTTCAAAGATGCTTGGACAGCTAAAAAAACAGTTTTAGATGCCAAAACAAATGAAGTGAATGTAAGTTTGTTAACGACTTGGGGCTTAATTATTGCTATTTCAACTACGATTATCAATTCACTTTTTTCAAGTGATGCTTGGAATAATGTTACGTTTATCGCTGGAGAAATTAAAAACCCAGAACGTAATCTACCAAGAAGTTTGTTCTTAGGAACTTTCATTGTGACTATTTTTTACCTTTTAGCTAATGCTGCCTATCTTGGATTACTGCCACTTTTAGGAAAACCAGTAGATCCAAGTTTAGCTTACACTCATGACGGAATTGTTGCTTCTGGAATTCAGTTTGCAAGTGAAAGTCGTGTCGGAACTTCTGCCGCTTACATGATGTTTGGCGATAGTGCCAAATTTTTGATGGCTGGATTAATTATGGTTTCAACATTTGGATGTAATAACGGCTTAATCATGTCAGGTTCTCGCTTGTTTTATGCGATGTCAAATGAAAAATTGTTCTTCAAAAAAGCAAATCGTTTGAATGCTGCGGGAGTACCAGGTTTTGCTTTGTGGATTCAAGGTGCATGGGCAGCCATTTTATGTTTTTCAGGATCTTATCAAATTCTCATCAAATTTGCAACCTTTGGTTCAATGATATTTTACATTGTGACAATTGCAGGATTATTTGTTTTGAGGAGAAAAATGCCTGATGCCAACAGACCATATAAAGCAATTGGTTATCCAATAATTCCTTTTTTATATTTGATATTTGCATTGTTAATCTGTGTGAGTTTAACAATATTTACTTTCCAAGATACCATTTGGAGTATTGTATTGATTTTGTCAGGATTTTTGGTGTATTATTTCTTCTTTAGAGATAAAGAGGATTAAAAAAACGCAATGGATTTACATCCATTGCTAATATGTTTGATACCTACGGCATCAATAAGTTAAAACTCAAACCTCGCCAACGCTTCCTTCAAGGAAATCGGACTGTAATTCAAATCTTTTATAGCTTTTGAAATATCAAAGCCTGTATGCAGTGGACGTTTTGCAGGCTGATTTAGGGTGTCAGAAGTTGTTGCCTTGATTAAACTTTTGTCCAATTTAAAATAATCTGCCACAAGAATGGCAAAATCATACATGGAAACCTTGTCTTTTCCTGAAAGATGATAAATTCCAATTGCATTATTTTCAGCCAAAGCGATGCATCCTAAAGCTAAATCATCTGCCCAAGTTGGGGTTCTGATTTGATCGGTTACGACATTAATTTCTTTGTTGTTTTTTAAGGAATCATAGACCCAAAGAACCAAATTACTTCGTGACATATTATGTGCTTGACCAAAAACGATTATAGTTCTAGCAATTGACCACTTTTTATAGGGAGAATCTAATAGCAATTTTTCTGCTTTTACTTTTGATTCAGCGTAATAACTCAAAGGATTAACCTCATCACTTTCAACATAATCTCCTTTTTCACCGTCAAAAACAAAATCTGTAGACAATAATGTAAAATAGGCTTCAAAACGTTGTGTGGCATCAAATAAATAATGTGTCGCTAAAACATTCACCTCATCGCATTCCTCTTTATTTAATTCACAATAATCAACATTTGTGATTGCTGCTGTGTGGATAACATGAGTTGGGTAAAATGCCTCAAAAACGGGATTAATTTCCAATTTATTAGTAATGTCCATCGCAAAATAATTCGACTCAGGACAATCTGGATTTCGATTTTCACCTTTTGATGTTGCTAAAAATGTGTAACCCTTCTCAATGCAATGTTTGACTATTTTTTGACCTAGTAGTCCGTTCGAGCCTGTAACTAATATTTTATGGCTAAAGCCATGAGATCGCTTTGCTAAGTTCATTAATGATGATTTAACTGAAAAATTTTGACAAATTCACTTATTTGCTTAGAATTACCTAATACGAATAATTTTGAGTTTTTTACAACTACCGTTTCCCAATCTGGATTAATCACGTATTCGCCATCAGGTGACTTGTATCCAATTATTGTTACTCCAGTTAAACGTTTTGCTTCTAATTGTTTGATGGTTTTATTCTGAAACTCCGCTGGCAATTCATTGAAAGAAATAGATTCTATATTCACAGCCTCAATTCCTTGTCCTTGAATATTTTCCATGAATTCCATGACATCTGGACTAGAAACCAATGACGCCATATGAGATCCCCCAATAATGTCAGGCATGATTACATTGTTTGCTCCTGCACGTTTCAACTTGGAAACTGAATTGTGATTTGATGCTCTTGAAATAATCACCAAATCTTTTCTTAACTCTCTAGAAGCTAAAACAACATATAAATTATCTGCATCCTTAGGTAAACATGCAATAATTGCTCGAGCATTTGATATTTTTGCAGCATGAAGTGTCTCATCTTGACTTGCATCGCCATGAATCATTAAAAAGTCGCGATTTTTGCCAATTGTTTCAACAATATCTTTAGACGACTCAAGCACAATAACAGGAATTTTTTGATTTAATAAATCTTCCGCAACTTGTTTTCCAACGCGTCCAAAACCACAAATAATAACGTGCTTTTCCATCTTTTTTAATCGTTTAGTAAATTTATATTGAAATAAAGATTCCTTGTATTCGCCTCCAATAATATATTTAGACAAGGATGTTACGGCATAGGCAAAGGTACCAAAACTCAAAAATATAAGAAACATTGTGAAAATTCTTCCAGCATCTGATAATTGATTTACTTCCATAAAACCAACCGTGGTGGTAGTAATTACACTCATGTACAATGAATCTAAAAAGTCCCAACCCTCGATGAGCATATAACCAAAAGTACCGATACTCAAACCAACGATTATCAGTCCGATAAAGAAAAAGATTTTATTTAAAAAGCGAAAATCGTTCAGCATAAACTATAATTCCCAAATACTTGTTCTTCGTTTACGTTGGAATTTAAAAAAATGTTTGTGTTCTAAAATCCAAGCCATTGCCAAATATACAAAAAGTGGCGTTCCAAAAGTCAAAAAAGAAGCATAAATAAATCCAAGTTTTACTTTTGAGGAATTAATACCCAATTTTCTAGCCCACCAGGTACAAACTCCATAAGATCGAAGTTCGAAAAAGAAAAGTATTTTTTGGATATTTCTCATTGTTTTAAAATAGCAAAACCAATTTTACAGTTTAAACATTTTTTATGTGCACAAAGTTCGTTTTTTAATTCCAATAATCCTTGAGATTGATAAGAAGATTTGCATTTCACTGTTAAATTTTTCCATTTGGAAATGATTTGATTTTGCTCGCTCGGAAGTTTCATCAATAAATTTAAGGCTAAATCTCTTAATTTTTCGTCCTGAAAAAAGGAATAATTCCACCAAATAATTGGTATAATCGCATTTATCAATAAATTATTACGGAAATTTTCTGAAAAATTTAAATTATTTAAATGTATTAATATTTCAGTTTCATTGAAATGATTCAAATTGAACAATTCCTGTTTGGAACAAATTTCAGCAAATTGCAATATTTTTATATTCGGAAAACTTTGTGGCCTCAAACCTTTAAATTTCCAAGAATGAAAATCCATTTCATCTAAATTGCACTTCTTTTTCAAAAACCCCCAATCTGTTAGAAATTCTTCAAAGCCAAAGCGATTTGCTTCTTGTAACATTCCGCTTACCCCTAAAAGTAAAACTTTTTGAAGCCTAGGGTTTTCTTTCCACAAAATCTTTATATCGAGTTTTTTGGTCAATTCAATAAATGGTAAGGTATTTACTTTTAGTCCAAATGCTTTTGCGAAAATTTCGTAATACAAAGCCAAATGATTTCCTTGTAATTCACGAAACGTTTGTTTTAGGATTTCATTTTTACGATTCAAACGTTCTATCAAAGCTGTTTCAATTTGATTTTGTACAATAAATTCATCAACAGTAGCAATCGAATTTTCACAAGGAATCCAAGAAGAGCTGACAGTTAAACTACGATATAAGTTCCAATGATTAAAATCAATCAAATTCTGCAATTCCAAGGTCGGAATTTTCTGTTCGTGAATTAAAACCTCCTTGTCATGTTGAAAAACTACATGCAAAACAACCGAATTGTAGGCTTGATCTAAATGGTGTTTGTGCACATACCAATCAGAAGATTTAACATGTAATTCGATATTTCCATTCCATTGAATTCCATCGATTTCAATTGAACCGTTGAAAAAGTCTGGACCAGCATCGTGATTGTGCCAACCTGTTTTTTTGATAGTGAGTTTTCTTCCGTCTGTGAGGTAAAGTTGTGAAACGGGAAGACGCTTCATCCGCCAAATGGCGTGCAAATATTCTTCTTTCATGGGTTTAGTTTAAAAAGTTAACTAAAATTAAAAAGAAAATTTGAAATGCACAAACCTTATTTGATTTTATTTTAAACCATATAAGTCATTTAAGTATATTTTTTGATGCTTCATGCGAAAGCTCACATAAGTTTAAAAAAACTACATTTTCAACTTAAAAAAACTATCCAAAGAGTATAAACGATCAATTATAAATCCTCAAGCTAGACCCACCACCCCAAAAAGTTTGATAGGAACGCAATCCAAAATCTGAACCTGAATTAGGACTTCCATCTAACAAGGAAAATGTTGCTGTTGAGCAGGAGTCGTCTAATTGCAGAAAATTATCTTTATTAGTTGTAAGTGGGAATTCGCAAGATGCATCATTAGCTGGAGATTGCCTGTCGAAGGCTACAAAAACGTCATAAGATTGGCGGTAAACAATAAGTCCACGCACACCACCATCAACATAAGCCCAGCCACCAACAGATTCTAAACTGTTGTAAGTTGGTAAATTGATGTAAATCGTAATATCGAAAGGTAAACTAGGAACGGGATGATTTTGATTTTTTTTGCAGGAAAAAACACCAAATGCCAAAAAAAAGTACAATATTTGTAAGGATATTTTATTCAAACGAAACATACACAAAGATATGAAATTTAGATCAATCTTCAAAATAACGTTCCTTTTTGCTTTTTTATTGCTTAACCAGCCACTTATTGCGCAACAAAACCCAAGTTCTGTGGAAGAAGCAGAAAAAGCCATTGCCAAAAAGAAGAAAAAACAACAAAAGGCTGCAGTCAAAGCCAAAAAAGCTGCCGAAAAAAGATATTGGTCTTTGCAATCTCCTGCTGCGAAAGCGAGTATCAAACGCAATAAAAAGAAAAACAAAAAGCTAGAGAAAACAATCAAGAAAAATCAGCGCAGGCAGAAAAAGTATGAGAAGAGTACGTTTGAGTGAGAATTGATTATATAATTTTAAAACAAAATTGATCAATATTAAATTTAATAAAATGAAAAAAATTCTCATTTATTTATTCGTTTTTAATCTTTTTTTTCTTTTACTAATTCTTTTTTCACCATTAGAATTTTGTAAATTAGAATTCTCTATTATTTATTTTTGGTTTACCTTAATTTTTGGTTTAGTACTTTTTTTTAAATACAATATTTCAAAGAATCATAGAAAAACTGTTAGAATACTATCATTTGTATTTATTCCTTTATTTTCTTTAATCACTATATATATTCAAATTACCAATACTAGTAGTGATATAAAAACATTTTCGATACCAAATTCAAATAAAGTTATAATAAGTCGGCAGTATACTTTATTCATGATGGGAGATCCAAGAAATGAACTCTCAATAGGATATGCATTTTTTGGAAATTTTTTAATTTGGAGAACTGGAAATACCTACAACAAATTTGGTATGGGGGATGATTTTGCTTTAATAAAAAACTATAAACTTCCCAAAAATCTTTATGACAGAGAAAGTGTTTTTATTTTAGAAAAAGAAGGATATGTCTTGGATGCTTATAATAAAGTCGTTTACAAGGCCAAAAAAAATTAAAATCTATTTTTCTCAAACTTCAACACCGTATAATACAGCGTTCCAAACAAAATACAAGCAAACAGCAAATGAGAAGTTTGCACCAATCCTGGCATGTCAGCATACGCCAACAAAACTCCGGAAATCAATTCTAAAACCAATACCACAAAAGAAATATAAATAAAACGGTATTGTTTGTTTTTGTAATTCAACCAAGCCAAAATTGTTAGGGTAATCAAAACCAGCCACGAAAAACTTCGGTGAATGAAAAAGGTCATATTGAAGTTGTCATTCCAATGTTCTCTGGATATTTTTTTGTCTCTTAAAGTATCTACCAGTTCTCGCACTTGTGTACCCAAGAACATTTGAACGAAGGTGATAATAAACGCCGACCAAATAATCCATTTCATAGCCTTAGTCAATTGAAAACGTTGCAAGACTCTTTGATCTTTTCTGTTTTTCTGAATTTCGTAAATCAATTGAATTTGGATCACGATAATCAATAAGGCGAGAAACATGTGCACAGTGATTGTCCAAGGTACTAATTTCGTAGCCACGACAATGGAACCAAACCAAGCTTGAATAACCAATACAACTAAGTTTACGGTGCTTAAAATCACAATTCTGCGTTTTCTATATTTACGTAAAGCACCAACAAATATGAACAAAACCCCAAATCCAGCCAAAACGCCAAATAAACGGTTGATGTATTCTGTCCACGTTTTTCGGGCGTTGAACTCGTCTTCGATCAACAAGGATTTATTCGTCCGCAACTCTTCAGCTTCTTTTGAAAAACCTATTTTCTCTAAAAAATTAGCAAATTTTAGAATTTTCTTCTCTCGTTTTTCAGCGTAAATTTCCTTGTAATTTTTTGGTAAATTTTCATCAGAAGTTGGGGGAATTACTTGACCAAAACATTTAGGCCAATCCGGACAGCCCATTCCGCTTCCAGAAATTCTTACAAAACTTCCAGCAATTACAACTAAAAAGATAAAAACTAAGGTAAATTGATTGAGACGAAGATACGTTTTACTGAACATGACTGAAAGTTTTTACAAAGGTAATATTCGCTTGTTGAATAGCTTTCATTTTTTGGAAATAATATTTAGTATTTTAACTAAAAATCTTGTTGTGGGAACTTCCCCCTTCGGAGGGGGGCAGGGGGGGAGGATTTCCTATGATTTAATTCATTTTTCTTTAAGACAATCAATTACATGCATTATTTCCAAGTGAATTTTATCCAAATTATTTAATACTTCGCCTTCTTTAAAACGAACTAATTCAAAGCCTAAACTTTTCAATTTTGTTTCACGATAGAAATCATATTCACCTTTATCGACGTGAGAATTTCCATCGATCTCAATTATTAATCCAATTTCCGCAGCAAAGAAATCAACTATGAAATTTGCAATTGGCCTTTGCCTCTTAAATGCAATACCAGTCTGTTTTCTACTTAACAAAGCTTTCCAAATATATTTTTCTGCTTTTGAAACACTTTCGGATCTTAAACTTCTCGAATATGATTTCAGGTTTTTGTTGTAGTGGTTGTTCATTCTTACTAGGTTTTGTAAATTAATACTAAGTTACAAAAAAAATTAAGATTGAAATGGTATTGCTTATCCTCCCCCCTGCCCCCCTCCAAAGGGGGAGTCGTCGGAACGGATTTTTTATTGAAACAGAAAACTACTTCTTAAACGTAACTCGTTTTATTTCTCGAATGACATTTTGCTGTGCATCGGCCAATTTAAAAACTGGCACATAAGCTCCGTTGCCACGACTTGCAGCTTCGTGCATGTTCAATTCATCTTTTGGGAAATTTTTGATTCCAACAACAGAAAACAGAATTCCTTTGCTAGTGTATTTGTCAATAACGGAAAAATAGTCACCATTATTTTTATTAAAGGCTCCATCAGTTAAAACAATTACCATATTTGTTCCATTCGGAATAAGATTTTTCTCTGCAACTTGGAATGCTTTTTTGATTCCTTTTAAACCAGCCGTTTTTCCAGAGGCTTTCAGTTTTTTAATTTCGGCTAAGATTTTTTCCTTTTCATTTCCCTTGGATGAAGGTAAAATTACGTTCGCATCATCGGCATAGGTTACAAGTGCAATTTGATCTTGTGGACGTAAAATTTCTAATAGTTGCGTCAAACTAAATTTCAATAAATCGAATTTATCATACGAAACCATGGAAGAGGAAACGTCTAACAAGAAGACCACATTGATTGCTTTGAAATAAGTTGTATCGAAATATTCAAGCGGAAAATCATCGATTGAAGATCTTTTAATAGTATCAGCTTGGGTTGGTTTTTCAGTTTGAAGAATTTGCGTCAAATCCTTGCGCATTTGTTTTTCGTCTGGTTTTACTTCTTCAATTACAACAACTTTTTCTTCTTTGATCTCAATTGGTTTTTGTTGATTTTCTTTTGGAACAGGCAAACAATATGACGGATCCATCTTGAGTTCTAAAGTTATCTCGTTGCGATTTGCATTAATGTAAGCGCTGGTATCCAAAACTTTGTACGCTTCTTTTTTGACATAAAAATAGGTGAAACCGAGTGGTAATTTATCTTTCCAAAAGCCATTTTTGGTATTTATTTGACTGATATCTGTTCCATTTTGAATGATGAAAACTGTCGCATCAACATCTTTCTTCGTGTAATAATCAATTGTTCGGATTGTGAATTTATTACTCAATTGCCTTTGAACAGGTTTAGCAGAAAAATTTGGACAGGCTTGAAAATTTGCACTTATATTTTCTGGGGTTTCTGTAAAATTCCCTTTGACTTTAAATTTGGTAGCTTCGTTTTTGTCAGAAGTAAACATTTCAAACTCAAACGAAAACTTTCCCTTTTGCGTGGGGTTTACTTGCACTCGCATAAAGGTTGAGCTATCGGCTAAAACAAATTCACCTTTTGTTAAAACAACTAAATCTTTTGGTTTCTTAATACTGAGAAAATATTCCTTTTTAGTACCAATGTTTTTGACTTCAATATCCAAAAAGCGTTGATCTTGATTACCGATATTTCCAAAATCAATTTCAGTTTTTTCAAAGTTTAATTGAGAAAAAACGAGTTGGGTAAGAACTAAAATAATACAAGTGAATACAAATTTCATATTTCAAAGGTGGCAAAAATTGAGCCGAAAAACAAGATTTTATAGAATTAACCCCGCCAGGGTCCCCACCCCGGCAGAGTTAAAATTTCCTTTAATCCCAATCTTCAAATTCTCCTTTGTAGTTCAAGTAACCATTCACTTCATATTCCTCTTCGTCGATGTAAGTAGGAGAAATGATTTTTTCGCCAACTTTTACCGTTTTGTTTTTTGGAATTTCGATGATGATTTTAACGCCTTGATTTCTTATTTTATCTTTTTTTGGGAATGAGAAATTAGGGTGAATTTTCAAACTATTCCCTTCAAAACTAATTGCATTTTTAATGTTTTTAGATTTGATTAAGGCAAGTTCATAGGAATAGGCATTTGAACTAAAACATTGATAAACATGAAACAAACTGTCTTTTGAAGTTTTGTATAATAGGTCTACGCCGTTATTGATTATTTTACCTCCAACAATGTTTAGTGGGTTATAGGTGTCAAAATCACTGTCTTTACGAATGTTAAAACCATTTAGATTTTTTGTTTGAGGAATAACAGATTCAATGTTTAAAATAGGTAAATCTACACTTGTTATCTTTTTTTCAATTTCGGCATAATTAGCAAAATCTCTTCCAGTTTTTGAACCTACATAGATACAAAATACTGTACCAATAATTCCAAAAATAATTAGCGCAAGTGATGACATTCTTGCCCATTTGGATCTTAAACCAACCAGTAAATACGTGCCATTTGAAATAAGAAAGAGAATAACTGATAGCGCAACTAAGATAATTCCCGTCCAAGCTAAGAAAACATCATTAGAATCACTAAAGAGAACATTTCCTAATTCACTGAAAGTAATAAATCCGTTTTGTACCTGAATTGGAATGAATCGCATTCCTCCAAAAAATAAAACAAGAAACAAAATCAAGAAAAATACACCTGTGGCAATTAAGCCAAAACCTACAATTTTCACGATTATTCTACCTAAAGAACTGAATCGTTTACCTAAATTTTCCTCTTTTCGAATTCTATCTGCAAAACCTTTCGAAGACTTCCCAAGACGATCAGCTGCTTGTTCAATTTCTTCTTTCACGCTGTCAACAGTGATTGGTTTTCCTTGCATTCTCAAGCGATCGATACTTGTATTTGCTTTAGGTAATACAATCCATAAAATGATATACAAAGGAAATCCAAATCCACCTACAAACAAGAAAATCAAGAAAATGATCCTCACAACAATTAAATCGATATTGAAATAATTGGATAATCCAGCAGCAACTCCGGCAATTTTTGCATTATCAATATCGCGATACAATTGCTTTTTGTCCGTTTGAGTCTGATTTGTTTGACTTTTAGAATAAGTTTCCTCTTCTTGAACGTCATCGATAAAATCCTCTGGTTGACCTAAGGTTGAAATGATGTTTTCGATATCTTCTTTTTCTATCACTTGTTTCTTATCAGAAAGTTTTGTTTGACACAACTCAGCGATTCTCAATTCGATATCCTCAATGATGTCTTTTGAACCTTTTTGTCCTGAAAGACTTTTTTCAAGCCGTTGCATATAGTGATGTAACATTTCGTAGGCATCTTCTTCAATCATAAAGTTCAAGCCTTTTATATTTACTGAAACTGTCTTTTTCATCTTCTATTTTTTTAAGGTTATTTTTTCAACTGCGTAATTTAATTCTGTCCAGGTACTTGCTAATTCTTCTAAAAAAGCCTTGCCCATTTTTGTGATTGTAAAATATTTACGTGGTGGACCAGAATTTGACTCTTCCCATCGGTATGCCAATAATTCCATATTTTTCAATCGTGTTAAAAGCGGATACAATGTTCCCTCCACTACAATCAGTTTTGCTTCTTTTAGCTTTTCGAGAATTTCGGATGGATACGCTTCTTGTTGATCTAAAATTGACAAAATGCAATATTCCAAAATTCCTTTTCGCATTTGAGCTTGTGTATTTTCTAAACTCATGAGATTTAATTTTGTTTTGCAAAGATATATACAAAACATTGTATTATGCAATGCATAGTACTAAAAAAATTAAAATTTAACAGTTATTAACCGTTACAAACGGATAGATAAATAACCTAAACCATTTTTAATCAACGTCTTAATTAAGTTTTTGGGGAAATTTGAAGCAATTACTTTTTTTTTAATCGTACCAAATAGTTTGATAAACTTCTAAAGATTGAGGGATTTTAAAACCACTGATGTGAATTTTAAAGTAATCAAATAAGAGATTTAAGATAAATTTACGAGATTCTTTTGAAAGTTCTAATTGTAAGATAGTATCCTTTTCAGATATTAATACTTTTACAAAATTGGCGATTTCAGGATGCGAAATACAATTACTTGTTCGAATAATTTCGGAACTAATTTCCCCATTTACCAAATCAAAATCTATTGCCTTTTCATCCAAAACATTAGGTTTTATGCCAAGATAATCACACAATTCTATCATACAAAAAAGTAAATAATTGGCATAGTTCTCTTGTGCATTGAGCCACATTAATTCCTCTAAAACGAAGCGAAATATTTCTTTATCAATTTGATCATCTTTGAAACATTGCAATAAAATTTCGGCTTCAAAGAATAAATAACTTGACTTTATAGGATGGAATTGAATTTCATTTAGATTCACAAAAACACTTGGTTCATACAATTTTGCTAATTCTTCATTTCGCTGATAAAAAGTAAACTCAATTGGCATCATGGCTTGCAAAACAGAACTGTATTTCTTCTTTCCACCTTGAATCATAAAAGATTTAAGTCCATGCTCTTGTGTAAAGCATTTAATTATCGAACTCGTTTCGGAATAAGATATGCGGTGCAAAACAAAACCAATATCTTTCTTTTTCATTTTATTAGTGATGGAACCATATAAGTCATTTTAGTACATGTAAGATTTTTGTTATCCTATATTTGAACTTATTTTTGGTGCATAAAGCCTATTCTCATATGACTTAAATGGTTTCAAAAATCAATTCAATATAACAACTTTACCAACTTTTCTTCCCTTCTCGGTGTTTGAACTGGTCCAAATGAGGTATGTTCCCGCTTTTACTTTTTCTCCGTTGAAATGTTTTCCATTCCAAGTTGCCGTTCCACCGTTTGAAGTGGTTTGGTAGACTAAATTTCCAGCAATATCTGTAAATTTCACATCAGAGTCGTATTTTATTCCTTGAATAGTAATCAATCCATCAAAACTAGGTTTAACGGGATTAGGAAAAACGATTACATCTTCATATTTGTCATCTCCAGATGAGGCATCGGTTCTTAAAGAAACCAAACCGATATCTGTAACAACAAACAATTCACCAGTCTTACCTAAAAATTGTAAATCAAAAATGTTATTTGAAATAAGTGAACTGTTTTCTTTGGTATAACTAGCTAAAACTTCTGTTCCGTCTGGGGAGAGCAGAAAGATTCCTGCATTAGCAGTTGCAATCCATTTGCGGTTTCCACCATCAACTTCAATGTCAGTAATAGAAGTTTTCCCTAAAATGTATTCAACAATTCCTTCAAAATCAATTTTTATGCGTTGTGCATTATATTCACCTGATGATGCACCAAAAGCATTGTCTGGATTGTATAAAACAACAAATCCTTGTGTTGTTCCAATCCAAATTTCATTATCATAATCGACTGCAATAGCTGTTACATTTGCATCTGGTAAATCTCCTCCAGTAGGTGTATTTTTCAAATTAATGATTTTATCATCTGAAGGATCCGATATTGTGCCATTATCATTATAACCAAAAAGACCTTCATTGTAAATTGTATACCACTTATTTCCGCTATAATCGACGATCATTTTCCCAGAATAAGCATTTTGAGAGGCTGAACCATTAGTAAATTCATACCAAACTTTATCCTTTGTATACACTTTTAAAGGAGTTTGAGCAAAACAATTAAGCACCCATAAGTTACCTTTCTTATCATATTCAACATCTGATACACAAATATTATTGTGCGAAGGCAAGCCATGCTGTACAAATGGAGAATTTGACTGATTAAAAAATTGTGAACTCGATTCATTTTCATTTACAATAATTAACGGTTGTTCACTGTAGGATCCTAGCGCAATCTCCTTTTCATTCAAGGGATTAATACTTGCTGATGAAATGTCGAAAATATTGTAATTATACCATTCACTATTAGTGGTTCTATTGTAAGAAATCCAATTTTCATCTTCAAAGGTATATGCTCCAGCTACATTATAATTAAAACTAATTTTATCAATTAAACCAGCACTTACAACGATTTTATTTCTAGTACCAGAAAGCGAAAAAAAGCTGTTATTTGACGGCCCAGACGATTCAATTTTCTTCAATCCGCTTGAGCTAAATTCAAACAATCCATAGACCTGATCTGCAACGTATGTGTTACCATTTAAAATAGTGGCGCTTGAAGGTGCCTTATTCGTAAATTCGTTGAATGAGTTAAACACTTGTTCAAAAGTAAAATTATCATCAAAAATTAGGACCCCGTCATATACCGTCATTAGTATTTTATCTTCGACTAATTTGACAGAATTGATTTCAACAGAAAACCCAAGATTGACCAGGGAAAGAAGGCCTGAAGAAGTAAGTTTACAAAGTGAGTCCATACCAAAACCGTCAACTTTTTCAACCAGAAATAATTCGCCATTCTTTTCAAATAAATTTTCATATGAAATAGTTGAAGTTCCTGTTGGGAGATTTGATTCGATTTTCCATTGAGATGGATCTGCTAAGGTTATGTTTGAAAGATTACTTTTCCATAATCGTGAAGAGGTTAAAGCGTAAATAGAGTCTTGTACAAAAGCAACATTTAATATGCCTTCAGAACTAGAATTTGGATAATAAGTGTCTTTAATTTCATTGTTCTTTGAATTTATAACTACAATTCCCAAATCACAAGCAGCATAAACTAAATCGCCCATTGAATTAAATGAGTTAACGGTTTTACTTCCTTGAATAGCCGCCAATTTTATGGCTGGAATATTTGTTACTGTATTATTTTGGATACGATCAATGTTTCCATTTTTATATCCTACAAAAAAAGACTCACTTTCTTTGTGATAATAAATACAAGAAACATGAATATCAGAAAGTACATTTACATCGGTCCACAAACTACTCTCCTTTGCATCGATATCATATTCTAATAAACCAGTTTCCAGTGCAACATAAACTTGATTTCCTCCTGCTGCGATATCTATACCTCTATTTGCAACGTGCATACGCCAATTTCCTGTTGCAACTTGTGCAAGATAAGTTAATGGCAAACTAATTATAAAAGCAAAAACAATTTTTAACATAGACTAAAAACGTATAAATCACAAAAATATTTGATTTTTCTCAAAGCAAAGGATAAATTGTAAAAAATAATGTAATTTTGGGCAATCTTACTGCGTTGAAAAAACAAGGTGTAAAATGTTGCTTTTACTTCCAGATAGCTTTCTGTATGAAAAGCGCAACAAGATTATAAATGGCTGCGTGGCGCTCCCGATAGCTATCGGGATGAATAGCGCATCATAAAACAAACGGCTGCGTGGCGCAATTGAATAGCGCATCAGATTTCGGCTCTGAGGGTTGGGGGTTTGAATCCCTCCGCGGTCACAAAAAAAGCTCTGATTTAAATCAGAGCTTTTTAATTTTATCTCATTTTTGGAGTTTTCACTCTTCCTTTATGCATTTGAGCCATGCGCATTTGGTTTTTTGAAACCGACATACTCATTTGTTTTTGCATCGTATTGATTTGGTCTTTCATCAAACCATTTTTATCTAATTTTTTCGCTTCAGCCAATAATTTTTCAGCTTCTGCTTTACGGCCTGTTTGTGCGCAAATTCCAGCCAAATGCATTCTTGCAACAGCATTGTCTTGAGCGGTTCTAAGTCCTAAACCTAATGCCTTTCGCAACATTTGTTCACTTTTCGCAAAACCTAATTCTTGGGTACCTAACATTGCTTTTAAGTATAAAACATAAGCATGTTGTTTACGGGGCATCAAATCTGGACGAGAAATACGTTTCAAATAATGATTCGCTTTTTCATGGTTCCCAACACGCATGTGGTTTAAAGCTAAAATCATATTTTCATTTCTAAAGAAACTCAAAATTGATAGTGCAGATAAGAAAATCACTACGATTCCCCAACCCCAATGTCCGCTATAAAAAGCATAAACATTTAATCCTAAAACTGCTGCACTAACTGCGCATCTAATAATAAATCCTAACATATTATTTTTTTAATCAATTGTTGCAATACATTTTAATTCAATAGCAATGGGTGTCGGTAAAGCATTGATTTCACAAGTGGTTCTGCATGGTTGAGCATCCTTAAAATACTCAGCATACAATTTATTATACGTGTGGAAATCTCGTTTCATGTTTACCAAAAAAACTGTTACATCAACCAAATTCTCCCATTTTGAGCCAGATTCCTCTAAAATTACTTTAACATTATCAAATACAGAACGACATTGAGCCTCAAAGTCAAATTCTAAAAAGTTACCGTTTTTATCTAATTTCAAACCAGGTACACCTGAATCTGTTTCGTCTGATCCAGCAGTTCTTGGCCCAACCCCTGAAAGGAACAACAAATTACCAACTCTCCTAGCATGAGGATACGAACCAACAGGTTTTGGTGCTTTTTGAGTAGAAATACGTGAGTTATCTTCCATATTGACTATTTTTGTGCAAAATTACGGATAAAAATCCAATTTAAAAAATCCAAAAACTAAATAAAACTAATGCAAAATTACACAGAATACGTTGGCTATGCTGCGTCCCTAGCAGTCCTGATTTCCTTTTTAATGAAAAAAATGAAACCTCTTCGAATGGTAAATATTATCGGTTGCGGTTTATTCGTTACATATGGTGTACTCCTTGGCTCAATTCCAATTATTATTACTAATGCAGCAATTTGTTGTGTACATGTATATTATTTAACAAAAAAGGAGGTAAATTAATTTTACCTCCTTTCCTTAATGTTCACAAATAAATTAGTTTTTTACTAAAGTTAAAGTTTGAGTTCCATTTATTACCAAGAAATAAATACCATTTTCATAGCTGTTTAAATCAAGGACTGTATTTTCTTTTGGACTTAAGAATGATTTGTTCAAATTTAACTTTCTTCCTTGCATATCTCTCAATTCAAAATTAACTAGCGATGCTTGTGTATTTTGAACTGTAAATTTACCATTAGATGGATTCGGATATACAGTCAACAAATCAACTTTATTTTCATCAATTGAAGCATTAGCATCAATACATGCAATTTGTCCTACCCATCCAGCACGAGTAACCGATCCATCACTAACAAAAACAAAAGTCAAACAACCATTTGGATTTGTAGAAGTAATAGTTCCAAGAGTATCCAAACCTTGATAAGTTCCAATCAAAGGATCATTTGTAGAAGCACCATTGAAAACCATTAATGAGTCAAATCCACTTTCAGTGTCAAATTCAGAGAAAATAACTGATACTATTTCAAAATTTCCATTTGGACAAATAGTTGTAGTATCGCTTGAAGAGTTAGCATAATTATCTAAACCTCCATTATCTAAGAATTGATTTCCACAAATAAATGGTGCTAATTGTGTTTGAGCGTTTAATGGTCCTGTTGCAAAACTTGAATCACTTGAACTACAAATCGCACTCACATAAAAATCATAGTTTGTTGATGCATTTAAACCTGTAATTTCAAATGGATTTGAATTTGCTACAATAGTTGTACCTGTTCCTAAAATAAAACCTGTTGTATCATATTCAATTAACCATTGTGTTTCTCCACTATTCGCAGTCCATGAAAGTGTAACTGAAGCAGAGGTTGTTGCATCTGCAATTAAGTTAGATGGTTGTAAACATGTAATTGGATCAACACATTGAATGGAAGCTACCCAACCAGCATAAGTCACAGATCCATCACTTACGAAATTAACAGTCAAGCAACCATTTGGACTTGTAGAGTAAATATTCCCTGGGCTATTTGTCCCTTCAAAAGTTCCAATCAGAGGATCACTCATCGAACTTCCATTATAAATTCTTAATGAATCATAATTTAATTCAGTTTCAAAAACTGAAAAAGATAAAAGAACTACTTGATTCGGTAAAGTAGGGCAAATCACATAGGTCTCATTTACACCATTAGCATATGGATTTGCGTCTCCACCTAAATCTGTAAAGGTATTCCCACAAACTAATGGTTCATTTATAGTTGTCGCACTTACCGCCAATGAATAGTTACTAGAATCATTTGTGCCACAAACTGATCTTACATAAAAATCATACTGGGTTGTTGCTGTTAATCCAGTAACTGTAAATGGATTTGTTCCAGCATTAACAACCGTTCCAGTTCCTAGCGCAAAACCTGCAGGTCCATACTGAATTTGCCAAGCTGATTCACCATTATTAGCTGTCCACGCCAAATCAATTGAGACATCAGTTGCGTTGCTTGTAGTTATATTTGTTGGTTTAAGACAAGTTATAGCTGGCACACAATTTACACTTGCAACCCAACCTGGGAAAGTTCCCCATCCATCACTGGTAAATCGAAATGTCAAACATCCAGTAGCATTTTCAGCAGTTATGATACCTGGTGAATTAGTGCCCGTATAAGTTGCAATTTCAGTTCCAGATATGGTATCATTTGCATCGTAAATAGTCATGAAATCCCATCCATTATCAATGTCAAATTCAGAAAAAATTACATTTACTGTTTCTGTTGGTAAACCTGGACAAGCAGTAAATATGTAATCTTCATTTAATTGATAATTTGCTGTATCAGAACCCGAATCTGTAAACGTGTCTCCACAGTTTAATGGTGCAGGTGAAGTGGTGAAATTTATTGGACCAAAATAAGCACTTGTATCTCCAATTCCGCATCTTGCTCTGATATAAACATCATAATTTGTTAATCCTGAAAAAGTATTAATCGTTTTTGGATTTGTTAAAGATACAACATCTGTTCCCGTTCCAGGCGTAAAACCAGCAGGACCATACTCCAAAACCCAACGAATCTCATTGTCGTTTGCTTGCCAAGAAAAGGTACCTGAAGTAGATGTTACGTTGCTAACTTGCAAATTTGTTGGTCTAAAGCAAGTTGGTGCTGGAACACAAGTGATTGAGGCTACCCAACCATCGTATGTAACCGAACCGTCACTCGTAAACACTACGGTCAAACAACCTGTAGGGTTTTCTGCTACAAAAGTTCCCAGGGTTTGTGCACCAGTAAAGGTTCCTATAGGATTTGTTCCAGCTTGATTACTATCGTAAATAGTAAGGTAATCATAATTTTGCTCTATATTAAAAGACAAAAAGTTCAATTGAATTGCATCGCCAGGAGTTTGAGGGCAAATGTAAAACGTATCAACTTCATTATCCGTATATACTCCTGTTGAACCTCCAGAATCAATTAAAGAATCCCCACACACCAAC
>JBKCGI010000024.1:0-16523 GCA_046303515.1 Flavobacteriia bacterium | reverse complement strand
CAAGGATACGCTAGTTTAGCTACTGCATCAGCGAAAAAAGCTCATGCTGAAGTTATGAAACAAAAAGCACACAAAGAAACAAAAATATTAGCTGAAGCTGAAGCAATTGCTGCTAAATTGGCTGATGTAACTGTTACTATTTCTACGAAAGTAGGTGAAAACGGTAAGATTTTTGGTTCTGTGAATACAGTTCAATTATCTGAAGCTTTGAAAGCTGCAGGTTTTGATATTGATCGTAAATCATTGAAAATTAAAGATGAGCCAATCAAAGAAGTTGGTACATTCGAAGCAGAAGCTAATTTGCATAAAGGTGTTAAACCTACTTTCAAATTTGAAGTTGTTGGTGAATAAGCATCTTGCAATCAAATATTTAAAACTCTATCAGAAATGATGGAGTTTTTTTTTGTCGAAATTTTTAGATTTGCTGAAAAATAATGTGTAAGTTTGCCCTTGTTTAAAACAATTCTAAATTAGAGTTATGTTTAGCTAAAGCTTGATAATAAAAAACAAAACAGCTACATATCTAAAACGAATTAAAAAGGGGGCAATGAAAGTAATTTTAGCAGATAGTAACGAATTAATTCTAATTGGTTTAAGAACAATCTTAAATTCTCAAAAAATTGAAATCGTTGGAGAAGCTAAAAACAATAAAGAATTACTAGCATTAATAAGCAATTTTGATGCAGATGTAATTCTTATAGACTATACGGCCCCGGGCTTCGATATCAACATTGTTCCAGAAATTGTTTCTAAAAAGAGTAAAATTGGTATAGTTGCCATTACACCAGAACAAAGCGCACAAACTTTAGTCGACGCTTTGAGGGGTGGAGTTCGAAGTTATGTCAAAAAAGACTGCGATATTTTAGAAATAGTTGATTCCATTAAAGAAACCGCCAAAGGGAATAAATTTTTTTGTGGACAAATTTTGGAAACGATTCATGCTGCCTCCATAAATGTTGATGATTTGGAATTTGAGGGATTTACCTGCGAGCCTGTAATAATTTCTGATAGAGAAAATGAAATAATTACTTTAATTGCGGAAGGTCAAACTAATCAACAGATAGCAGAGACCTTATTTTTGAGTGCTCATACAGTAAATACGCATCGCAAAAACATTATGGCTAAGTTAGGTGTAAAAAATACTGCTGGAATTGTTATGTATGCTGTAAAAACAAATTTGGTTAGTCCAAATAAATTTCTTTTTGCTTCAGATATAAAATAAAACCGCTCCCATAAATGAGAGCGGCTAAGATTGTGTGCTATTTTTCATATTTCAATTCTTTCATAAAATGGTTAGCTTTTGATTTAATGAGATATCATTTGTTTTTAGTAAAACAATGTAGTTTCCATGTTGAATTAAACTTGTTTCAATTGGAATTAGATTTTGACCCTTTTCTGAAATAATCACTTTTTCGAGGATTACTTTTCCAGTAAAATCTATAACTTGAATCATTATTTCCTGAGTTGAATTTAATTCAAAAACAATACTAGCATTCGAGTTTTGTACTGTTGGATTTGGAAAAATATTTATTTCATTTAAAGAACTAAGGGAGGAAATATCCAATTTAACTGCTTCAATTGCTAGGATAAATGCTTTCCCGTCTACATCAACTGATTCTAATTTAATGTAAAATTCTTGATTGTCATTTGTGCTTGCTAGACGGGTTTCATAACTAGATTTTTCTAAAGCTTGCACTGTCACATTTTTCTCCCAATTGTATCCATTTTCAGAAAGGTAAACGTTATAGTGAGAAACATTTTCTTCTTCATTTACATTCCAATTCAAGTAGAATGCTAGTTCTTGCTGTGTAATATTCAAGGAAATAAAAGTAACTGGCAAAAGAATTGGACAACCCATAGTTGCTGGTCCACTTAAATTCCCATCGGCAGCTCTCCAAAGAATATCACCATCAATTGAAATATTTTCTGATGAACCCATCCCAACTGGACTAGGTCTAACAAGTCCTCCATTTTCTACTGAAAAACAAGCACCAGGTGCTAATCTCATTTTTCTTCCATTTGCAAATCGAATACTACCTGCAATTGAAATTCTTACAGCTGAGCAAAGAGGGTCTGCATCATCCAAATCAACGTTTGTTGTGATGTTGATGTTAATTCCAAAGGGAACATTAATCGTGTCTCCACATTCTGGAGCTCTGCCTAAATCCCATGATGCTGGCGCCGCCCATGTTCCTCCATTTGTTATCGCTGTTATGATAGCAGCTTTTGAGTCAAAATTTATTGAAAACACTGTAATCAACAAACTAATGTAAGTAATAAATGGTTTCATGACTTCTTGTTTTAATTGGTTTATGAATCTAATTTACGAAAACAAAAACAATTATGCAAGCATAGTAATTTCGAAATGAATATTTGATAGGATGTTTTATTTATTCGTCCTGTTTTGATGATAATTTACTATGTAAGCATAGTAAAATTGTTCAAGAAGTAAATTTTTTTTAGAAGGATTTTAAAATTTCAGAAAACGTATCTATCTCTTTTTTAGTATTAAAGGCATGTATACAAATTCGAATTCTTTCACTGTTTATAGGTACCGTTGGACTCACAATTAATTTAACTGCAAAATTAGCTTCTGCTAGAAGTTGGCCTAATTTAATTAACTTATCTTTGTCTGGGAATTGAATAATTTGTATTGGTGAAAGAGGGTTTTCGTAAAGTAATTGACCTTTTGACTTTGAAGTAAAGTATTGAATATTATCAAATAGTAATAACTTGTTTTGCTCTATTAAGGATAACATAATTGCCTCTTTAATTACCTTATATTGCGATGTGGGTAGGGCAGTAGTGTAAATAAACGAACGAGCAAAGTTTATAAGATAAGTAATAAGTTCCTTAGTTCCTAAAACAGCAGCACCATGGGCACCATAAGCTTTACCAAAGGTAATTATTTTTGCGAAAATTTGAGAATTAAATTCAAAACTTAAACCTTTCCCATCTTTCCCTAAGATTCCACAGGCGTGCGCTTCATCAACAATAAGATAAAAATTATATTTTTCTTTTAAAGCTATAATTTCTTTTATAGGTGCAAAATCACCATCCATGGAATACAAAGATTCTACAACTACAAATACATCTCCAATAGCATGATCTAATTTTTGAATTAGATTTTCGAGACTATTATGTTTAAAAGAGTAAGATTTAGATAAACTCAAGCGAATTCCATCACGGATAGATGCATGAACTAGTTCATCATATATAATTGTATCATGGCGTTCACCAATACTTGATAGCAATCCCAAATTTGCATCGTATCCAGAATTAAAAACAAGCGCACTTTCTGTTTCAAAGAATTCGGCTAAAAATCGTTCGCAGTTTTCTGCTTCTATTGAGTTGCCAGAAATCAATCTAGATCCAGTACTTCCTGCGTGATTTAGTTCTATTTTTGATAATTGATTACTAATTCCTAAATAATCATTAGAATAAAAATCTACCTGAGCAGCATTGATTTGCAGGGAACGAAAAGTATTGCTTTTTTTTCGTTCGTCTAATTTGTCAAAACTTTTAGGAAACAAAATTTAGTTTACCGTGATTTTTCTTGGCTCAAATCCAGCTTGCTTTGCTTCTTCTAATTGAATTTCGCGCAAACGTTCTTTTTCTTTACGAGCTTCAATAATTGGATCTTTTTCGGAAACTGGTTTTTCACCATCTTGAAATGCTTCTTTAGGTATTAAGCCTAAGATTTTGAACATTTCCTTATCCTCATTAAATTCTGGGTTTGGTGTAGTCAATAATTTATCACCAGCAAAAATAGAGCTAGCACCTGCCATAAAACATAAGGCTTGTCCTTCCATAGACATTTTTGTTCTACCAGCAGATAAACGAACAACAGATTCTGGGAAAGCAATTCTAGTAGTTGCAACCATACGTATCATTTCCCATTGTTCAATTGGTTTTTGATCTTCTAGTGGAGTACCTTCAACTGCAACTAAAGCATTAATTGGAATTGAATTTGGAGGCGTTTCCATTTCCATATAACTCATCAATAATCCAACTCTGTCTTCAATAGCTTCACCCATCCCGATAATACCACCAGAACAAACAGTAATTCCAGCTTTTCTAGCATTTTCAATTGTATTCAATCGTTCTTCATATTCTCTAGTAGATATAATATCCTTGTAAAAATCTTTTGAAGAATCTAAATTATGATTATAGGCAAATAATCCAGCTTTTTTTAATCTTAATGCTTGTTGTTCATTCATCATTCCTAAGGTACAACAAACTTCCATGTCCAAGTCATTCACTGCTTGAACCATTTCAACTACATTATCAAAATCTTTGTTATCTCTAACTTCTCTCCATGCAGCTCCCATGCACAAACGTGACGAACCATTTGCTTTCGCATTTTTTGCTTGTTCGATTACTGATTCAACTGACATCAATTTATGAGCTTCAACATCTGTATTGTAACGCGCAGCTTGAGGACAATACCCACAATCTTCAGAACAACCACCTGTTTTGATACTCAATAAAGAAGACATTTGAACTTCTCTAGGATTGTGATATTGACGGTGAATTGTTGCAGCCTCAAAAACTAATTCCAATAAAGGCTTATTGTATAATTCTAAAAGTGCTTCTTTGGTATTGTATGCTGGATTTACTTTCATAACTTATTTTTGAAGTACAAATTTACATATTTTTTAGCGAAAACAAGATTTTTGAAGATTTTTTATCCTTTAAGATGTAATAAATGCTCTAGCTTCGATACAAATAAATTTGAGTCAAATTGTTTGGCAAATTCTTGGATTTCTTTTGGATTAAATTTATTTTTTTGTTCCACGATAAAATCGATTTTTTGCGCTAAATCAAGTGCGTTCATTGATTCAAACAAAATTCCATTTTTATTTTCTTGAATTAATTCGAAGGTTCCTGCTTGATTACTTCCTAAAACTGGTTTTCCGTGCGCAAATGACTCAATTGTTACCATTCCAAATGTTTCTGCTTCAGAAGTCATTAAGGTCCAGTCTATTGCACTATAAAAAGTGGATGTTTCTGCTTGATACGAAATTACATGAACTCTATTTTGAAGATTTTGATGCTCGATTTCGTCTAAAACCCTTTCATAATAATCACTTTTTACATTTGCAGTAGGACTTCCCATGAAAATTACATCAAAATTGTTGTGTTTTGTTAATTGCAATGCTTCTAAAAGGAGAAAATGTCCTTTGTATTTATCAAATCTTCCTATCAAACCAAAAATTACTTTGTTTTGAGGTAAATTGAGTTTAACTCTTGCCTCTTCTTGAGTAATATTTAAATTGAATTGCTTGAAATCAATTCCGGACTGAATGACATGTATTTTTGAACTAGGAAAATTAGTATTATTTTCAACTTGATTTTTTAGGTAATTAAGCGGACAAATCCAATAATCAATAAATTTATAGCGGATGGTTCTGAAAAATTGCTTTTTTTTATTGGTCATCTGCATTTCCATAAGAAAACACACTTTTAAGTTATTCCAAGAAAGAAACTTGACACTTGCAGCAATACTCATATCAAAGGTTGCTCGAATAAATAAGTGAGTGATTTGGTCTTTTTTTATTTTCTTTCTTAAGCTAACAGCTTTGGTGAAATCGTAATGATTTTTGTGTTTAGGAATTATTTCAAATTGCAGTTTATTTTCTACAACAGCTTTGTGAATTGGACTATTTTCAACGCAATAAACTTTCACTTGGTAACCTTTTTGTGAAAGCCACAAGGCGTTTCTTATGTGATTCATTTCTAAACCACCCCAACCAGTTGTTCCGCACAAAAAAGCTAAGCGCACTTGCATTATTTCCCTTTACCTTTAAAAATAATGAGAATGGTATAAAGCATGATTTTAAAATCAACAGCTAATGAAATGTTTTTAAGATAAAGTAAATCGTATTTCATACGTTGTAACATTTGTTCAACATTTTCAGCGTATCCATATTTAACTTGTCCCCAAGAAGTAATACCAGGTCGAACAGAATTTAATTCTAAAAATTGAGGTTCCACTGCTGAAATTTGATCAATATAAAACTGACGTTCAGGTCGTGGACCAACCAAAGACATGTCCCCAATAATTACATTCCAAAATTGTGGAAATTCGTCTAATCGTGTTTTTCGAAGAAATTTTCCAACAGATGTTATTCGAGGATCAGTTTCACTTGATAACTGCGGTCCATTTTTTTCTGAACCGACGAACATTGTTCTAAATTTGATGATATTAAATTTTCTACCATTTTTCCCAATTCTTTCTTGAGTAAAAAAGATGGGCCCCTTCGAAGAAGATTTAACCGCAATTGCTAAACCGATGTAAACTGGAATTAATGAAATTAATGCCGTTAATGAAATGAAAATATCTAAAAAGCGTTTGGTTACTGTTTGCCATACTGGCATTTTTTCAGTGTTAACTTCTATAAGGAATGCACCAAAAATATTGTTCATTTTTACAGAGCCTGATAAAATATCATACATGTCAGGAAGTATTTTTATGCGAATGTTTTTACGTGAAATTCGTGAAATTAATGATTTAAGTCGCTCATGTTCTGTGCTTTCAATCGCAATAATAATTTCTTCCACTTCATGTTTTGATAATATATCTTCCAAATCATTTACATGTCCTAAATATGGAATCTCAGTTTCTAAAAGTTTGTCAATCCCATTCAGATTAACAAAACCAATAAAATCGTTTCCGATGCTTTTTGGCATTGTTGTGATTTCTTTATAAATATTTAATGCTTTTTCACTACCTCCTAATAGTATTGTTTTAAAGCCATCTTTTCTTTTGTGAATACGAGCAACTTGAATGCTAGTGAATATTATTCTAGGAATAAAACTCACGAAAAAATGAATTGTCACTAAACTGAAAAACGATTTGTAATACATCTGATAACCTTGAATTGAATCATCAAGAAGTAAGGCGAAAAATAAAATAATGGAACCTAAAAATGTACTTTGGAAGGTAAGGGTAAATGTTTTTATCCTGTATAATCGCTTGATATCAACGTAAGTACCTTGTAAAAGATATAAAATTGTCCAAAAAAGTGGTACGAAAATAATACCTAGGTAAAAGTTCTCATCAATATTGAAATTAGTTTTTTCAATATAAAGTTTTCTACAATAATAAAATAAAGCCCATGAAATTAGAGCAAATATTAAATCAATAATAAAAAATAAATATGATCTTTTACTAATTAACATTTCAACTAAAAATGAACAATTTTAATATTGTCAATATAAATGTGACTTTCTGCAAGACCAGGTTCTAAAATGGCCTTAAAGTATTGTTCAAAAGATGTTGCAGCAGTAGAAGCAGAAACAATTTCTTTTAACTCGATGTATATTTTTTTCCATTTTAAGTCAGATGCATCTTGAGCATTCAGTTGAATATGAGGATTATCGATTATACTTGCACTTGATAAAGCGTAAACACCGGTTAAAAGTGTATTTGTATTCATATAGTCAATTTCCAAATAGATTTCTGCGGCACCTTTTGGAAGTTCTAAGGCTGGAGTGGTTTTCCCAAACCAAACTGAATCGACGCTTGTTAAGGTGATATCACCGTAAAAGTAACCAAATTTTAAAATGTTTGGATCATTTTTTTTACTCAAATCACCTGTAGAATTTGGATTGGAATCATCAATTTTAAAGGTGCTGTTTTCGAAATCTTCAATCCAAAAAGTTGAATTATCAAAATAGGAGGTAGTTGGATTAATTAGAATACTTTTGTTTTTTTCTAGATTTAGATTCAAAATCATTGGTTTGCAAAAAGGATATATTTTTTTAGTTCCAGATATCCCGTTATTTCTCATGACAGGATATAAAGTGACTTTATGATTTCCTTCCAACAGAAACGGTAATTTTACCGGCACTTCAAATATTCCAACGATTTTGTCATCAATGTAAACGTAAACGTCTGAAAAATTGTGAGACAATTCACCTTCTTCTACATTTTGATTTTCAGTTAAGGTCCATTCACTAATTTCCAGCCATGATGGATCTGGATTATTTTTTACGCAAGAGCTTAAAAGTAATGTTGAAAATAATATGATTGTGTTTAAATATTTCATAATGAGTTTGAGAGATAACGTTCACTTATTTTAAATATTGTTTTAAATAGATAATTTAGATTCTTTCACTTTTTCTAGGATTTGGCTAGCGACTTCTAAAGCTAAGGCACCATCTAAGATATCTACTACTGGCCTTTTGTTATTAATAATTGCATAATGGAATGAGATTAATTCTTCCTTAATGGCATTACCTTCCTCAATTTCAGGTTTGTCAAAAAGTACTTTCTTTTTAGGTGAATTATTTCCCATATCGAAAACAATATCAAAAGGATCTGCTTCTCCTTCAATGTTTTGCATTCGCACAACTTCCAATTCTTTACTTAAAAAATCAACGCTGATATAAGCATCTTTTTGAAAGAATCTTGATTTACGCATATTTTTCATTGAAATCCTTGATGAAGTAAGGTTGGCAACACATCCATTTTCAAACTCTATACGAGCATTTGTAATATCATCAGATTCGCTTACAACTGCAACTCCAGACGCTGAAATAAATTTCACTTTTGAATTTACAACACTTAAAATTACATCAATATCGTGAATCATTAAATCTAAAACAACAGGTACATCTGTTCCTCTAGGATTAAATTGAGCTAATCGATGCGTTTCAATAAACATTGGTTGATTTAAAAATGGAATAGCTTTTTGAAAAGCTGGATTAAAACGCTCAACGTGACCGACTTGAACTTTTATATTATGTTTATTTGCAAGTTGAATTAAATTTTGAGCTTCCTCAACAGTTTGGGTAATGGGTTTTTCAATAAATGTATGTTTACAAAGTTGAATAGCCAAACTCGCTAATTCGAAATGCGAAAACGTTGGAGTAACTATGTCTATGCAATCAACTTCATGTAATAATTCCTCTGGATTTTCGAATGCTTTTATTTTGAATTGTTCTGCTACTTTTTTAGCATTTTCCGAGTCAACATCATAAAAACCAACCACTTGGAATTGGTTTTTTAATTCTAACAAAAGTTTAATATGAATTTTTCCCAGATGACCAGCACCAAAAACGCCAATTTTAAGCATGTTAATTATTTTATGCAAAGTTAATTTTATTAAGGTAAATGTCAAAAAGATTTAGTTGAAATAAATATTATTTGTAGATTTGAAAAAAAACTTTACATGAAGATTGTATCAATTACTATTTTATTTTTGTTTGTTTCAAACTTTTTCACAGCACAAATAGACTTTAATGATTTCAAAAACCTAAAAGCAGAGGGAGATATTCCTGTTGATTTTACTGAAAATGCATTTAGTAAAATAGCGGAGGATATTGATAGAAAAGATACCAAACTCAAAGGTCTTGAAAAAGAAATTTTTTTAGAAGGAGTTCATTATGCGATTAACGATTTGTTGCATTCTGGCATAGTTGTTTATGGAGATGAAGTTTCTAATTATGTTTCTTCAATAGCCGATAAATTACTTGTGAAAGATGAGAATTTGAGAAGAAAGCTTAGGTTTTATACCATTAAGTCTAATGAAACGAATGCCTTTTCAACCTATCAAGGAATAATATTTGTGACAACGGGTTTGATTTCACAATTGACAAATGAAGCACAGTTAGCTTATGTTTTATCTCATGAAATTGCTCATTTTTCGGAAGATCATGTTGTTGAAACCTTTGATTTTAAAACGAGTTCAAAAAGAAACTCTGAGAAAATTCAAACCTTAAGTAATTTTTCAAAGGAGAACGAGTTTGAAGCGGATAAAGTTGGCGTAAAGTTGTATTACGAGGCAGGTTATTCTAAAGCAGATTTAATTTCAACATTCGATGTTTTGCTTTATTCTTATTTGCCTTTTGAAGAGATTGAGTTTTCAAAAGCATACCTTAATTCTGATTTAATGACCATTCCAGAATCATTTTATTCAAAGGTTAAATTTCCTATAAAAGCGATTGAAGATGCTGACGATAGTAAAAGTTCTCATCCAAATATTAAAAAAAGAAAAGAAGCTGTTTTAAAAGAATTAGAAAATTTTAAAAGTTGGGGTAATAAAAGCTACATTTTAGGAGAAGATCAATTCAAATTAATTAGGACGATATCAAGATTTGAAAGTGTTCGAAATGATGTTGTCGACGCACAGTTTGATGATGCTTTATATTCTATTTTTGTACTTGAAAAAGAATTCCCAAATTCTATTTATTTAAAGAGAATGAAAGCTAAGGCTTGGCTGGGAGTAGCGCAATACAAGGCTAAAGGTAACCTCGGGAATAAACTTCCTGCTACCAAGGATTTGGAGGGTGAAATTGCAATTCTACAAAATTTATTGAAAGAGTTAAATAAAAATCAACTGGTTACTGTTTCAATGAGAATGGTTGAGGATATCAGAAAAGAAAATCCAAATGACGTTTATATTAATCAGGTTTGGAATAGAATGATAAAAACCTTTGGGAAAAATGAAAAGTTTGAGTTAATAAAATTCTCAAAAATTACTTATAAGCAGGCTTATGCTGATTTCTTGGCTAAAAAAACGGATACTATTACTAAGGTAGTTGTTGAAGAGAAAAAAGAAAATTTATCCAAATACGATAAAATCAAACAAAAGAAAGATCCTGTTAAGCAATTCGAAGATTTTGATTCTAGCAGCTTTTACATTTACGCAATTTCTGATTTAATTACATACAAATCTTTTATTGATAAATTTGATGAGTATGAAATTGAAGCTGACAAACTAAAAGAGGAAGAGGATGCCTTTGAGGATATGACCTCTAAAGAGCAACAAAAATATTTGGAGAAAAAAGAACGAGAGGAAAAAAGTTTAGGAATTAATTCCTTTATTTTTTTAGAACCATTGGTTTATAGCTACAGCAAAAAAGGCTTGGATAGAATTAAATCTGAAAAATTGCAAATTGATTATTCAAATGCAGTTGAAGAAAATTCAAATTTGTTGAATATTAAAACTACGGTACTAAGTTCCAGTAAATTGTTGACTTCAGGAACAGAAATGTTTAATCAACGTTCAGTTTTGATGTCTTATTTCTCAGAATTGAATGATAATCAGAAGATTGAAATTTTCCCAACCGATTACTTTTTGTTGCAAGATATAAAGGAAAAAACGGGTACAAACAAAGTTTTAATGTCTGTTTTAGAACATGAGAAATCGAATAAAGTAAGCGGTGTCATTATTTTAGGATCTGTTTTTGTGTATCCAATTTTGTTATGGTATATTCCGTCCGCTATGTTAAAATCAAATGAGATTTTCTATACAGCTTTAGTTTTAAATATTGAAACAGGTAAAATTGAAAAAGAATTTTACATTCAAAGTTATGAAAACATCAATAAACATACCATTGGGGCTAGGGTTTATAATCTTTTAAGAAGTTTAAATTAATTTCATGAAAATACTTGTTTGTTTATTTATTTTCATGACTTACTCTGATTTGTTCGCCCAGAATTATGGTTATTATGGGAAAAAAAATTTAGTAGATTTTCAGGTCTCGATGTATATGCCCTTGATTTTAAAATTAGATACAGGTTTAGACAACCCAATTTATAAAGCTGATGGGGAAAAAGTAGTTGATGCAAGACATAATATTGAGTTGGCTTATGCCATTACATACTTTAGATCTTTAACGAAAAAGGTGAGTATTGGTCTTGAATGTGGTTACCAAAGATTGGATACTAGAACTCCAGCGAATCTGAATCGTTACAATGGTTCAGATTATGAAAGTATGTATGGTAAAATAGAGCGTTTTCAATTTAACCACTTCTCATTTGTTCCCAAATTTGAGTTTTCAAAAAATGATGGGATTTTTGGTATGGGAATCAAACACCAATTAGGTTTTGGTTTTGCTAAAACAACGTTTATTGATAAAGATTATGCAACTGAATTGTACCTTAATCAAGAAATTGGATGGGATGAATACTACATTCTTTTGAATGAAAATCAGAAAGAGGAATTCCGCACAAATATGTTTAATTTTAGTCAAAAAAAGTTTAAAAATTATATTCTTTTTTATGCTTTAAATTTTAGAAAACCATTATCTAAAAGTCTTTTTTTGAATTACGGTTTTAGATATACCTTAAATTTTAAGAACAGAGCAGATGGTTTTTATACTGAATATAAAAATTATTGGGTAAAGAATAGTTACATTCAAAACGCAATTGAATTGGATAGGTTGTATAATATTATAAGTTTCAGATTAGGACTTTCTTTTGCTTTCTAGTTAAAGAAATTTTTAAATAAATTTTAAAATATGTTTAAAAGTATTGTTATTTTTCTTTTTGTTTCAATATCATTTTTTGATTTTGGGCAAAATTTCGGTTATTATGGGAGAAAAAATATAGCTGATTTTAATGTGTCGATTTATACTCCAATGATTCAGAATTGGACAGATAATGATTATGAGTATCGTTTTTATAAAAAAAGAGGAAGTACTTTAACTTCTGCAAACGACAGGCTTGAAATGGCTTTTTCAGCCAGTTATTTAAGATCTTTATCTAGAAATGTAAGTTTTGGACTTGAGTTTGGATTTCAAAAAATGGATTTGAATGCACCTATATATTTGAGTCGAGAAATATATGATCCAGTTCTTGGTTATAATATTTACCAAAATATGAATGGTAAAATTGAAAATTTCAAATGTAATCATATTTTTATTGTTCCTAAATTTGAATTCTCTCATAAAGATGGAATTTTTGGAATGGGTGTAAAGCATCAAGTCGGTTTAGGTTTTGGTAAAACTACTTTTTTAAATAAGGATTATCTCTTTGATCTAAAAGTATCTGAAAATAGTGGATGGAGTGATTATTACGTCAATTTGAGTGAAAGTCAAAAAGCGACTTTTAAAAATGAGATGTTTAATTTTGAACAAAACAAATTCCAAAATCTAATCATGTTTTATGCTTTATATTTCAGAAAACCATTGAGCAAGAGTTTATTTTTGAATTATGGTTTTAAATACACACTTAATTTCATAAATAAAAGTTCTGGTTTTGTTAACGAAAATAATAAATATTGGATATCAAATGAGCAATTGGAATCAATGGTTCAAAGAGATAGACTTACCAATGTCATTAGCTTTAAAGTAGGATTTTCTTATGCATTTTAATTGCTAATATTCTAATCTTTAATTTTATAATTATCTTTGTAAAAAAATAATCATGTCATTATCAATATCAAAAGTTCCAGTTGCAATAAACGAGCCTGTTAGACAATATGCTCCAGGTTCAAAAGAAAGAGAATCTTTGTTGGCAACTTATAAAAAAATGTACGACCAAGCACCTATTGAAGTGCCAATGTATATCGGAAGCGAAAAAGTTTATACCGATAAAAAAGTAAAAATGTCGCCACCACATGAGCATGCGAAAGTGCTAGGTACATTTAATCGAGGTGATGAAACGCATGTTGCTAAAGCTATTGATGCTGCATTAAAAGCAAAAGATGCTTGGGCAAATTTGCCATGGGAACAAAGAGCTTCAGTTTTCTTGCGTGCTGCGGATTTATTGGCAGGGCCATATAGAGACAGAATGAATGCTGCGACGATGTTAGCGCAATCTAAAAATGTTTTTCAAGCAGAAATCGATGCAGCTTGTGAGTTGATTGATTTTTTTAGATTCAATGTGCAATATTTGACTCAGATATACAAAGATCAACCAGATTCTCTTCCAGGGATGTGGAATCGTTTGGAGTATAGACCTTTGGAAGGTTTCATTTTTGCTTTAACACCATTTAATTTTACTTCAATTGCGGCGAATTTAAGTGCAGCTCCAGCAATGATGGGAAATGTTATTGTTTGGAAACCAGCTGATACGCAAGTTTATTCTGCTCAAATCATTATGGAAATTTTCCAAGAGGCAGGATTACCTGATGGTGTAATCAATATGGTGACTGTTTCTGGTCAAACTGCTTCAGAAGTGATGTTCAAACACAGAGATTTTGCTGGTTTACATTTTACTGGTTCTACTGGAGTTTTTAGACAATTGTGGAAAGGAATTGCTAATAATATTGAGAATTTTAGATCTTATCCAAGAATTGTTGGTGAAACAGGAGGAAAGGATTTTATTATGGTTCATGAATCTGCTGATGCTGCTGAAGTTGCAACTGCTATGACACGTGGAGCTTTTGAATTCCAAGGGCAAAAATGTTCTGCGGCTTCTAGAGTTTATGTTCCTTCAAACCTTTGGGCTGATGTAAAGAAAATTGCTGTTGAACAAGTGAATTCATTTAAAATGGGTTCTCCAGAAGACACAACAAACTTCGTGAATGCAGTTATTGACGAAAGAGCTTTTGATAAGATTTCTGGATACATTGATTACATCAAAAATGCTTCAGATGCGGAAATTATCGCTGGAGGAAATTACGATAAATCTAAAGGATATTTTATAGAGCCAACATTGGTTGTTACTTCTAATCCGAAATTTAGAACCATGTGTGAAGAGATTTTCGGTCCAGTATTAACGATTTACGTATACGAGCCAAAAGATTTTGAAGCTACTTTGGATTTATTAGATGAAACTTCTGATTACGCTCTAACGGGTGCAATTTTAGCAAAAGATCGATATGCGATTCAAACTGCCTTGAAAAAATTAGAAAATGCTGCTGGTAATTTCTATATCAATGATAAACCAACTGGTGCAGTTGTTGGTCAACAGCCATTTGGTGGTGCGAGAGGTTCTGGAACGAATGATAAAGCTGGTGCTTCAATGAACTTGTTACGATGGGTTTCAGCTCGTACGATTAAGGAAACTTTTGTTACTCCAAAAGATTACAAGTATCCATTTTTAGGTTAAAATAAGATTAAGAATAGAGAGCCACTTTTTTAAGTGGCTTTTTTGTTGTACCTTTGTGAAAAAAGCAGTTAATTGATCTGAAATCAATTTTTTGTTTTCAGTATTAATTAATTCCAAAAAGCTTAAATGGCAAAATCCCAAGAGACTTTTAACAAAAAAGAAAAAGAAAAACTTCGTCAAAAGAAACGCGAAGATAAATTAAAGAAAAAAGAAGAACGTAAAGCAGGTGGTTCAAGTAGTTTTGATGATATGATTGCTTACGTGGATGAGAACGGAAATCTTTCGGCAACTCCTCCAGATCCAACAAAAAAGAAAAAAGTTATCGCAGCAAATATCGAAATCGGTATTCCTACGCGTGAAGAAGGTGAAGCAGTAAATCCAATTCATGTTGGAATTGTTACCTTTTTTGACACTTCAAAAGGATACGGTTTTATTAAAGATAGAGATTCTCAAGAAAGTTATTTCTCACATATAAACGCACATTTGGAAGCCATTTCTGAAAGAGATACAGTTCAATACCGTATCGAAAAAGGAATGAAAGGCATGAATGCAGTGGACGTGAAAAAATACGTTAAACCAGCACCAGTTGCTGAAGTTGAAGTTAGTGAAGAAATAGTAGAGGAAGAAAACGATTCTGAAGCTGATACAGAAACAACAACAGAAGAATAAAATTATTCAACATAAAAAAAAGCTCAGGAGTTATTTACTTCTGAGCTTTTTTGTTTTATATAGATTTGAAATTATGCTTGTTTAGCAAATTGTAAGTTTAAGATTAATCTTACTTCGTCACTAACAACAATTCCACCTGCTTCAGTTACTGCGCTCCAAGTTAAACCAAAATCTTGACGATTGATTTTACCTTCGATTTCAAAACCAACTTTTACATTTCCGTAAAAATCAGTCATGATTCCACCGTATTCAGCTTTTAATTTAATTTCTTTTGTTACACCTCTCAAAGTGATATTTCCAACGATTTCGTAGTCGTTACCAGAAATTTTATTGAATTGTGTAGATTCAAAATTTAAAGTAGGGTGATTAGCAGCGTCGAAGAAATCAGCTGATTTCAAGTGTCCATCTCTGTCTGTATTATTTGTCGAAATACTGTCGATTTGAGCTTCAAATTTCGCTGTAGCTCCTGAAAAATCTTCATCGTTTGAGTTGATTTCTGCTGTGAATGCTCCAAAACTACCAGTAACAGTTGAGATTACTAAGTGTTTTACTTTAAATTGTACTTCTGAATGAGTAGGGTCAATTGCCCATGCTGTTTTTGCTAATGCTGATTCCATTTTGTGTTTTTTAATTAATTTGATGAGACAAAGTTAATCTAAAAAAGAATACCATGGTAAATAATACCTAGAAATATTTGTAAAAAAATGTTAACAAAAGATTTGACGACTGACTATCAGCTTGTTAAATAAATTTAAAATTTTAATTGATTGATTGGAATGGAATATTCAACCCGTTGATTTCCGAATTTATCCCAAATTTCCATTAAGATTTGCTTCTTTTTCCAATTTATTGATAGCAAACCAAAATTATTATCCATGATGGGACCTTCAATGCGATTTACATTTGGTGTCGCAAATTTCCAGGTTTCTGATAAACCACTAGAAGTGATATCGTAAATAGGGTAGAGGGAATCGCTTTGCAATTTGGAAATTTCACTGTAATGCACATCTCCAGAAAGGAAAATTACTCCATTTGCCTTTGTAGATTTAATAAGGTTTAGCATTTT
>JBKCGI010000023.1:0-2681 GCA_046303515.1 Flavobacteriia bacterium | reverse complement strand
TATAGCCACAGAGCAAGAGCTTTTCGAAAAATGGTGACATATTTAGCTGAGAAGAAGTAAAATCAATTGTTGACTTCGACTCCGCTCAGCCAACAGTTGGAAATTCAAATTAACAAAAATTAGTCTAAGGCAAAAAGGAAAATACTGGATAACTGTGGCCAGTTATAGTAAATTTGTGATTCAAAGTTGACTGAGCGGAGCCGAAGTCAACATGGAAACAGTTATAATTGAAAACGCTAACTCCTAGACAACATGGGGAATCCCAGCTTCTAGAGAGAATCTAGATCACCAAGGAAATTCGTAGTTGACTAAGCGCACTGGAAGTTGACTGAGCGCTCCGGAAGTTGACTGAGCGGAGTCGAAGTCAACGATTACTCGTCCTCTAAATTCTGACGTAATTTATGACGCAATTGTCTGTTATACGTTTCCAATAAGAATTTGAAATAATTTGGTGTGCTTTTAGAGATACATTTCGTGTATTGTTTCAAACGGTATTCGATGTGCTCTTGTAAGGCATTTTGAAATTCCAATCCATCAAAGAAATCCTGACTTGCTTCCATGATTACTTCAAAATGATTATCTAAAGATAAATCAACTGCCAATTTACCTTTTTCACTTTTGTCCAAGCAAGCGTAGTACACTTCTTTCATCTCGAATTTATCCAGCAAATCTGTGTTTAATTTTTCTTTCAAAAATCGATTGAATTCAAATTCTACTTCAAATTCAATATCATCACCTTCAGATAAACGAGATTCTAAAAAACGATCTGGAAAACGAAATGCATCTTGCCAATTGATAAAATCTTGCCAATAACCAAAACGACGCACGTTATTTCCTAAATCAATTACTTTAAATTTACTTTTGTTTGGCAACTTTCGAGAACCACGACCAATCATTTGATGATATAAAGTCAATGATCTGGTAGCACGATTCAATATAATTGTTTCAACTGTTGGCTCATCGAAACCAGTTGTCAAGATTCCAACCGAAGTTAAAATTGCATCTTTAGTTTCCTTAAACCAAGCCAAAACTGCTTTTCTATCTTTATCGCTAAATGTAGAATCTAAATGTTTGATTTTATAGCCTCTCTTTTTGAAGGTTTCCTCTACTTGTAGAGAAGTTTCAATTCCAGAATTAAAAATCAAGGTTTTATCACCAACAGCAACTTCTTCGTAAGCAAACAATAATTTTTCTTGCATGAAGTAGTTTCCATAAACCAATTCAGAACTGCTCACTGTAAAATCTCCGTTGGAACCAATTTTAAGTCCATGCAAATTTACATCATAAGTAAAGGTCTCAGCATTAGATAAATAACCACTATCAATTAAAGAAGAGATACACTCTCCTACTAACAATTTATTGTAATTATCATTTAACGGTAAAGCCTTATTTGAACTCAATGGAGTTGCGGTTACGCCAAGAATATTTGTATTTACATAATACTGAAATATCTTTCTAAAACTATTGTAATGCGCTTCATCGACAATTACCAAACCAACATCTTCGATAAAATTTTCATTATCTCTAAGTCGATTGTTTAAAGTTTCAACCATGGCAATATAGCAAGGAAAATTATCTTCTTCGCTTAATTTTTTAACATCGCTACTGATTACCTTATTTCCAACACCAATTGCATTTAATTGTTTGGATGTTTGAACAGATAACTCGATACGGTGGGTTAAAATTAAAACTCGTTTACCAAATTTCTCAATATACTTTCGGGCAATCTCAGAAAAAATAACTGTTTTCCCGCCACCAGTTGGCAATTGATAAAGTAAATTAAAATTAGAATCGTTCTCATCAAACTCAGCTAAAATAGAGTTTACAGTTTTATCTTGAAAAGGATAAAGTGCTTTAGCTTCATAAAGGTCGATGTCTATCATGGTCTGAAATTGGGCTACAAAAGTACGCTTCTTTTAAGGAATATCAAAATGAAAAAAACTTTATTTGCATCTTTTAACGTATTTATCACCTAATTTATTATTTTTGATTCAATGAAATATATTCTTTTCTTATTTACATGGCTTATTAGCACAGTATTATATTGTCAAGATAATTTTATTGATAGTATTAAGAAAGTTTATGCTTCCTCTGAAAATTTCCAAGAAACCCTTGAATTATCACAAGAACCGAGCACTATTTCAGGAACGAAGTTCATGGATTATCATTCAGGAATTAAAAAAGCCTATATATTCAATGGTGATTTTCAAATGGGCATCACTTTAGGTGGAGAAAGTTATATTTCAGGTAGAAAAAGAGCCTGGTTTCATGCCTTGCAATTTGTTCCAGCAGCCAGAATTCGAATTTTACAAAATGACCCGCAATACAATGACAAATCAAAACCCGTCAGAACTCCAAGTTTTAACCCTAGATTTTACTATTATCTAACTAATGAACATTTCTGGAACGATAAACGAAAAATCTATTTAGGAACTGGAATTGGACATCATTCTAACGGACAAGATGGAACTGAGTTTGTTGATTTTACTGACACAGTGAATATTTACAACGGAAGTTTTAGTGAGAGTTTGATCAATTATTTTTTGATTGGCGGAAATTGTAGATTTATTTCTGAGAAATTTAGATACGAAGGAAATAAGATCAAAAAGAATAAGTCTAACTTCGCATTAAACAATTCAAATATTTTGAACATAAACTGGAAACTAGGTTTCGAATACCAT
>JBKCGI010000022.1:0-86034 GCA_046303515.1 Flavobacteriia bacterium | reverse complement strand
TTTCAAAGCGAAATCAACGAATTTGGAGCATGTTTTGGAACAAAAGATTTCGTTGAAGGAACAACTGCATTTGTTGAAAAAAGAAAAGCGAATTTTAGATCTTGAACCCTTTCAAAAAATTATTTAGCCAAACGGCAATTTATGGCCTTCCCAGCATAATTGGAAGAACACTAAATTTCTTATTGGTTCCACTGTATACAAGTGTTTTCGCCAAGCCTTCGGATTATGGAGATGTTTCCATTCTGTATGCTTGGGTAGCATTTTTGGTGGTTTTTTTAAGTTTTGGAATGGAAACAACATTCTTCCGTTTTTTAAATACGAAAGAAGATAAAGACAAGGTTTTCAGTAACAGTTTTTTGACTTTAATCATACTGAATGTCTTGTTTTTCTTGATTGTTTTATTCTTTAATCAAGATGTGGCTGATTATTTGTTGTTTCACGAACACAACGAATACATTGTTTTATTGGCTTTGATTGTTTGTGTGGATTCCATTGCGAGTATTCCATTGGCTAAATTGCGTGCCGAAGAAAAAGCCAAAAAATTTGCTGGTATTCAACTCGCTTCAATTGGAATAAATATCATCTTGAATTTGATTTTTATGTTAGGTTTTTTCAATCCTGAAAGACCTTCTGAAGGAGTTTTATTTATCCTGATTATCAATTTGATTTCATCATTAATTAAACCATTAATCTTATACAAAGACTTCCTGAAAATAAACCTATCTTTTGATTTTCAATTGGCGAAAGAAATGCTAGTCTATGCTTTCCCCCTTGTATTTGCAGGATTTGCAGGAATAATCAACGAAACAATAGATCGAATTTTATTGGAGCGCGTTTTACACAATTCAGGAAAAAATTTACTCGAAGCTAAAACTGAAGTGGGAATTTACAGTGCTGTTTACAAATTAGCAATGTTGGTAACAATCTTCCTACAAGCCTATCGCTACGCGGCCGAACCTTTCTTTTTTGCACAATCAAAAAATCAAGATCGAAATAAAATTTACATCAAAACGATGAACTATTTCGTGGCTGGAATTTGTCTCGTTTTTCTTTTGGTTTCCCTAAATATTGACATTTTTAAACATTTCATCCAAAACGAAAGTTACTGGGTTGGCTTGGGAGTTGTTCCGATTTTATTACTTGCGAATGTATTTTTAGGAATTTATTACAACCAAAGTATTTGGTATAAATTGAGCGGACAAACAAAATTTGGTGCCTATATTTCTGTTGGTGGCGCTATTTTAACCATTGCCATCAATGTGCTTTTTATTCCAGAATATGGTTATTGGGCTTGTGCTTGGGCTACTTTAATTGTTTATGCAGCTCAAATGTTAGCTTCTTACTTTTTGGGACAAAAATATCATCCTATTAAGTACAACGTGCGCAAATTTTTCTTGTATTTAACTTTGAGTTTACTCCTATTTTGGATATCGACTTTACTAGATTTAGAAGCAGGTATAGTTAAATTTATAGTCCACAATGGTTTAATTGCGGTTTTCTTATTTGTAGTTTGGAACTTAGATTTCAAAAATTTAAGGAAAAGTTAAATTTTCACAACTCACAAGTGAATACTGATAACTCGTAGCCAAAAGCACTGCTTTTCATAAGTTATTTTCTTATCTTTGTCGTTTTTATTTATCAAAACCAGATATTTAGTCAGATTAATGAAAGTTATTGAACATTTAAACGCAGCAAAATCAACTTTATTTTCTTTTGAGATTTTACCTCCTTTGAAAGGAAAAAGTATCCAATCCATTTACGACGGAATAGATCCTTTAATGGAATTCAAGCCTAAATTTATCAATGTTACTTACCATCGTGAAGAATATGTTTACAAGGAAAGAGAACAAGGATTGTTAGAAAAAATTGCAATTCGTAAACGTCCAGGAACGGTAGGTATTTGTGCAGCGATAATGAACAAATATCACGTTGATGCAGTACCTCATTTAATTTGTGGAGGATTTAGTAAGGAAGAAACTGAAAATGCTTTGATCGATTTACAGTTTTTAGGAATTGACAATGTATTGGCTTTAAGAGGAGATTCAATCAAAACAGAATCAACTTTTCGTCCACACCCTGAAGGTCATGCGCAAGCGGTAGATTTGATCCACCAAATTGTTGACATGAACAATGGAAATTACATGACAGAAGATTACCAATTGGAACCAACAAATTTTTGTATTGGTGCAGCTGGTTACCCAGAAAAACATTTTGAAGCAATGAACTTGAGTACTGATTTGATGTACTTGAAACAAAAAGTTGACGCTGGAGCTTCTTATATTGTTACTCAAATGTTCTTTGACAATAAAAAATATTTTGAATTTGTTGAAGCTTGCAAAAGTATTGGAATAAATGTCCCAATTATACCAGGATTAAAACCGATTAAAACTTTAACACACGCTTCATTTTTACCGAAATTTTTTCACGTTGATTTTCCAGAAGAATTATCTAAAGAATTAATCAAATGTAAAGACAATAAAGCTGCAGAACAAGTTGGAACAGAATGGGGAATTCACCAATCGAAAGAATTGAAGGCAAATAATGCGCCATGTATTCACTATTACACGATGTCAAATTCATCGCAAGTGAAAACAATTGCTAAAGAAATATTTTAATATTAAAACATGAAAAAAAACCTAATTATTGCTCTCTTTTGTTGTATCAATGCTTTAAGTTTTGCTCAACTAGAAACCCTAGATTTAAAAAATGTAGTGGTAGTTGCTTTGCTTGATAAGGCAGATGAGCGATTTACCTTAGAGGTGAATTTAAGTGAAATTTTAGCCAATCAAGGAATCAAAACGATGGCATCCTTAAACGCTTTGAAACAAGGAACTGATATCAAAATGATTGGAAGTGATAGCATTATTTCAGCTTTAAAATCAAAAGGTTTTGATACTTACGTATTGGTTTCAGTGCGCGGATACGATACTAAATTTAAGAAAGCAACAATTTTTAACGACTTGAAAACAGAATTAGGAATTGGACATGCTTTTCCCCTTTATCGGGATGCGATTGTTTCTATCACTTTAGATTTCAATTTTTACCGTGATGGCAAACATGTAGCTTATGACATGTATCGCTTCAGTGGAACATCTTCAAGAGATCAAGTTGTAAAAAAAATAAGAAAAAAACTCCCAAAAAGAGTACTAAAATATTGGATTTAAACTAAAACACAATAATAAATTTATATACATGAAAAATCAAATCAAAGTCTTAGCATTATCACTTCTATCGGCTGGAATGTTTAACGCACAAACACTTAAATCTCCAGTAAAAAGTCCAATTTCAACTATCAAACAAGCTGTTGCCCTTTCAGATGTAACTGTTGAATACTCACGTCCAAGCAAAAGTGGTCGAGTTGTTTTTGGTGATGTTGTTACTTTTGGAGAAGTTTGGAGAACAGGTGCAAATGCCTCTACAAAAATAACTTTTGGAGAAGATGTAAAAATCAACGGACAAGCGATTAAAGCTGGTCAATATTCGATTTATACTATTCCAACTGCAAACGAATGGACAATTATCTTCAATAAAAATCTAACTCTTTGGGGTTCTGATGGCTATACGGAAACAGAAGATGTTGCTCGTTTTCTAGTAAAAACTCAAAAAGTTGTTGAAACAGTTGAAACTTTTACAATCCAATTCAACAATATCAAACCAACTGCATGCAACATTGATTTCATCTGGGAAAACACAAAAGTTTCTTTAGATTTGGCTGTCGAGATTGATGACAAAATGATGAAAAATATTGAAACTGTGATGACACAAGATAAACGTCCATATCACCAAGCTGCTCAATATTACTATGACAACAACAAAGATATGAAGCAAGCTTTGGAATGGGCTACAAAGGCTTTTGAATTAAATCCAACAGCATACTGGTCAGGATTGTTGAAAGCTAAAATCCAATACGAATTAAAAGACTTAAAAGGTGCAAAAGCAACTGCTGAAACAGTTAAGAAATTGGCTGAAGAAGACAAAGATCCTGCTTATGTAAAACAAGCTGAAGAATTAATCAAAAAAGCATCTGAGAAAAAATAACTTAACTCATGTTGAACGTTAAAATCATCAATCAATCCAAACACGATGTACCAAAGTACGAAACAAGTGCTGCGGCTGGTCTGGATTTGAAAGCGAATATTTCGGAAGCAATTAACTTAAAACCCTTAGAAAGAGTTTTAGTAAAAACGGGACTTTTTATAGAAATCCCAGAAGGTTACGAAGCTCAAGTGCGACCAAGAAGTGGATTAGCTTTTAAAAACGGAATAACGGTTTTAAATTCACCTGGAACAATCGATGCTGATTACCGTGGAGAAATTGGCGTGATTTTAGTAAACCTTTCCAACGAAACTTTCGTAATTCAGGATGGAGAACGTGTTGCTCAACTTGTTTTTGCTAAAGTAGAACAAGCAAATTGGATTAGCACCGAAAATCTTTCTGATACCGATCGTGGTGCAGGAGGTTTTGGAAGTACAGGAAAGAAATAAATTTCCATTACGCGAAAAAAAGAAAAATAAACTTATATTTGATATTCTAATAAACCAAAAAAAGAATGAAAGTTATCATACCAATGGCAGGACGAGGAAGCAGATTACGTCCCCACACATTAACTTTACCAAAACCATTAATTCCAGTTGGAGGAAAACCAATTGTACATCGTTTAGTTGAAGATATTGCCAATGTTTGTAGCGAACAAATTGAAGAAATTGGTTTCGTTGTTGGAGATTTTGGAGCTGATATCGAACAAGAATTAATTGAAGTAGCTGAAAAATTAGGCGCTAAAGGTTCGATTTTTTACCAACGTGAAGCATTAGGAACTGCTCATGCGGTTTTGTGTGCTAAAGAATTGTTGCATGGTCCAGTTGTTGTTGCATTTGCAGATACTTTATTCAAAGCTGATTTTAAAATCGATCCAAATGTTGATGGAATTTTATGGGTAAAACAAATCGAAGACCCATCTTCTTTTGGAGTTGTAAAAATGAACGAAGATGGTGATATCATTGATTTCGTTGAAAAACCGCAAACCTTTGTTTCTGATTTAGCAATGATTGGAGCATATTACTTCAAAAGTGGAGAGGATTTACATACTGAATTAGATTATTTAATTGATAATAATATCATTAAAAGTGGCGAATACCAATTGCCTGATGCATTAAGAAGATTAACGGAAAAAGGTAAAAAATTCCGCCCAGGAAGAGTAGAAGAATGGTTAGATTGTGGTAATAAAGAAGTTACAGTTCATACGAACCAACGCGTATTGGAATACGATTATGCCAAGAATTTAGAAATGATTCATCCAAGTGCGAAAGTTACACAAACAATCATCATTCCGCCATGTTATATTGGAGAAGGAGTTGTGATTTCAAATTCTGTTATTGGTCCTCACGTTTCTATTGGGAAAAATTCACACGTAAATGAATGCATTATCAAAAACAGTATTCTTCAAAAAAGTACTGAAATTTTAAATGCAAATATTGAAAACTCAATGATTGGAAATTACGCAAAATACAATGGAATTGCGAGAGATATCAGCATGAGTGATTATTCTACAATAGATTAATGAAGGTATTTTTTTACATATCACTCCTCATCGTTTTCGTTTCCTGCGGAACAAAGAAAAATTCAGAAAGTAAAAATGCTGTAGGCTTTTCCTCTTTAGATTATCCTTACATTGAACGCTTTCATGAAGCTATTCGCCTGAAACAAAAAGGTCAGTTTCCAAAAGCGATTGAGGCTTTTGAGCAATGTAAAATTCTAAAACCAAATGACGATGCAGTTTATTTTGCATTGGCACAGTGCTATTTATATACGCAACAACTATCAAAATCAGCTGAAAATATACAAGTTGCTGTAAAGCTAGACCCTAAAAACAAATGGTACATTCAAGAATATGCCTACATGTTGTTTGAGGGGAAAAATTACAAGGAAGCAGCAAAACAATTTAAATCCTTAGTTTCTTTGGAGCCAACAAATTTGGATTGGTTATTTTCCTACGCGGAATCTTTAATGCGTTCTGAAGATTTTTCTGGAGCGGTAAAAGTTTTAGATAAATTAGAGGCTGAAATTGGCAGTAATCCTGAGTTAAGTGTTCAGAAGTTTTCGCTTTACAGAAAGATTAATCAGGATGAAAAAGCAATTAAGGAACTTGAAAAAGCACTTGAACTTTTCCCTTCTGATGTGCAATTGTTAGGAAATTTAGTTGATTATTACTTTCAAACGAAACAAGACGAAAAAGCGTTTTCTTACCTGATAAAATTGGCAGAAAATGATCCTTCGAATGGAAATGCACATATGGCATTGGCACAATATTATGATCAAAAAGGAAATAAAGCAAAATCTTATGACGAATTAATTAAAGCTTTTAAATGCGATGATATTCCTATAAATACGAAAGCAAAAGTAATCCTTGGGATGTTTGAAAGCCAATATAAATTAGATCCAGAAATGTTTCAATTGGCAGATATTTTAGTTGATAAATACAATACTGACGCTAGGGCCTACTCAATTCGTGGGGATTTCTACATGAAAAGTGAAAAAGAAGATTTGGCTTTGAAAGATTTCCAGAAGGCATTGGAATATGATAAAACAAAATTCGCAATATGGGAACAAGTTTTGATCATGGAATATAAAAACCAAGATTATCAAAAACTTTATGACGATTCGAAAATTTGCCTTGAATATTTCCCAGCGCAGGTAAAGGTTTATTTGTTTTACGGAATGTCAGCAAATCAAATCAAAAAATATGAAGATGCCGTTGACAAATTAACTCTTGGAGATGAATTAATTGCAAATGACCCTTTAATGAAAGCAGAAATGTTGGCTCAAAAAGGTGAAGCACTTTTCGGATTAAAAAAATATTCAGAAGGAAAAGAAGCGTACGAAAGCGCTTTAAAATTGGATAATGGAAATGTTTTATACAGAAACAACTATGCATATCGTCTAGCCTTAGCAAAAATCGACTTGGAAAAAGCAGAAAATTTGATTTTGGAAGTTTTGGCAAAATCTCCAAATGAATCTCACTTTTTAGATACCTATGGCTGGATTTTGTTTCAAAATGGAAAATATAACAATGCACTTGAACAATTCAAAAAAGCTTTAGCAGTAAGACCTAATGACAAGCACATTACAGAACATTTAGGTGATGCATTATTCAAACTTGGCAAAGTTGATGAAGCGATAATCATTTGGAAAAAAGCAAAAGAATTAGGTTCTACAAACCAAAAGTTAAATGATAAAATTGATAAAAAAGCATACTATGATCCGATATATTAAACAACTTGCTTTTTTATCGTTACTGATTTTAGCTTCTTGTTCTAAAAAAGTAATTGGAGAAAGTTTAGTAAAAGTAGAGAGAAAAAAAACACCTGAATTACTAGCTGTTTTGGATAGTTTAACTTTACGTAAACCAAATACTTTCTACACGAAAATAGCAACATCTTACAAAGACACAACTCAAGATATTTCTTTCAAAACATCTATACGTTTAGTGAAAGACAGCGCAATAAGTGCTTTGATTACTTATGCCACTTTGCCGATTTACAATTCTATTTTAACGCCAGACAGTTTAACTATTCTCAACAAAAGAGGAAAATGTTTTACTAAAACAAAACTTTCCTACATCAAAGATAATTTTGGTATTGCCTTTGATTACAAAAACGTAGAAGAATTGATATTAGGTTTACCTTTAGCTTACGATACCAGTCAGAAATATTTTCAGATTCACGACCAATACAATTACATTATTTCATCTCACAGAAAACGCGATATCAAACGTTCTGATAAGAAAGAAAAATTTCAAGACGATATCATCATCAAATATTTTTTAGCAAATGACTTAAAAAGTTTGAAAAAAATGGAATTGGAAAGTAAGTCCGATACCGCTCGAATTGAAGTGAATTTTCTAAGTTGGGAGATGCATGAAAATTACAACATTCCTTCTGAGGTTTTTGTAAAAATTTACACAGCAAAAAATACGATTGAAATAAGCTTATCCTACGATAAAATACAAATTAATGTACCGCAAGAACTTTTTTTAGTTATACCTGAAGACTATGAAGAATGTAAGTAAACATATTGTCCTTGTAATTCTATTTATTTTTCCAACTATTTTGTTGGCGCAAAGTAGTACTGATAAATTAAAAAAAGAAAGAGACCGCTTGGAGAAAAATATTTCCAACACAAAATCTTTATTAGAAAAAACTAAATCAACAACGGAAGTTACTTTAAATGAATTGAAGTTAATTGACAATCAAGTTAAATTTAGAGAGGAATTACTGCAAAATTTCGACAATCAAATTCGCGGAACGGAATTAAAGATCGAACAAAAAAACATGCAGATTGAAGAGTTGGAAACTAAATTAAAATCCCTCAAAATTCAATACAAAAAATTAGTCATTTACGCTTATAAAAAAAGAAGTAAAGCTGGACAGATGATGTTTTTATTTTCTTCAACTTCATATTATGAAGCGTTAAAACGCAAAAAATATCTAGACAAAATTGCCGAAATTCAGCGCAAACAAAAACTTATAATTCTACAACACAAAAAATTAATTGCCCGAGAAAAAGGAGAATTAGTTGAAGAAAAAACCTACAAAGAAAAAATTGCGGATGAAAAACGTGTTGAAAAAGATGAGATTTTAAAAGACAAAGACAAACAAGCTAAAACCTTAACAAAACTCAAACAAGAAGAATCTAAATTGATTGCTCAAATGAAAAAAGATGAGCTAAAAAAACAAGAAATCAAACGCAAAATAGATCAAATCATTCAAGCTGATATTGCGAAAAACTCAGCAAAAACAAGCAAAACTGCAAAAACTTCTAAAAGCGGAGACAAAAAACCAAAATCTGGAACTACAAGTGGTTCAAATACCAAAACGAAACCAGATAAAGAAATAACTTTTTCAGAACCAAAAGATGTTGCCTTAAATTCAAATTTTGAGAGTAATAAAGGGAAATTGCCTTGGCCAGTAACAACTGGTTCGATTACTGAGGGTTTTGGTAAAAATGCGCATCCTTCGATTCCAAATATTTTCACGAACAATAACGGAGTAGATTTCAGTACCAACAAAGGCGCTCAAGTTCGCGCGGTATTTGAAGGTGAAGTTACTACTGTAATCAACATTGTTGGCGCAGGAAAAACAATAATTATCAAACACGGAAATTACAGAACGGTGTACTCTAATTTACAAGATGTTTACGTCACAAAAGGTGACAAAGTGAACACAAAGCAATCCATCGGTTCTCTTTTACCTCCAGATAGCGGCAGTCTTTCTGTTTTGCATTTTGAAGTAAGACAAGATGTTACGGTATTGAATCCAAGTTTGTGGATTACCAGATAAAATAAATTTTTCAATATGAAATTCAACTCAGATTTATTAGCAAAAATTTGCAAAACTCCTGGAGCACCAGGTTTCGAACAAAAAGTTAGAGCTTTAGTTATCCAAGAATTAGAAGGTTTGGTGGACGAAATCCAAACTGATAACATGGGGAATGTTTACGCCATCAAAAAAGGAACGGCAGACAAACGCGTGATGATAGGAGCCCACATGGACGAAATTGGTTTCATTGTAACACATATTGATGACAAAGGATTTATTCGTTTTCATACTTTAGGTGGATTTGATCCAAAAACGCTTACTGCTCAACGTGTTCTAATTCATGGAAAAAAAGACATTATTGGGGTTATGGCATCCAAACCTATCCACGTCATGACTGCGGATGAACGCAATAAAGTTGCCAAATTAAGTGACTACTTTATCGATACAGGTTTAACGAAGGAAGAAGTTCTTGAAAACATTAAAATCGGTGCCCCAATCACAAGAGAACGCGAATATATTGAAATGGGAAATTGCGTCAATTCAAAATCTCTAGATAATCGTTTGGCGGTCTTTATTTTGATTGAAACACTGAAAAACCTCAAAGGGAAAACTGTACCTTACGATATTTACGGTGTTTTTACTGTTCAGGAGGAAGTTGGTGTTCGTGGAGCAAATGTATCTGCTTTAAAAATTAATCCAGACTTCGGTTTTGGTTTAGATACAACAATTGCTTTTGATTTACCAGGAGCTGCGGCACATGAAATGATAACGAAATTAGGAGAAGGTACTGCAATCAAAATTATGGATGCTTCTACAATTTGTGATTACAGAATGGTTGATTTCATGAAACAAACAGCCGATAAACATAAGATTAAATGGCAGCCAGAAATTTTAACTGCTGGTGGAACTGATACAGCTGGAATACAACGCATGACTCAAGGAGGTTCAATAGCAGGCGCGATTTCAATTCCAACACGACATTTGCATCAAGTTATCGAAATGGCAAATAAAGACGATATAAACGGAAGTATTTCCTTACTCACCGCATGTTTGACAGATATTGACAAATACGATTGGAGTTTTAAATAAATTAAAAAATGACTTTAAAATACTTTTCTCCAATAATTGTCTTGTTACTTTTATCATGTCATACAAGTAAAAACACAACACAAAAAGATAATACAGAAAATAATATCTCAGCAAATATGCGTTTCATCGTTTCCTTTATCAGCATTGGTTCAGGACCTGATGGTGAAGCCAAAATTCTTTTAGACAATTATTTAGCCGATTACCAAACAAAAAATAAAGTCAAACTCACAATTAAAACAACAAAATGGGGTCGTGAAGGTGAAATTGATTATTGTTTCAAACTTTCTGAACTAAAAGATAAGGAACAAAGTAGTTTTATTAAAGAAGTTCAAGACTTACTCAAAAACTCAACTTTGGTGCGCTACGAAGAAAATTCTCCTTGTAAATAAATTTACATCGGCTACAAATTAAAATTGTTGCTATGCTTTATTATGTATGCTGAAAACGATTATATTCACGACATTCATATTATTCGGTAATGATATTATTGCCCAAACCGTTTATTTTTTTCCTGGTCAAGGATCAGATGAACGCATTTTTCAAGAAATAATACTTGATTCATCCTACAAAAAAGTTTACCTCTCCTATCCTATTCCGAAAAAAGGAATAACGATGCAAGAATATGCATATGAAATTGCTAAAAATATTGACACAAGTGCATCATATAGCTTCATTGGGGTTAGTTTGGGTGGAATGCTAATTTCAGAATTATTAGACGTATACAAGCCACAAAAAGCAATTATAATTTCAAGTGCAAAATGTAGAAGTGAATTACCTTTTAGATATCGTTTTCAAAAACACATTCCTCTAAATAAAATTATTCCCAAAAGATTGATAAAGTTAGGAGCAAAAATCTTGCAACCTTTAGTAGAACCAGATAGGAACAAAAATAAAAGTACCTTTAAATCGATGTTGAAGAATAAAAATCCAAAGTACTTAAAACGCACTGTCAATTTGATTATCAATTGGGATAAAAAGGAAGCTCATTCAAGTATCATACACATTCATGGCGATGAAGACAAAACTCTTCCTTTAAGGAATGTAAAAAACGCTACAACTATAAAAAAAGGATCTCACATGATGACCTTAACACGAGGAAAGGAATTGAACGAAATCCTCAAAGAAATTTTAGCTAAATAAAAGTGTTAGAAAGAATCTAAAAGATCTTTATTTTCTTGCTTTTGAGCATCAACATACTGAGCATCACCAAAAGCTAAAATTGGGTAGAATACATATGGTAAAAATATCATTCCAACCGTAAAACCTTCACTTTTTCCAAAACTTTTGCTGATTCCATTCATGATCATAATCATAAATACAAAATTTGCAAATGGCACAAACATCATTCCGAACCACCAAGTTGGTTTTTTTGATATTTCTACCATTACGTACAAATTGTAAAAAGGTACGATGGAAGCCCAGCCTTCTTTTCCAGCCTTTGTAAAAATCTTCCACATGGAAATAATCATTAAGGCAATGATTCCAAAATAAATTAACAAAAGAATTAATACTGCAAAAACACCTACTCCATTCATAGTATAAAAAATTAAGTTCATAAAAAAAGTGCCTTTTTGTAAAAGCACTTTTACTTGCAAGCTGAGAGCTATTAAATTGTTTATAAAAATTAACCTAAAACTATTTTTTAGGTTCCTTGATAAAGATAGTAGAAAAATCTAACATCTCCATCGAGTTTGTTTCAAAATTTTTAATTTTAGAATTAATCATCGTGATGAAATCATCGTTAATCAAAGGCATAATCACTGCATCATCAATTAACATTTGATCACATTTAACGAAAAATTCATTTCTAATTTTCGGATTTCGTTCTTTCATTGAACTTGCTAACAAACGATCATATTCAACCGATTTGTATTTAACTGGATTCATTGTTGTAGAATTAGATCCAATGTGGTCGCTAGAAAATAAATTCAAGAAATTTTCTGGATCTGGGTAATCAGCAATCCAACCTCCTCTCCAAAATTTTGCAGAACCATTAGCAATTGCTTTATCACGTGCTTCAATTGAACAAACCTTAATGTTAATATTTACATTTAAATTTGCTTTCAATTGGTCTTTAACACCTAAAGCTAATAAAAATATTGGATCGCCTTTACGAGCATTTACATACAAATCGATTGTTGGAAAATTGGAACCATCTTTATAACCAGCGTCTGCCAATAATGCTTTAGCTTTTACAATATCCAATATATATCCTTTCACACGATTATTTGAATACCCCTCAATAGAAGGAACAAAACCATATACCGATGGATAACCTTCACCTTTTAAATAATAATTAACTATGAAATTTCTGTCAATAGCCATGTTAAACGCTTGCCTTACCTTAACATTATTAAAAGGAGCAGTTTGATGAGCAAAACCAAAATAAGTAGAACTTAAACTGTTTTTAGAATCAATTTTATGCTTCACTGTCATACCAGCCTGAGCATCCTCCAAGGAACCTAAAACGTTTTCAATTTCGTCAACCGGAATTTCCAAAACTAAATCAATCGATTTATTTCTAAAGGCCATTAATTCACTCTTTTTATTTTGAGCATAAGTTAATGTTATTTTTTCCAAAAATGGCAATTGATTTCCAAAATCATCCTTTCTCCAATACTTGTTATTGCGAGCTAAAACTACTTGTTTGTCATCCCATGTTTGTAATTTAAACGGCCCAGTACCAATTGGATGTTTTCTAACTTCATTTTTGTAGGTCTCATATGCTTCTCTAGGAAAAACTCCTAAACTTGAATGCGTCAACACTTTATCAAAACCAACAAAAGGTTCAACTAATTCAATAGTAACTGTATTTCCATCGACAACTTTAATACCACTTACTCCTCCCTCAGGAAGACTAGATTTTGACTTTGCATTAAATTCTTTAGCTCCTCGGATTTTGTCAACCAACATCCAACTCATTTCATTTATCTTCAAACCACTACAAGCGAAATCTAAGGCGTATTTAACATCTTCAGCAGTCAATTCTCTTCCTGTTCCCCCTGAAAAACATTCGTCATCATGAAAAACAACCCCTTCACGAATTTTAAGCGTAAATTTTTTAGCATCAGGCGTAACAGTAAAACTTTCAGCTAGATTAGGCGTAACTTTATTTGTTTCTAAATCAATTTTTAGAGGTGATTCAAAAATCTGAGAAACAATTCTTTGGTTGTAAACATCACTAGTTGTAACTGGGAATAAAGTAGTGATCTGTTCAGAAGACATAAATCTAAATTCACCACCATACTTAGCTCCTCCATTTGCTTTAAGTTGGGAAATATCGACTTCCTCATTCGAGCAAGATGCAATTAAAAGAGCTGTTGAAACAAGGTATATTAACTTTTTAAACATTTATTGATGTTTTGTTTTTGCCAACAAATATAGTAAAAAAAATACTAATTAATAGCTTTACTAAAGAAATAACTATTTTACGACATTTTGTGATTTTTTTTATAAAAAAATGAACTCTTAATTTTCCTATATTTTGTAATTTCGCAAAAAAAAATTAGATGTTAGTATTTAAATTTGGTGGAGCCTCTGTAAAAGATGCACCTTCTGTAAAAAATGTTGCCAAAATCCTTTCCTTGTTTGAGCATTCTAAAAAAGTTGTTGTTGTTTCTGCAATGGGAAAATCAACAAACTTATTGGAGGAAATTGTCGTTGCTTTAAAAGATCAAAACGAACAAAAATTTGACCTTCTAGTTGACCAATTATATGATTTTCATTTAACCATATTAGATGATTTATTTACAGAAAAACACTTTAAAGTTTACGCACAACTAGACACAATTTTTGAGAATTTAAGACTTAAAAAACAGCAAGTTTTTTCAGACAATTATCATTTTGAATATGATCAAATAGTTTCATTAGGTGAAGTTATTAGTACACTCATTGTTGAAGCCTATTTGAGAGAATTAGGTGAAAAATCTACTTGGATTGATGCTAGAAAATTGATTAGAACAGACCATAACTATAGAGATGCAAATGTAGATTGGAAAAAAACCGAGGAATTAATTTTGAATGCCGTTAATCCACAAATTCATAACTCCGATACTTTTATCACTCAAGGATTTGTGGGACATACTACTGAAGGTTTCACAACAACTTTAGGTCGTGAGGGATCAGATTATACAGCGGGAATTTTCGCATATTGCCTCAATGCTGAAAATGTTACAATTTGGAAGGATGTTCCTGGAATGTTAAACGCAGATCCAAAATGGTTTGACGACACGATAAAATTGGATAAAATTTCTTTCAGAGAAGCAATTGAACTTTCATACTATGGAGCAACAGTTATCCATCCAAAAACAATAAAACCGCTTCAAAATAAGAAAATTCCTTTGTACGTCAAATCTTTTGTTGACCCAAATGCTGAAGGGACAATCATACAAGAATCAACAGAATTTGACCACTTGGTGCCATCTTTTATTTTCAAGATGAATCAAGTCTTGTTCTCTATTACACCGAAAGATTTTTCTTTCATCGTAGAAGAAAATTTGAGTGCGATTTTTGATAAATTAGCTAAGGTTGGTGCCAAAATAAACGTGATGCAAAATTCTGCTTTGAGTTTTTCATTTGCTCTAGATCAAAACAAAATTGATATCCAAGAAATCTATGATTTGTTCAAGGAATCTTACGAAGTGCGCTACAATCAAAACTTGGAACTAGTTACAATTAGACACTATAACCAAGAAACAATTGACCGTGTGATGGTGAATAAAGATTTAATCATGGAACAAAAAACGCGTTATACAATTCGTATTTTAATGAAGGATTTGGGGTGATTTCGACTCCGCTCAATCACCCAATATGATTTCAGTAAAATTCTGACAATTATTTACATTTGTATCTTTTTTTCCTAAAAAGGCAAATAAGTTTATTTTTGTTTTGAATAAAAATTTTTCTGTGAGCATCTTTGAAGGATTCGAAGTAATACTCAACCATATATGCAGAAACAGCGAAAGAATTGTTTTGTGCGTGTAAAATTATCATATCAAAACTTCCATCAGTAATAAACAATGAACGGTTGTTATCCAAACTATCCTGACTTAGATTCCAAAAATTTGTAGAATCTAAAAAAAAGAAAAAGTTGGTAATTTCTGACGTTTTAACTTTAGTAGATTTCTTTTCGATTTTAAATTCTTTTTGATCTGGATAAAATTCGCCTTTATATTTAATTTCATAATTGAAAGCTCTCCACTTAGTGTTCTTTTTGCCAAGTACAAAATATAAAGTATTTTTAGTCCAAGAACTTCCATTATAATATATCAAAAACTCATCAAATTCTTTCAAATCAGCTTTGAAAGGAAGAAAAATTGAATCTTCTTTCCATTCAGAATTAATTTTTTCAATTGGAATGCTCTGAGCAAAAATAAAGTCGTTGAAGAAAATTATTAAGGCAGCAAGAATTGTTAATTTCATGTTTTTCTTAAGAAGATGTAAAAGTAGAAAGAAATCCATAATTTCAACGAGCTAACAAATTAATTGATTTTTCAAAAAATGTAGTGGTGCAGGGCATTGCGCCACCACATTTTTTTATATTGTTTTTTTACAACAACTCATTTGCCAAATTAGCCAATTCGGAACGTTCTCCTTTTTCTAATTTTACCTGTGCAAATAACGGTTGATTTTTCAACTTGTCAATCAAATAAGCCAAACCACAACTGTGTTCATCCAAATACGGCGTATCGATTTGTCTCACATCGCCTGTAAAAATGATTTTTGTGTTTTCTCCAGCTCGAGTAATGATTGTTTTGACTTCGTGTGGTGTTAAGTTTTGTGCTTCATCTACAATGAAAAGGATATTTGATAAACTTCTTCCACGGATAAATGCCAAAGGAGTGATTATCAATTTCCCGTTTTGCTCCATTTCGTCTAAGACTTTTCGTTTCTTCTCATTTTCTCCAAATTGAGACTTGATAAACTTCAAATTATCCCACAAAGGTTCCATGTATGGACCAATTTTGTCGTTGGCATCACCAGGTAGAAATCCGATATCTTTGTTTGAAAGTGGAATGATTGGTCGTGCTAAAATGATTTGTTGGTATTGCCCATGCTGTTCTAAAGCACTCGCTAAAGCTAACAAGGTTTTTCCTGTACCAGCAACACCTTGAAGCGCCACCAATTTAATACTTGGATTCAAAAGTGCGTGCGTAGCAAAAGCTTGTTCTGCATTTTTTGCTTTTATTCCGTATACAAAAGTCTTATCGACTCTATCAATCGTATTTTTTTCGGTATTGTAAAAAGCTAAGGTGGATGCTTTTCCATTTTTTAAGATATAGTAACCATTTGCTACTTTTTTATTTCCTAAAATTCCGTTTTCTTCGATTGATTCTTTGGTGAAAATATCGCGAATAACATCAGAATCTAAGCCGTCAATACTGTAATAACTGGTGTCTTCAATATGATCTGTCTCTACTTTCCCCGTTTCGTAATCTTCTGCTTTTAATCCTAAGGCTTTAGCTTTTATGCGTAAATTAATATCTTTCGTTACTAAAATTACCTCAGACTTTGGATCGTTTTCTTTTAATGCTAAACCAGCGTTGATGATTTTATGATCATTTTTCCCTACTGAGAAAATGTATTCGGCGTTTAATTCAACTGGAGAATGGTCTAAAACGATTTTGAATTTACCTAATTCGGCTCCCAATTTCTTCCATTGATTCAAATCATCGTTACCAATTAATTTATCAATGAAACGAATTACCTCTCTTGCAGAGAAATTTTTAGTATCGTTACCAATCTTAAACTTGTCTAATTCTTCTAAAACCGTAATTGGAATAGCTACATTGTTTTTCTTGAATGTCAATAAAGATTGGTGATCGTGAAGTAATACAGAGGTATCTAATACGTATATTTTTGTCGGTTTTGCCATGGCTTTTTTTATCTAAGTTATCAATTAATAAACATACATCCAAAATCATTCCAAAAGGTTATGAAGATAAGAATGTGAATTGCTAATCTTCAAATAACTCGAGCGCAATGGCATCAGCGAACAACATTCCCTTTTCAGTCAAATACAAATTATCTTCTTTAACAAAAGCTTTTTCTTCGCTTAACAAATGCTTCATCTTCTCATTAAACGAATCTGTTAGTGGAATTATTGCATTTAATTTGGATAAATTTACTCCCCACGTTGTTCTAAGGCCAGTCATTAAATATTCATTAAAAATATCTTTTGGACTTAATTCTTCACTTGTAAAATTTCGTTGATTTTTTTCCAATCCTGCAATATACAAAGCATTATTTGATATGTTCCAAGATCTATTTTTACCATCAAAGGAATGCGCAGAAGGTCCTATTCCCATATATTTTTCACCTTTCCAATAGGAACTGTTGTGTTTAGAGAAATAATTTTCTATACCAAAATTTGATATTTCGTATTGAATAAAACTCGCTTTTTTTAATTCTTCTTGTAAAATTTCAAAATGTTTGGCTTGCATCTCGTTATTTGCTGGAACTATGGCTTTTGTTTTAACCAATTGATTTAATTTGGTTTTTTCTTCAACTGTCAAACAATAAGCTGAAATATGTTTTACATTTAATACTGTAGCTTGCTTAATTTGCTTTTTCCAACGCTTTTCATCCATATTGGGCAAACCATAAATCAAATCAATGCTGATATTATCAATACCATTCATTTGTGCAATTTTTACTGCTTCAAGACTTTCTTTCGCATTATGTGCTCGATTCATCCACAATAAATCTTCATTGTCAAAAGATTGGATTCCTATGCTTAGTCGATTTATACCTAAGTTTACCCATTCCTTCACATTATCGGTTGAAATATCATCTGGATTAGCTTCTAATGTGATTTCAACGTCATCACTCAGCTCATATTTTGAATTAATAATTATTAAAAATTCCTTAATTTCTTCTGATTTTAACAAACTTGGCGTACCACCTCCAAAATAAATTGTTTTAATTTTTTCATTTAGCTCTGAGGATCTTGAATCAATTTCATGTAGCATAGCTTTTAGCATTTGCGAGCGATATCGATCAAATGTTGTACTGAAATGAAAATCACAATACGTACATTTCTGTTTACAAAATGGAATATGAATATAAATACCTGCCATAATTAACCTAAACTTTAAACCGTTTTAGTTGTTAAATTCATTTAAAAGTTTGGAAAGTTAATTTATTTTTTCTACTTTAGTTTAATCTAAGTGATAATAAAATGGATTTTAAAACATATCAAGAGCAATTAAATATTGAATTAGATCGTTTTACGAAGCTATTGAATATTTCTTTGCCAAGATATACCGATTTAATTAAAAAAGTAGATATTTCTGACACTGAATTACAAGAATTAGGTGAATTGGAATATCTATTAATTGAAATTAATGGCAAAATTGCTGAAATCAAGAAACAATTAGATCATGATCTGTTTGGATTGAGTTTAGATTTATATTACAAGCTAAAGCACAAGGCTTTAAAAGGTGACACTAAAGCTGCTCGAAAAATTATTATCATGCGCAAGGCTTTCGACAAATCCTTAAAAGGAAATGACATTATAAATTGGAATTAGAAATCAATCAAATTTTGAATACAAAAAAAGCCTCGCTATTAACGAGGCTTTTTTTTAGTTCTAAAGTTCTTTTATCTTATTTGTTAATTTGAACTTGTTTTACTTCTGTTCCATTAGTACCTGTAAGAACAAGCAAGTAATTTCCAGCAGCAAATTTTGAAACATCGATTGAATTTACATTTGAATTGATATTCCAACTTGAAATTGATCTACCCAATTGATCTCTTAATTCAATTGTAGTATATTTAATTAAATCGTCACCAGAAATATTAATTTTATTAGTTGCTGGATTTGGATATACTAAAATAGTATTAATATCTTGTTCAGTGATTGATAATGAATTTACGTCCTGAAGTTTTACACCAATTGAAGGAGGTGTATCTGCACCAAACCCACCTAAATAGAACTGATCCCATGTAATTGGGAATAAAGGTTGTAATTCATTCGCGTACACTGTACTATAATCCAAGTTTCCATAACCTAAATACATATCTGTCTCATAAGTTGTAACACAAAATAAATACCTTTGATCGTCAATTAAAGTAACATCATTATCAAAAGGAGCAAATACTGTCACCAAATTCATGCTGTCTTGAGAATAATTGTAATTTGCAAAACCAACTTGCTCGTAATCATCAAAAACTGAGTTAATTGAATCGTTAATATCTACAAATTGGTTATTCCATTTATATGCGTATATTTCTACTAGTCTGCCATCAAAAACTTGATCAGTGTTGTATCCAGAGAAATATAATCCTTTAGCCTTTGCTCTGCTGGCATTTGGATCTCTAAAGTGAATACAAGAAGTAAAAACAGTACCAGCAGTTCCTGAAGGTCTATATCCAGAAGTTGCTTGTGGTTCATTGTCAGCATTTAAACCAACATAAGAAAAAATTTCATTTGAAATGAAGAAATCAGTTGAATAAGTATTATCGCTTGTGTATTCATCTGCATTTGGACTAGTTATTGTGTAAGTTATTGTATACTTTCCGACAGGGTAAGTCGTTTGAGAGAAAATAGGCAATTCAATTCCTGTATTATCTGAAGAAAGTAAATCAAAAGAAGATGACTCATTATATACTTCATTTCCATTGTAAGTTATTACGGCATTTAATGAACCATTTACTTGATCTGCATAACCGAAATTATTTACAAAAGCACCAACTCTAACAGAATATTCAGTATCATTTTGAGCGATTATACTAGTGTTAGTATTTGGATTTGGGATAAAAATATCAGCTTGATTCATTCCCAAATCATATTGGAAATAACCAACCTTGTTACCCATAAAAACAGTTACAGGACCATTTAGCATTTCATCAACTATTAATTCACCTGTAATATTTGATACAAAAGCAACAGGAATAGTTACGTTTACACCGTCTGCACCAGGACCCATTTCAATCACATCTGAATCTCTGTTAATAATAATTACTCCGATTGCACCAGCATTTTGAGCATTTAATGCTTTAGTACCAAATTCACAATTATTTCTATAAATAACTGCAATTTTACCTGTCAAATTGTTAATCAAGGGATTGCAAGCTTCAGCCGAAACTGGATTTCCTTGGGCATTTAAACCTGGAGAACCATCATCCGCAACCATCAAAGTGTCTTCAATAAAGGTACCTTGAACATTGAAATCAGGTGAAGACCAACCCCCAGCAGGATCTGCCCAAGTAAAATCATAATTGCCTGAAATACTTGAGGGGTTAGTGACGTTAAAAACAGCCTGTGATTTAGCAAATGAGCATGACAAGCCAATTACAAGTGTAAATAGAATTTTTTTCATAAGTTTAAAGTTTTAAGAGTCAAAAATAAAAAATTTATTCACAAAATTTACTTAACCAATTTTTTTATTAATTCATTCTTGGAATCCTTTACATAAATAAAATAAACTCCACTATTGAAATCCAGTTTTAATTTAAATTGATTAAGGTTTATTTTTTGTTGAAAAATAACTTTTCCAGTAATATCCGAGATTATTATTTCCTCAAGTAAATTTTCAGATGTTACGTAAACATAATCTACAATTGGATTTGGAAAAATTGATATACTTGTATTTTCAAGAATTTCAAGCTCAGAAACATTAATACAAAAGTTTTTTGCAATTGAAAAACCAAAATTCGCTTCAGCTGAATCTAGGAAAGCTAAAGTATCCAAATTTGAATCATGTATGTTAAAAGAACCATCATCACATTGTGAACTTGACATACCATCACCATATTCATCGTTTACTATTAAATCATAACATCCAGCATTTAAACAAATATCTTCGCTGACGGTATAGTTAGCATTAATATCCTCATATGGACCACCATTAAAAATAACATTGGAATTAGAATCAATTATTTCCCATGTAGTTTCATTTGCATAGCAGTCTAAATTCAGCTCTAAAACATACTGCTGTCCACCAACAATAACCAAAAAAGTATTAGAAACAGTATTATTATTTAAATTCTCATCAATTGTACCATTTGGATTAGAAACTGTTATTGAAATCGTATGACTTCCACCGTTGAAGTTTTGAGTTGGTAAGGTAATTGTGTCTGATTCAAAAAGACCTAAATTTCCATTCCAGGAAAAAGTTTGATCAACTCCATCAATATTATAAGTTATTGTTGCACTTGTCATAATAACACTACCTCCATTCGTTAAGACAACTTTTGGTGTATATGTGCCAGAACAAAAAGTTCCTTGCGCTCCAATTACATTAGAAGTGAAAAATGGATCTAAACTATTTGTAACATTTGCATCAATAAAATCAACACCCGTATTTTGAGGGTCTAACCAATCACTTAATCGCGTAGAAGGTGTTCCTCCTCCAATCCATGAAGCACTAAATTGTCCATAAAAATCTGACATATCATTGGAACCACAATATGAACCACCTCCGTGTAATTGACCAACTATTCTTCGGTATTGATCGAACAAAGGTGAACCAGATGAACCTCCTTCAGTTACACCATCTGACCAATAGGCTCTCCAATGGTTTTGAGGAGAACCTCCAAAACTACCAACTCCAAAAGTTGATGAAGAAATTGCGATTTTTTTAATATCTCCAGAAGGATGATGAATACCAGCTCCAGAACTTGGGGCTACCCCCGATTTATCCCATCCATTATAAGTAACATCCCACAATTGATCAGGAATACTATTAAGCTCTATCAAATGAAAATCTGATGGGCCATAATTTGCTCTCGTAACCCCACCGTTTATATTCATATTTTCAGGACCATTAACTGAAGGTGCATTTGTTCCACAATCTGCTTGGTCAGCAGGTGATTCCCATCGAAAACGGAATACCCAAGAACCAGGACCAGAACCGCAATGATTAGCAGTTAAAAAATATGGTGTTGTTGTACCTGCTGTATTATTTACCATCGAACCGGTACAAAATCCACCAGTCCCATTAACCATCATGGCAACACCGTTTCTTGGAATTTCCCATCCACCTCCTTGCGGACAATTGACATCAATATTACAATCACCGGATTCATTTAATGCTTTTTCTACTAAATCATCCAAGTTAACAAAGCCATGTATTATTCGACCAATTTCAAGGATTGATTTATTTTCATTTAATTTAGGTTCTTGGACTTCAATAAATAACTTTTCTGTATACAATAATTCAGTCCCTAATTCATTTTGAATATTATTGTTTAAACTAGTATAAGCACCGATATATTTTGTTCTTTCTTGATTAAAAATATATAAAACTGTTCCTTGTTCCAAATGAAATTTACTGAAAATTACATTTAAAGAAATTGCATTTTGGCTCTCAATAAAAAATTGATATAAATTATCCCCATTCGGTAGAACTTTCTTTTCTGCATTGGAAAAGAAATTAATTTGTACATTATGAGAAACACCGTATTGCATCATTTTCTCACCATTAGCTTGGGCTAAATTTGTATAATAATTTAAGGATTCTAAATTATTTATAACAGGTAAAACGAATCCATTTTTGGTAAGACCTACCTTATTTTTGAAAGATATCGGAGTTCCAAGTTTTTGAACTTGTGCTGATAAAAGTCCAACAAAAAGACTTAAAGCTATTGATTGTAAAATTTTATTTCTCATAAATTGATATTTTTTGATGTATTCGAGAGACTTCGTGCTCATTATTTGCGTTTTATGCTACATCCTCTTGGTTCAGATTTATTAGTTGTTATTGTTTTATTTTCTTTTAATTCTTGGAGGGCATTTTTCACATAACTGAGTGTTTCTGTTTTTTTAGTATCCCAAGAATTGTCTATACTCCCTTTATAAACTAATTTTAAACTGGAATCCAATAAATAAGCGTGAGGAGTTGTTTTAGCCGCAAATTCGTTTGCCAATTGTGAATTTTCATCAACTAAATAGGGCATCTTATAATTTAACTCTTTAGCGTGCTCTTTCATCTTATCAAAAGAATCATCTCCGTCTCTCTTAGCCTCATTAGAATTTACCAAAATCATATTGATTTCTAATTTTTGAGCTAAATCATAAATTTCGTTATACTGTTTTTCCCAACCAGCAAAATTTTCATTACCAACTACAAATGGACATGTATTACATGAAAAAACAACTAAGAGGCCTTTTTTGCCAACAGCAGTTTTAAGCGATAGTTCCTTGCTATCAATGTTTTTCATTTTTACTTCTGATAAAGGAGCAACATCACCAATTGCAAATTCTTTTTCACCTTTAAACGAAAGGAGTACAAAAATAAAGAGCGGAATATAGAGTTTTCTTAGCATATAGTCTTAACGTTTGTAATTTTAAATGGTTTGTGAAATTACAAAAAAAATATAAAAAAGATTATTTGTCCTATATTAAATAATGCATTTACTTGCAATCCTAAACAAAAAAACCACTTATCAAAGACAAGTGGTTTTTACGTAATTTAAGAATTTTCTTATTTAGATAATTCTTCCTTAACAAGGGTTGATATGAGTTTTCCATCGGCTTTACCGGCTAGTTTCCCCGAAAGTATTCCCATAACTTTCCCCATTTCTTGTGGACCTTTCGCTCCAGATTGCGCAATTGCATTAATAACTTCTGTTCTAACTTCGTCTTCGGACAACATTTTTGGCATGTAAGCTTCAATCACTTGAGCTTGAAAAATTTCATCTTTTGCCAAATCCTCGCGATTTTGTTCGATATACAATTGATATGTTTCCATACGTTGTTTGTATAATTTCATCACAATTTTCATTGCTGTTTCCTCGCTTACTTCACCAGCTCCAGAAGTTGCTTCCAACATTAATTTGGATTTGATATCTCTCAATGCAGCTAATTTCTCTTTGTCTTTAGCCAACATTGCTGTTTTGATATCAGCGTTTATTTTTTCTGTAAATGTCATTATCAATCTACGTTATCGTGTAAAAATGAGTTGTTGCTTTTCAAAGATGTTCCATTTTCATCAGATGTAATGTTAAATCTGGAAACATTTGAAGCAGAACTCATATTTGAATTATCTAATTGAATATTTCTTCTCACAAAAGCAGGCTCTTTTTCTAACTGATTGATTCCATCAACTTTTTTCAAAACTTTTGTATATTCTTGGATACGATCTAGTCTATTTTGAACTAATCTTTGCTGATCTTCTGGAGAAACTGCTGTTCTAGTTGTTGCAGCTTCTAAAGGAATTTTAACCTCTTTTTCATCATCTAAAACATGAACAATCTTGTCAGAAACTGGCTCTTCAACCTTTTCATTTTTGATATCCCAACCAAATTCAGCTAGTGGTGCTTCTGGTTCAATAGTTTTAAATTCAAAAACCAATTCTTCTTGTTTTTCGGCAGTAACTTCTGGTTCTGTAAATTTAATTTCTTGAACTGGAGATTCAATAATTGTCTTAATTTCAACTGGATTTGACTTTAAATACGGTTCTTCCACTTTTGGAGCTTCAGCAACTTTGTCCATTGGATTATTTAAAGGAGAAACGATTTCAGTTTTCACTTCATCTTCCAAAACAACAACTTTTTTCTCTGGAGCTTTTTCAAAACCAGTTAAAGGTGCATTATTTGTAAACCCAGTAGCGATAATCGTTACACATAATTTATCTCCCAATGTTGCGTCATATCCATGTCCCCAAATAACATCTGCAGTAGAACCAGCTTCATCTTGAATAAAGTCAGTGATTTCAGTAATTTCATCCATCAAGACTTCTTTATCACCGTAAGTGATGTTCAATAATACATATTTAGCTCCAGTAATATCGTTATCATTCAACAATGGAGAATTCATTGCACTTTTCACAGCTTGAATTGCTCTTTGTTCACCTTCAGCACTAGCAGAACCCATGATCGCTTTACCTGAATCTTTCATTACCGTATTCACATCTTTGAAATCGACGTTCATGATACCTGTAACTGAAATTACTTCAGCAATACCTTTAGCAGCAATGTTTACAACATCATCTGCTTGAGCAAAAGCATTACCAATAGAAAGGTTACCGCTCATTTCACGTAATCTTTCGTTATTGATAACCAATAAAGTATCAACGTTTTGACGCATTTGCTCCAAACCATCTTCTGCTTGTTGGCGACGTTTTCTTCCTTCAAAATTGAAAGGTACAGTAACAATTCCAACAGTCAAAATACCTAATTCTTTTGCAACTTGCGCAATCACAGGAGCAGCACCAGTACCAGTACCACCACCCATTCCAGCAGTTACGAAAACCATCTTCGTATTTTTTGAAAGCAATTCGCGAATTTCTTCAATATTTTCAACAGCAGCATTTTTCCCAATTTCTGGAATTGAACCTGCTCCTAAACCTTCTGTTAAACTTGGTCCCAATTGAATTTTAAATGGAACTGGAGAAATATCTAATGCTTGTCTATCTGTATTGCATACGATAAAGTCAACACCTTTAATTCCTTGGTTGTACATGTGATTTACAGCGTTACTTCCGCCACCACCAACTCCAATCACTTTAATGATTGAATTAATTTCCTTTGGTAAATCGAACTCCATGTTTTTTATTTTTTAGTTAATGTTAATTACTTTTAATCTTCGTCAGTAAACATGTTCGGAACATTCTTCACACCTTTGATGATAGACTCGAAAAAAGATCCCTTTTTTGCATCACCTTCAGAATGTGTTTTTACTTTTTTGCCCTTAATGACTACTTCCTCTTCTTTTACTGTTTTTGTTTTTTCATTTTTTTCGAATCCTTTGATTACCAAACCAATTCCTGTTGAGTACATTGGACTAGTTAAGTTTTCGAAATTATTTGAACTTCCTAAATGTTCTGTTGGATATCCAATTCGTGTATCCATTCCAGTTATAAATTCAAATAATTGAGTAATGTGTTTCAACTGAGAACCACCTCCTGTAACAACAATTCCACCAATTAATTTTTTCTCGTATCCTGAATTTCTGATTTCATAGTAAACATGTTCTATGATTTCTTCCATTCTTGCTTGAATAATGCTTGCTAAGTTTTTAACTGAAATTTCTTTCGGCTCTCTTCCTCTTAAACCAGGAATGCAAACAACTTCATTTTCTTGACTTTCACTAGAAAGTGCTGATCCAAAACGCATTTTTAACTTTTCAGCTTGTTTACGCATGATTGAACAACCTTCTTTGATATCGTCCGTAATCACATTTCCTCCAAAAGGAATAACGGCAGTATGACGAATGATTCCCTCATGGAAAATGGCAATATCAGTTGTACCTCCGCCGATGTCAACTAAAACAATTCCAGCGTCTTTTTCCTCTTCAGACAAAACAGCTTCAGCAGATGCTAAAGGCTCCAAAATCGTATCTTTCACTTCTAATCCAGCGCGTTGAACACATTTGTTGATGTTCATTGCAGCTGTTAATTGACCTGTGATGATGTGGAAATTTGCTTCCAAACGCACACCTGACATTCCAATTGGATCTTTAATTCCTTGTTCGCTATCAACAATATATTCTTGTGGTAAAACGTGAATAATTGCTTCACCTGGTTGCATAACCAAACGATACATGTCTTCAATTAAAGCATCAATATCTTTTTGAGCAATTTCTGTGTCGTTTTGTTGACGTGTGTAAATTCCTCTGTGTTGTAAACTTTTAATGTGTTGACCAGCAATACCAACGATTACGTTGCGAATAATTAATTCACCACTTAAGCGTGACTTTGCCTCTTCAACTGCCAATTTGATAGACTCAACAGTATTGTTAATATTTGAAACCATTCCACGAGAAACTCCAAGGGATTCACTTTTCCCCATAGATAAAATTTCAATCTTGCCATGTTCGTTTTTGGTACCTACGAAACAAGCAATTTTTGTCGTTCCAATGTCTAATCCAACAATTACTGTAGTCATAATTCTTCTTCCTTTATTTTTTTACAAACAATTTGCTTTTTATACTTCAAATTGATGATATCGTATTTATTCCAACCTTCAAAAGGTAGTCCTTCGTCGTAGAACACCTTTAATTTTTTAAATTTCTCTTCAACTTCAGCATCCGAAAAAGCTGATCCGAAAATTATTGTATGCGAGCCCACTTGCGGGATAAGAACAAAATCTCCATTTTTTTCACGGTGAATTTGCCCTATTTGAGCACTCAATAAGGGATCGTTACAAACATAACTAGAAATTCGATAGATATCATCTAAAAAATATTTAGTTTTCAAGGTATCATTGTTAATAATTTTATCAACTGGAATAGAGTGTTTTGAATCCGGAATATTTCCTGTAACAACCACAACTCTAGCGGTATACAATGGAGAGACCGCCATCGTGTGACCTAAGTCATCTAAATAATAAGAATCACCTGATAAATTAAAAATTCGCGCTATCGGTTTTCTAATTTCAATGTCAATATTCCACTTTTTTCCCAAATTTTGATACACCTTACAAGTCTTGATTTCGGACATCGATTTAAGGTATTCTTCAATGGCTTTGACATTCAATTTATCGAATTTTTGTCCTGGATAAACTAAATTGTTTCGCGTCAATCGGGTATAGACTTCATTTTCCGTCAAAAAAGCATTTTCACCTTCCACATGAATAAAAATGGCAGGTTTCTCCGTTTCCAAATCTTTTTGGAAAGAAGTAGACATGCTCAATCCCACAATCACAAGAACTGCAAAGATTACCCAAGCTGCTATTTTTAACCATTTTCTCATTCGCTTAGAAGAATTGATTTAATTTTTGGAACAATGCGATCGATATCTCCAGCACCAATTGTCAAAATAACGCCATCTTTGATTTTTGTTACTTTATCAATCGCTTCTTGCGGACTTAAAACTGCTTTTACACTATTTGTGCATTTTGACAAAACAAATTCACTTGTAATTCCTTCAATTGGCTCCTCTCTCGCAGGATAAATTGGCATCAAAATCAATTCATCTAATTGCGACAATTCATGAGCAAAAGCATCCATAAAATCTCTTGTTCTAGAGAATAAATGTGGTTGAAAAATTCCTGTTATTTTTTTATTCGGATAAATCAATTTTATCGAATCAACTAAAGCTTTAATTTCAGTTGGATGATGTGCATAATCATCAATGTAAACTAAGTTTTCAGTTCGAATTTGGTATTCAAATCTTCTTTTTACACCTTTAAAAGTTCTTAAGCCATGTCGGATTTCTTCTTCAGACAATCCTAAATACTCACATAAAGCAATACAAGCGACTGCATTTTCAGCATTATGAATTCCAGGTAAACCCAATTCAACTGCTAGCCAATTTTTACTTGTAGTAACAACATCTATAAAAAATCTTCCTTGCTGAATTTTGATATTATTTCCGATGTAATCCGCATCTTCATTGATGGCATAAGAAACAATCTTAGCTTTTGAACTTAAATTCAAACCCTTTTTCATCACAACAAGTTCCTGAATTTGATTGGCATACAATTGAAAACCTTCTAAAAACACAGAGGCATCACCATAAATATCCAAATGATCAGCATCAGTTGAAGTAATAATCGAAGCAAAAGGCGACAGTTGTAAAAAGGAACGATCAAATTCATCTGCTTCAATAACCGTATAATCTGAAGTTGTTGAAGAAACAAAATTGGAAGCGAAGTTAGCAGAAATTCCACCTAAAAACGCAGAACATTTTAGATGTGAATCATTCAAAATATGCGTCAACATGGTACTTGTAGTTGTTTTCCCGTGCGTGCCCGCAACTCCTAAACCTTTAGAGTTTTTAGTAATCAAACCTAAAGCTTGAGCACGTTTTAACAAATCAAATCCTTGTTCTTGGAAATAAACTAATTCTCCTAAACCTTTTGGAATAGCTGGTGTATAAATAACTAAAGTATTGGTTTTGTCTTGAAATTCACTTGGAACATTTGTATCCAAATCTTCAAAATGACAATTAATTCCTTCCTTTTGTAATTCATCTGTTAAAGGTGAAGGAGTTTTGTCATAACCTGCAACATTAAAATTTCTTAGATTAAAATAACGCGCAAGAGCAGACATCCCAATTCCACCGATGCCTAGGAAATATATGTTTTTGTATGTGTTTAAATCTTTCATTTTTTCTCTTTTCCGAGGTTCTTGCCTCTCCCCTTGAGGGGAGATTGAGAGGGGTGACAAATTAAAAACTACTTAGGTCACCCACCTTTATCCTCCCTCAAGGGAGGAATTGCCCAAACTTCCTCTTATACTATCTTCTCAATTTCATTCACAATATCCTCAGTTGCTTTTGGCAAACCGAGTTGTTTAATATTTTGTATTAGTTCTTCTTGTTTTGCATTGTCATTCAATAAATCTAAAGCTGCAGGAATCAATTGTTCTCTAGCAACTGCATCTTTTATCAAAATAGCAGCGCTCCTGTTGACCAAAGCCATGGCGTTTTTAGTTTGATGATCTTCTGCTACGTTTGGTGAAGGCACTAAAATTGTTGCTTTATCAATCAAACACAATTCAGAAACAGAAATGGCACCTGCTCTTGAAATGATAACATCAGCAACAGCGTAAGCTAAATCCATTCTAAATATAAATTCGTTTAAATGAATTGCTTTGTTAGTTTTTATTGCTTCATTTTCTTTTAATTGAGGATAGTAAAATTTCCCACACTGCCATAAAACTTGGGTGTCGGAATTTTCAAATTTATCCAAGTGGGCGATTAAACTTTCATTCAAAGTACGTGCGCCTAAACTTCCACCAACGATTAAAATTGTTTTTTTCGCTACATCCAAACCAAAGAAAGAAAATGCTTCCTCCCTTTTACCATCAATTTGAACCATTTCTGAACGGACAGGATTTCCAGTCAAAACAATTTTTTCTTTTGGAAAGAATTTTTCTAAACCTTCGTATGCTGTACAAATAGTATTTACTTTTCCAGCTAAAATATTATTTGTTTTACCAGGAAAGGAATTTTGTTCTTGCACCAAAGTTGGTATTCCTTTTGAAATTGCAGCGCGCAAAGTTGGACCTGAAGCATAACCTCCAACTCCAATCACCACTTGAGGTTTGAAATCGTTGATGATTTTAGAAGCCATCATCAAACTTTTTATAATCTTAAATGGCAATAAAAAATTTGAAAAAGTAAATTTACGTTGAAAACCAGCGATAGGCAAACCAATGATTTTATAACCAGCTTGTGGAACTTTTTCCATTTCCATTTTACCCAAAGCACCAACAAACAAAATATCTACCTCAGGATTACGTCGTTTGATTTCATTCGCGATAGCAACAGCTGGAAAAATATGTCCACCCGTGCCACCTCCAGATATGATGACTTTATTAATCTTCATTTTTTATAATATTTTCAGTTTCGACTTTTTCTGTTTTCTTTTGCTGTGAGTAGGCAACACTTTGTACAATTCCCAAAGCCACGCAAGTCATAATTAAACCTGATCCTCCCATGGCAAGCAATGGCATATTTTGACCCGTTACTGGAAAAACACCTGTACAAACCAACATATTTACTGAGGCTTGAGTTAGAATTAAAATTCCAATTCCGAGTAACATGTACGTTTCAAAAAATTTATCTGATTTTAAAGCAATTCGAATGATGCGATACAATAAAATCAGGTAGGCAAGAATTAAAATTAGGGCAGAGATAAATCCAAATTCTTCCACAAAACTTGAAAAATAAAAATCGGCATAAGCTTCAGGAATATACTCTTTCAATTTTCCATCCCCTACTCCTTGACCAAAAATCCCGCCGTTATAAATGGCTAATTCCGCATTTAAAGCTTGAGCATTGTCTACAATATCTTTTGTCTCATCAAATCGATTAAACAAACGATTTTCCCATGTTTCATAACGTGGCAACAAATTTAAACTTGGAGCTGCTTTATGTACAACAATTACCAGAGAAAACAATAAAATCCCTCCTGCAATTAAAGAAAATAATTTCCCAAAAGGCACTCTACCGATAAATAAAAGCGTTAAACTCAAAGCAAAGACAATTGCAGCGGTCGAGAAGTTATCCTTCACAATCAATCCACAAATAACAATAATCGGAAACATAATCGGCCAAAAACCATCTTTCCATGAGTGTAACAAATCTTTTTTTCTATCTAATAATTTGGAGACATAAATAATCAAAGCCAACTTAGCAAAATCGGAAGACTGGAAAGTTAAACCTACAAAAGGAATTTTAATCCATCGACCTGCATCATTCACTTTTGTACCAAAGAAAAAGGTGAAAATCAGTAAAGCAATCGCAACATAAAAGCCAAAACGAGCAAATTTGGAGAAAAATACAGGATCTTTTTTATGAATCCAACGCATTACAAAAATCCCAATTGCTACGTAAATAATATGTTTAAACAAATATTTAAAAGGTGTTCCTCCTTCAATTTTAACCAAGATTGGAACAAAACTATAAACGGTCAACAAAGACATTCCAAGCAATACAAGTGAAATCACCCATATAACTGTATCGCCCTTAAAATATTTTGTTAAAACGTTTTTCACTTTTTACTTTGTTTGATTTTCCTTTAAGAAGTCTTCAAATTTATTTTTTGCAACATGCCAATCTTCGCCAGAACTAGTGAATAATAAAATTCCTTTGTTTTTAGAGATTGATTTCATAATTGCTAAGGCATCATCAATTTCTGCTGCACCTAAAATCAATTCAATACCATCCAACACTTCATTTGGCAATTTAAATCCAGCTCCATCGTAAGTACAAATTTGTTTGACATTTGTCATCCAATATTTTTCTTCCTTCAATAATTTCAAGACATCATTTTCATTTGCAAACCAGCAGATTGGAGAAGGAAAACTAGATAATGTATTTTCCAACTCGTACAAACTTGGCTTGTACCAAGAAAAAACATCCATTCCCCATAATTTTCCATGAGATCGTAAAGCTCCAACAACTTGGTTTTCTAAATTTTGCTGGCGCGCTTGCAACAATTGCTCTTGCGCATCTATGATTTTATTAGTCGTTTTTTCCATAAATCTTCTGTATTTGTAGGTGAGATTTGTAAGGGTTTAAAATTTTAAACCCTTACAAGGATCTTACAGCATTTTTAAACTGATTCCCTCTGTCTTCATAGTTTTCGAATAAATCAAAACTCGCGCATGCAGGAGAAAGTAAAACTGTCTCATCTTTTTTAGCCAAACGATAGCCGTAAGCAACAGCTTCCATAGCGGAACCAGCCTCAACAATTGTTTCAACGTCTCCAGAAAAAGCCTCAATAATTTTTTGGTTTTCAGTTCCCAGACAAATAATTGCTTTTACTTTTTCTTGAACTAAGGCTTTTAGTTCGTTGTAATCGTTTCCTTTATCAACACCACCAACAATCCAAACAGTTGGTTTGTCCATGCTTTCTAGGGCAAACCAAGATGAGTTGATGTTTGTTGCTTTAGAATCGTTGATGAATTCAATGCCATTTACTTTGGCAACAAATTCCAAACGGTGTTCAACGTTTACAAAGTCCTCAAAACTTTGACGGATGACGTCATTTCTGATGTCAAGTATCTTCGCTGCTAAACCAGAAGCGAGAGAATTTTGGGTATTGTGCTTACCCTTTAATGCTAAATCGTGAATTGACATAGTGAATTGTTCTTTTATATTTATTGTTATTTGTTTTTCATCTGCAAAAGCGCCTTGCTCTTGTTTTGTTTTTATCGAGAATGGAGCTAATTTAACTTTGGGCATTCTCTTTTTTATTTCGTTTACAATTGTTTCATCGTCAGCATTGTAGATAAACCAATCATTTTCGCTTTGATTTTGAATAATGCGCAATTTTGAATCAACATAATTCTGCATTTCATAGTTGTAGCGATCCAAATGATCAGGTGTAATGTTTAATAAAATGGAAACATCCGCTTTGAACTCAAACATGTCATCCAACTGAAAACTACTTAGTTCCAAAACGTACCAATCAAAATTCTCTTGAGCAACTTGTTTGGCAAAACTTTTTCCAACATTTCCTGCTAATCCAACTTTTAATCCCGCTTTTTGTAAAACATGATAGGTCAACATTGTTGTAGTAGTTTTTCCATTACTACCTGTGATACAAATTGTTTTGGCTTTATTATAATATCCAGCAAACTCAATTTCAGAAACAATTTTAATTCCTTTGGCTACAGCTTGTTTGATGATTTCTGTTTTAGGAGAAATACCTGGAGACTTAACGATTAAATCAGAAGATAAAATGCGCTCGAAATCGTGTTTTCCTTGCTCCCATTCAACTCCTAAATCATTTAATTCATTTTGGAATTCTTCTTTTATGTGACCAAAATCTGAAACAAAAACATTCCATCCTTTTTCTTTAGCCAAAAAAGCTGTACCGACACCACTTTCGCCAGCGCCTAAAATTGATATATTTTTATTTTTATTTTCCATTTTTAATGTTCATTCATTTGGGTTTTGAACCGGTTTAAAATCTTAAACCGTTACAAATTCCTACCATGATTTCATATTATCTTAATTTTAATGTCACTATGGTTATAACTGCCAATAAAACTGCTACAATCCAAAAGCGGGATACAATTTTTGCTTCATGTAAACCTTTTTTCTGATAATGATGATGTAGGGGTGCCATGAGAAATATTCTTCTTCCTTCACCGTAACGTTTTTTAGTAAATTTAAACCAGCCAACTTGCATGATTACAGATAAATTCTCAACTAAAAACACTCCGCATAAAACAGGAATTAATAATTCCTTGCGGATAGAAATAGCAAAAACAGCAATGATTCCTCCTAGAGCCAAACTTCCTGTATCACCCATGAAAACTTGAGCTGGATAGGAGTTGTACCACATAAATCCGACACAAGCTCCCACAAAGGCGGCTATAAAAATTACCATTTCCTCAGCCATAGGAATGTACATTACATCCAAATAATCTGAAAATCGAATATTTGAAGAAACGTATGCAAATACAGCTAACACGATTCCAATAATCGCAGAAGTTCCAGAAGCTAGTCCATCTAAACCGTCAGTCATGTTGGCGCCATTCGAAACAGCAATTACGATAAAAATTACCAATGGAATAAACAACAACCAGCCGTAAGATTTATCGATATCACCAATCAACCAATTGTAGTTGAATTCATTTCCTTTGATGAAAGGGATCGTTGTTGTCATATCTCTAGTTTCAATCCACATCGTTGTTGAATCTTTCGTGAAATCCGAATGTTTGTACGTTACGATTTTTTCATTTGGTTGTATTTTATGATTGATAGAAACACGCTTATGAACTTGCACATCCGAACTAAAATACAAAATACAGCCAACAATAATTCCTACTCCAATTTGACCAACAACTTTGAATTTTCCAGCTAAACCTTCTTTATTTTTCTTAAAAACTTTGATGTAATCATCCAAAAATCCAATTGCTCCTAGCCAAACAGTTGCAATCAACATGGTAATCACATACACATTATGTAGTTTGGCAAAAAGCAAGGTTGGAACTAAAATCGCTCCCAAAATAATTAAACCACCCATGGTTGGCGTACCTGATTTTTCAATTTGACCAGCTAAACCTAAGTCACGTACCGTTTCACCAATTTGCTGCCTTCTCAATAAGTTAATCAAGCGTTTACCAAAAACAATTGAAATAATTAAAGATGCAATTAAAGCCATCGATGCTCTAAACGAAATAAATTGAAATAATCCCGCTCCTGGGAAATTCATTGAATCTAAATAGTCGAATAAGTAATATAACATGTTCTTTTAAGTTAAAAGTTTTGTGGTGTCTGCTTCCCCTTCGGAGGGGGATAAAGGGGGAGGACTTGATTAATTTTATGTGTCACCCCTCTTAATCTCCCCTCAAGGGGAGAAACTAAACCTCACTTCAATATTTATTTTTCTAGTTTTACAAATAGTTCTTTTACAATTTTTAAATCATCAAAATCGTGTTTTACGCCTTTGATTTCTTGGTATGTTTCGTGACCTTTCCCAGCAATGAGGATAATGTCGTTTTCTTCTGCCATTGAAACTGCTGTTTTTATTGCTTGTTCTCGGTCTTGAATCGATAATGTTTTTTTGAAATGATGTCCTTCAACTCCTTGCATCATTTCTTCGATAATAACTGCTGGATCTTCAGAGCGTGGATTATCTGAAGTAATAATCACTTTGTCACTTAATTCACAAGCTATTGCAGCCATTTTTGGACGTTTCGCTTTGTCGCGATCACCACCACAGCCAACAACTGTGTAAACTGTTTCATTTTTGGTGCGGATGTTAGAAATCGTTTTCAAGACATTTTCCAAAGCATCTGGCGTATGTGCATAATCCACAATGGCTGTAATTCCACCTTTAGATTGAATAAATTGGAATCTTCCTGACACAGATTCTAATTTGCTCAAAATGGTTAAAACTTCCATTTTATCTTGTTCTAACAACAAAGCAACACCATAAACAGCCAATAAATTATAGGCGTTGAAATCTCCAATTAATCTTGTCCACACCTCGAAACCATTGATGTTTAAAACCAAACCTGAAAATTGATTTTCAATGACTTTCGCTTTGAAATCCGAAGGAGTTTTTAAGGCGTAACTGTGTTTAGTTGCTTTAGTATTCTGCAACATCACCATACCATTTTTATCGTCAATGTTTGTTAATGCAAAAGCATCTTTATTCAACTGATCAAAAAATCCCTTTTTCGCTTTGATGTATTCTTGGAAAGTTCCATGGTAATCCAAATGGTCGTGGGTAATATTTGTGAAAACAGCACCTTTGAAAGTCAAACCAGTAATTCTGTGTTGTACAACTGAATGAGAACTCACTTCCATAAAACAATAATCACAACCTTCGTCAACCATTTGCGCTAACAAAGCATTCAAAGCGATTGGATTTGGAGTTGTATGCGTGGAAGGAATTTCGGTTGTATTAATCTTGTTGACAACTGTAGAAATCAAACCAACTTTATAACCTAAATCCAAAAATAATTGGTGTAAAAGTGTAACGCAAGTCGTTTTTCCGTTTGTTCCAGTAATTCCAACTAAAGCTAAATTTGTAGACGGATTCTCATAAAAATTAGATGCACAAAGTGCCAAAACTTTAGCGGAATCATCGACAATTATTTGTGTAATGTCATTATTTTCAATTGCTTTTTCACAAATAATAATTTTACAACCTTGTTCAATTACTTTTGGAATGAAATCATGTCCATCAGAAGTTGTACCTTTTATAGCGAAAAATATAGAATCAGCATTTGCTTGACGAGAATCAAATACCAAGTTCGTGAAACTTTCATTTAAGGTTCCACTATGTAAAGAGAAAGTTACTCCGTGTAATATTTCTTCTAAAGTTCTCATCTTTCTAATATTAATTCTATTAATCCACCTTCAAAAATTGGTGTTCCGGGTGGCACGGTTTGTTTTGTTACTTTTCCGTATCCCATTACTCGTGCACTCATTCCTGTATTTTCAATTAAATAAACGGCATCTTTTGCTGACATTCCAATCACATTTGGAACCGTTTTTTTATTGACAAATCGTTGGTGGAATTCTATTTTTTGTTCTACAGCTTTCGTTGAAACCCATTCTGATTCTGCATCTTGCTCGAATTTAATTCCATAATGATTTAAGATTTTTTGTAAATCATATCTGTTACCATTTTTAGAAAAAGGAGCATCGAAAACTGCTTTTTTAGCTTCGTTAATCGCTTGATGATGTTTCAAACTTCCCGCATAAACTTTATTTGCAATTTTTGAGAATACAGTTCCCGAAACCGTTGCTCCATAAATGTTTTCACCCGAAGCAGAAATTGAAACAATACAGGAATACATTGGATCTTGTACAGGAAAATAACCCACAAAAGATGCCATGTATTTTTTTTCGCCTTTAGCACCATATTTCATGTCATCATTTAAGATTTCGGCAGTACCCGTTTTTCCAGCAATTTCAAAATAAGAAGAGGTTAAGTTTTTTCCTGTTCCTGTTTTCATTACGCCTTCCAAACAACTTTGAAGAATTTTTAAGGTCTGATCCGAGCAAATTTTCTCTCTTAAAACGATTGGTCTGAAGTTTTTCACAACCTCTGTTCCACGCACAATTTCTTTTACAAACTGAGGTTTTACCATTTTTCCGTTATTGGCAACAGCATTGTAAAAAGTTAAGGTTTGTAAGGGAGTTAATTGCACTTCATATCCAACAGCCATCCAAGGCAAGGAAATTCCAGACCAATTTTTGTCTCCCGGTGCATACAAAGTTGGTTTTGGTTCTCCAATGATATCAACTCCCAATGGCTCACTTAAACCAAATGATTTTAAACGGTTGACAAAAGTTTCCGGTTCGTTACGGTATGCTTTATAAATAATTCTTGAAATAACATTTGACGACAATTCGAACGCACGTTTTATGGTTACCCGACCATAATAATTATTGTGAGCTTCATTTAAAGTATTGTCACCGTAATACGTGTATTTTGTTGCTGTTTCAACCGTATCATTTATGTTGAACTTTTTATCTTCCAAAGCAGCCATAAGAGAAGCCAATTTAAAAGTAGAACCTGGAACTTCTTTAGAACCTACTGCTTGATTATACAATTCATAATATTCGCCATCAGATGCTTGTGTTAGATTCACAATGGCTTTTACAAAACCAGTTTTAACATCCATCACGATTACAGAACCACTTTTGGCATTCGTATTTTTCAACTGACGCATCAATTCTGTATGGGCAACTTCCTGAATACTGATGTCGAAGGATGTAACAATATTTGCTCCTTCAACTGCGTCTTTTACAATTTGACCTGTTTTTTTCCAACCGGTTGATATTTGTTGTTCGATTTCCAAACCTGGTTCTCCAACCAAATATTCATGAAATGAACCTTCTATTCCAACACGTAATTCTTCCTTGCTGTTTTTTTGGTAATATCCGATTGTTCTTTTCAATAATTCTCCATGCGGACGTTTACGAATAATGGTTTCCTCCGTATCAATCAAACCACCGCGGTTTCTACCTAAATTAAAAATTGGAAAAGTGCGTAAGCGATTACGTTGTTCGTTGGTGATTTTACTTTTAATCAATAAATAACGGTTTCCTCTCGACCTTCCTTTGCGAATATGATTTTCGTATTCTCTTGCTGACATCTGCGGAAACATAGCGCTTAATTTTTGGCTCAATTCCATGATGTTTTTGTCGAAATCCTCTTGTTTACAAACCGTCGGATCCATGTGAATATCGAAAAAAGATACAGAAGTCACCAAAGGAGTTCTATTGATATCTAAAACTTCACCTCTTCGTGGAATTCGTTTTACCGTTCGCGTTGGAATTTTTTCCTCAGAATTTCCACCAATTAAAACAGTTTTGACACCGTCAGACTGAATACTGAAAGTTTTGCCAATGACAATAAACATAATAGCAACAAACCCGAAGTAAATCAGGTAAGCTCTCCATAATATGTCTTTTTTTTCTTTCACTATTTTTTGACAGTTTTTATTCTAATCACCTTTGCAGGTTTTGTTGTTTCTTTTAATCCAATTGGCTCGAGTTTTCTAACCAATTCATAACGGGTTGTTTTTTCTTCCAAACGTGCTTTTGACTCAACATACTCAGCTGTTGAAGCATCTAATTTTTTTAAGGAGGTATCAATATCCTTTGTCAATTGTTTTCCTAAATACCCTTTTGCAACCAATAAAATCAGCAATAAAATGCAGAAAAACACAAAACCCAAATTATTTAAAACCACATCTTTGGTTAAGATTTCCCCATTCAAAATTTGAACAACAATATTTGTTTTTCCTTTTACTTTAACTTTCTTCTCTTTTGGCTTAGGTTCACGTTGCTTTTTTGCTTGTTCTTCAGCAGCCAATTGGTCCTTATCGATGTACTGATTATCCATTTTTGGCTGCAATTCTTAATTTCGCGCTTCGAGCACGAGAGTTTAATTCTATTTCTGCTTCACTAGGTGAAATTGGTTTTCGCGTAACTTCAGTTAAAGGTTTTAAAACATTGCCGTAAAAATCTTTTTCGATGCTTCCATCTAAATTTCCGCGTTTCATGAAATTTTTCACCAATCTATCTTCCAAAGAATGGTAGGACATGACAACCAATCTACCACCGACTTTCAAAACTTCAGGAGTTTGCAAAAGAAATTTCTCCAAAACATCAACTTCTTGGTTTACTTCCATGCGAATCGCCTGAAACACCTGAGCGTAAAATTTATGTTCTTTGAATTTTGGTGCAATTGTAGCTAAGACTTCAATCAATTCACCGGTTGTTTTTAATTTTCCTCTAGAGCGAGCACGACAAATCGTACCAGCAATTTTTCCAGGGAAATCTACTTCTCCGTATTTGCGTAAAATCTTGATTAATTCTTCTTCCGTATACGTATTGACAACTGTTTTTGCCGACAATTCACCTTGTTGATTCATACGCATATCCAAGACATCATCCGTGCGAATTGAAAATCCACGATTTCCTTCATCAAACTGGTGTGAAGAAACTCCCAAATCGGCTAAAATTCCATCTACTTCTTTGATTCCAAGTACACGGATATAATTTTTTAAGAAGGAAAAATTGGCTGGAATGAAATGAAAATTCTCGGCTTCCCAAGCGTTTTTTTGCGCATCAGGATCTTGATCAAAAACAATCAATTTTCCTTTTGGACTTAATTTTTCGAAAATTGCACGAGAGTGACCGCCACCACCAAAGGTAACATCAACGTAAACGCCATCTGGATTGATATTCAATGCATCCAAACACTCGTTTAGCATTACTGGTATGTGATATGTGTTATTGTTCGTCGTCATTTCCCAAATTACCCATTACTTCATCCGCCAAATCAGCGAAGTCCGTCATGTTACCCTCAATCATATTGAAGTATTTGGTTTTGTCCCAGATTTCTATGCGGTCGTTGTATGCATTCAACACAACTTCCTTACCCAATCCAACGCGCTCACTTAAGGACACTGGAATCAGAACTCTTCCCGCAGCATCCAAGGCAATTGCTTTCGCACCATGGTGAAACAAACGGTAGAACATTCTGTTTTTTGGGTTGAACAAATTCATTTTAGACAATTTAGCACTTACTTTTTCCCATTCATTCATTGGGTACAGTGTCAAACAATCCTCAAAACCTTTGTTCAGCATAAAATTTTCTTGGGCAGCAGGAGAAATTTGCTTCCTCAAACTTGATGGAAACATGAAGCGACCTTTTTCGTCCAACTTCAATTCAAACTCACCTACTAAACCTGCCATAACGGAAAATAATGGGTAAAATTAAGAGAAAATCTCCACTTTTTACCACCAATTTACACTTTGTTAATAACTTGAAACGACAAACACGAACAAAAGGTTACACTATTTTTTAAAAAGTACTGATTTTATTGAAATTAGGAAAATTTACTCTTGGTGGTAGAAAGTGGTAGCAATTGTTAAAATTGTTGAAAAGTCAGAACTACTTGTTAATAAGTTTGGTCGAAAATTTTTTATTTCAAAATTCTTTTGTAACTTTCGATTCAAATTTTATAAAAGTCAATTTAGTTGCTAAGATTTTTAGCATCAATATTTTGGCTTAATTTTTGCTTGTTTTGATTTATTAATTTTATCGCATTATGAAAAATTTATTCTACTTCAGCGCACTCGTTATTTTGTTTGCTTCTTGTATAAAAACAAAAGGTGAAATATCTATGACTTATGATAAAGCAACAGCAGTCTATGGGAGTTTAGATTCTATTAGACAACTTCCTTTATTAATAAAGAAACAAGAGTTAATCAAACCAAAAAACTTTTACATTGGAAGTGATTTTGTACTTGTAAGTGAATCAAACAAAGGAATTCATATTTACGACAATACAGACATGCAAAATCCACAAAGAATGTCTTTTATTCAACTTCCTTTTTTAAGAGATTTTTATGTGAAAGATAATTTTTTATATGTAGCAAATGTGTATGACTTCTTAAAAATAGATATCACGAATGTATATGACCCAATTCTTGTGAGCAGAGCTGAAAATGTTTTCTGGGAGCCTTTAGAAAATGACAAAGGACAACAATTATTAGGTTTCAAATATGAAACTGCAACTGACAAATTTGAAGTCAACAGTACTGAAGCAAAAGAAATTAAAAAAGCAGGTAAATTACACCTAGACTTTTTGAAAGAAGTTATTCCTGTTTCTCAAATTCCATCAACATTTGCAGGAGGAAACAGCCATTCAAAAGGAACATTAAATCGCATTGCGGCTGAATTTGGTTTTGTGTATGTAATCGAAGATGATGTGATGCATGTGATTTCAAATGATGCAAGCTTCAGCCAAGTTTCAACTCTAAAAATTGACGCAACAACAGAGACAATTTATGGAACTGAAAATAGATTATTTCTAGGTTCAATGACATCTATGACCATTTACAATGCAGATAATCCATCAGCCCCTGTAGAAATTTCTTCGCTTGCCCATGAGGAATCATGCGATCCAGTTTTACCTAGAGGTGAAGTTGCTTATTACACCTTACGATCTGTTGACAATGAAGGATGTCACGGTGGCGGAGAAAATACTTTAAATTTGGTAGACATCTCAAATGAAAATAATCCTATAGAATTAAAAAGTATTGAAATGCTAAGTCCATATGGATTATGTATGGCAAACAACTATTTATTTGTTGGTGAAGGACAAAACGGTCTAACAATTTTTGATGCCTCAAATCCAAATAAATTAAAAAAAGAATTTAACATTCCTGGGGTTGTTGCTTATGATATTATGATCCATCCAAACAATCCAAATATTCTAATTTTGTCAAATACAAATGGGATACAAGAATTTCTAATTGATTGGAATACCTTGAGCTTAAGTTCTGTAGGAAAACTTTTATATTAATCTGGATTATTTCAGTAATGAATTTTATCCTGCGCTTAATTTTTTGTTTGTGCTTAATTTCTTCTAAAACTTTATCTGCATTTGAGCAAAATGTGCCAATTTCACCCTTGGCTAAACCGCTCTATAGAGAATATGAAAAAAGTAGATTCAATCTTAAGTTTTATCAAGGTTTTGGATTTAGAAATTTCGCTTGGGATTTAGAACTTAATTTTCAAGTAAGGCAATATTTTACCATTGGTGTTGGAAATGGATTTCACAGAAACAAATATCCCATTTTTTCCACATCAGATAAACACATACTCAAAATGTGGTCTTATCCCATGTATTTTACCACAAGCGTTTTTTTAGCCAGCAACTCAAAAAGAGCAATTTACCTCTACGGGAAATACGGCAGGTCTTTTGGTTTAGATACCAAAGGAGTTTCACCCGATGATGCATTTAAAGCAAAATTCATGGAAGCAGGAATTGGTTACCAAATGAAATACGAAGAAAAAAGTCTTTATTTTGAATTAGGACAATATTACACCACTGCAAAAGGTGAATTTCACTCCACTTATAATTCAACGATTAATTATGATTTAGAGATTTTTACGCTAGTTGCCAAGGTTGGATTTAGATTACATCTGTAATAATATTTAATTTCCTTACCTTTGTAAAAAATTTCCAGTGAAAAACTCCAAAATCAATATCAGAAACTTAAACCTGACTCAAATACAAGAAGAGTTGGCTAAGTTTGGCGAAAAATCATTTCGATCCAAACAAGTTTTTGAATGGTTGTGGAAAAAAAATGCTGGAACTTTTGAGGAAATGTCAAATCTAGGTAAGGCTTTACGCGATAAACTAGAAGAACATTTTTACATCGACAAAATTGTCTTGGACGACCAACAAATCAGCAAGGACAAAACAATTAAATGCGCTTTTGAAATCGAAAAAGGTAAAGTCGTTGAAGGAGTTTTGATTCCTACAACAAATCGCACCACAGCTTGTATTTCCTCTCAAGTTGGTTGCAGTTTGAGCTGTCTTTTTTGCGCTACTGGAAGATTGAAATTACTTCGAAATTTATCTCCAGGAGAAATTGTTGATCAAGTTGTTTACCTCAAAAATCAAGCGGAATCGCGTTACAACCAGCAATTGACGAATATCGTATACATGGGAATGGGCGAACCTTTATTGAATTACGCCAATGTTTTACGCTCGACAGAAATGCTTTGTTCTGAAGAAGGTTTGGGAATTTCGCCTCGTAGAATCACTGTTTCTACTGCTGGAATTGCCAAAATGATTAAAAAATTGGGTGACGATGAAGTAAAATTCAATTTGGCCCTTTCTTTACATGCAGCAAATGATGCCAAGCGCGATAAAATCATGGAAATCAACGAAAGTAACAACTTGGAATCTTTAAAAGAAGCTTTGATTTATTTTCATGAAAAAACAGGTTCTCGAGTAACTTTTGAATACATCATTTTCAAAAATTTCAACGATTCGCTAGAAGACGCGCAAGAGTTAGCCAACTTTAGTAAATGTGTTCCCTGCAAAATCAACATTATTGAATACAATCCAATCGATGATGGCGAATTTCAACAAGCAGACACGGCCAAAGTAAACGCTTTCGCTGCCTTTTTGGAAGAACGAAATATGATTGTCAACGTGAGAAGAAGTCGTGGAAAAGACATCGATGCAGCTTGCGGACAGTTAGCTAATAAAAACAAAGCTATTCCCGCAGAAAATAGAGTGTTGAAAAACGCTAAATAGTTTATTTTCAATTACAAAATAGTTGCTTAACGGTTAAATCATCTCTTAGTTTTGGCTGCGAATTCCCTTTTGCTGCTATTAGTCGACTTGCTTTTTGCACTTTTTATATTTGTGCATACGTTTTATAAAACGTATTCTACAAGAAAAATGGCAAAAAACCGCATCGAGCTAGCCGCATTCAAAGGCGCAGTTGATTGTAAACAATTGATTTTAAGACACAAAAATGTTTCAAAACGGATAAGAAACGGTTGTTAAAATTAAATTATTTACAAAAATCATGAGCTATTCCACTAATATCCTTATTTTTACATCTCAAAAACAAAACAATGTTGTCACCGGGTTCAAGTGGTTGGATAAAAAAATATTTTTCTTTAGTCAAAGAAGGTGAAATTGTTTTGGAGATTCCTTTATTTCCATCGGATAAACAACATTTAAAACACTTAATTTTTTCGCAAACTGGAATTGTTTTCGGCTATCCATCAGAATACATTTTTGCCAAAAACATGAAAGAAAACAAGTGGACAACTGACGAACAATTGACTTTTTTGTTGTTTGAGTGTCATTTGTATGTTTATTTGTCAAACGGCGGAATCATCAAAGATAACGAGGATGCTTTTATCAATTCTCTGTTGGACTTTTACGAACACCACAGTGTTTTTACGATATCAAAGTTATTCACTTTCTATTTGAAAGAAAAACCAGATCATAAACTGGAAAAGTTACTTGAAAAACGAACTGAAATCCGCAAAAATCTGTTTGAAAATGCGATTTGGTTAAATTATTTGAGTAATACTTTCGTGTATTTGGATGTCATTTTGTTTGATGAATTCATGCGTACCAGAAGAAGTTTAGGTTTATCCAATTACGAAAGTTATGCTGAAAATGCACTTTACGCCTTAATTTTAGCTGCGCACGCTGATGGTAAAATTGAAATCCAAGAAAAACATTTATTCGAAGTTTTTTTAGCTTCGGCCAAAATTCACGATAAGAAAAAAGAAGAAATAGAAGATTTATTCCATGCAGATATTCCCTTGGCAATGATATCAAAGGAAAGTCTTAAAAATGAGTTGTTTAGCCGTTTTCTTCTGGATATTTCTGTTTTAACAATATTCGCCAATCACGATGCGCATCCGGAAGAAAAAGATTACTTGAAATTTTTCTGCGATTATTTGGATATTACTGACGACGCATTGACAGAAACCTTAGTGATGGTTGAAAATTTTGTCATCAAACACAACGATGAAATTGCCTTTTTATCGAATGCAAATGCCGTTGAAAAATTATACGGAAACGTTTCCAAACGATGGATTAAAATTTTAGGAAGAAACAAAGATAAACTAGCCAAAGAACTTTCTCAAAGTAAAGAATTGGTTTCCCTGATTAAAAAATCTACTTCAAAAGAACTCACTAAAGAAGAAAAAGAAAAGGTAAAAACGCAGTTCTTAGACATTGTAAAAAGTATGCCAGCCTTAGCAATATTTCTATTGCCTGGAGGTGCACTTTTATTGCCTTTGGTCTTAAAAATTATCCCAGATTTAATTCCATCCGCTTTTCGTGAAAACGAGGTAGATTGATTTTTTCCCGCAGATATACGCCGATTAAAGCGCTAATTAACGCAATTTTTAAAACTACTTTACTTAAAAATCAAGAGGAATCTATTTAGCCATAATTTCCTGAATCGCATCATCCAAGTGTTTTCCAAGGAAATATACATCTTCAAAAGAATTGTATAACGGCACTGGAGCCAAGCGAATCACATTTGGTTCACGCCAATCAGCAATAACACCTTTTTCAGTTAATAGGTCAAAAACTGGTTTACCTCCACCGTGAATCAAAAGAGAAATTTGAGCGCCACGTTGTTTCTGATTTCTTGGCGTAATGATTTCTAAGGTACAATTGGCCTTGTTTTTTTCTGAAACCTCATCTAAAATAAACTCCAAATAAGCTGTCAAAGAATCACTTTTGGCACGCAAATTTTCCATTCCAACCGCATCAAAAATATCTAAAGAAGCCAAATGAACAGCCATTCCAATAACTGGAGCGTTACTTAATTGCCATCCTTCCGCGCCTTCCATCGGTTGAAATCCAGGTTCCATTAAAAAACGTGTAGCTTTATCGTGTCCCCACCATCCTGCAAAACGAGGAAGCTCTGGTTTTTTAGCATGTTTTTCGTGAACAAACATTCCTGAAACTCCACCTGGAGATGAATTTAAATATTTGTAGGAGCACCAAGCGGCAAAATCAACTTCCCAGTCGTGTAATTTTAAAATGACATTTCCCGCAGCGTGGGCCAAGTCCCATCCAGCAATTGCACCAACTTCATGAGCGGCTTTTGTAATTTTTTGAATGTCAAATAATTGACCTGTATAATAATTCACTCCTCCAATCATCACAAGCGCTAGTTCGTCGCCTAATTCTGAAATTTTGGATAAAATATCTTCTTCATTGATGGTGTGTTCGCCTTCTCTCGGAAAAATCTCAATCAAATTTTCTTTTAAATCTAGCTTGTGAAATTTCACTTGGGATTCCAAAGCATATTGATCACTTGGAAAGGCTTTACCCTCGCACAAAATTTTGGTTCTTTTACCTGTTGGCTGATAAAATGAAACCATCAATAAATGTAAGTTTGTTGTTAATGAATGTGTTACAACAACTTCTTTTGCTTTCGCTCCAACTATTTTTGCTAATTTCTCAGTTAAATTTTCATGATATGAAAACCATGGTCTTTGCGCATCAAAATGTCCTTCCACTCCAAATTTTGCCCAATCATCTAATTCTTGTTGAATGTAGGAAGCTGTAGATTTTGCTTGTAAACCCAAAGAATTTCCTGTGAAATATCTAACATCTTTATTTAAAAATGTTGGTAGGAAAAAGCTGTTTCTATAGTCTTTTAGGCTGTCTTGTGCATCTAAATTTTGTGCAAAAGTTAATGAGTTTTCAAAATTCATACCTGATTTTCAGTAAATTAATTGTATATTCTATCAAATTTTCAATCAAAGATAAGAAAGTTTCATTCTATTTGACACAATTTGATTTTCCACAAAATTGATTCATCTTTTGAAGCCAAATTTTCACCATCTAATTGGTTGATATAACTTTCGATCAAAATTTGATTTACCGCTTTGAGTTTATTGAGTTGCTTTAAATGAAATTCTTTACTTGTTTTTAAAACCAAAAGCAATTCATTTCCTTCTTCTTCCAAATGAATCATAATTTCAACAGCTTCGCCTTTTTCCCAATACAATTCTGCAGAAGCATTCACAACTTCGTTTATCAGTAATCCCAATGGAATTAAGGTATTCATAGGTAAAAAAGAAATGGAGGAGATTGCTTCTAAAATTAAATAATTGCTTTGGTTCATGTAGCGAATTGATGCAATTAAATCCAGTAAGAAGTCTATAACTTTGGTCTTATTATTTTCTACAGATTTCAGTAATATTAAGTGAATAGAAGATAAAGTTTGAATTTTATTTTTAATTTCTCTTAAAGTTTCTGCATCTATATGTTCCGTTTCAGTCAAATAAATATTGATGACACTACTGAGAATTTGCAAGTTATTATTTACACGATGGTGTACCTCTCGCAATAAAATTTCTTTTTTTTCTTGATGATATTTTAATTCACTTACTTGGTTTGATACTTTTTCGATTGCATATTCAAGCGCTTGATTTTTTTCATCTAATAATTCCTCTAATTCTAATTTCAAATTTTCCAATTCGTCTTTTTGTCGGATTCGAATCAATAAATTCGCTGCAAAATCAGCAATTAATTCAAATAGTTGCACGTGTTGTTCGGTGTAATAATTTTCTTTTGAATTTTCAGCATCTATCACGCCGAAAAGTTCACCATTAAATTGAATTGGAACAGCTAATTCAGACAAATTCATGAAGCGATCTACAATGTACCTCGGTTCTTTTAAATTATTTGGAGAACAAATCGTTTGTTGATTTTCAGCAACCCAGCCAACAATTCCTTCGCCATAATTTATTTCTTGGATACGGTTATTCATCTCCCCTTTTGGATTAATAGAACCGTGAATTGCACGTTGAAAAAGTTTGCCTTGTTTAGGAAATGCTTCATAAACAACACATTCCTCAATATGCAACATTTCCATAAAATTTTTAGTTATGGCTGTAAAAACTTCTTGATAAGTCTCTGCTGTGGAAGTAAATTTCAAGAAATTATGAATCACTTCTAAAAGTAAATCCGGATTTTGATATGTTAGTTTATTTTTCAAAACGAGTGTTGCAAAAATACATTTTCTTTATTGAAAATTATTCATAATGATAAAATATCCCATCCTGAAAAGCAGTCCATAAGGCGGCTTTTTGACCAGCATTTAGCAAGGCATTATTTGCCCATGTGTTGCATGTATGAAACAAACTATAAGTACCGTTGGCATCATAAAAGGCATCTGTATCACCATAAACTGCATCCGTTTTGATATAAATTAATTTCCCGTTTTTTTGTATTTTAAAACTTTTCAAGATAAAATAGGCTAAACGCTCGTATTGTTTCTGAGTGATTTTAATTTCTTTGCAGTTCGTTTTATTTGGAATCATTTCTTTGTAATAAGTAGTATGAACAGCTGATGTACTTAAGCCAAACGCAGCATTAAAAGCGGTTGAAAATTTTAACTCACCCCAATTTGGAGTATTCAAATAAAAACCTTTATCTCCCCAACCAAAAGCTATATATTCTGCAATTGAATCTTTGGTTCGTGTATTTTTAGGTAAAACAAAAGTACGCCAATCAAGGGCTTCATTTTTTACTGGACAAACAATATCTGTATGCACTCCATTTGATTTGATAAAAATTGAAATTGTTGCCTTTTCATTACTCATTTCTCTAGCAATTTCATGGCGTGACAAAACATATTCCATTATCAAATAAATGATAATAAAAGCGATGAAATAAAGTAAAAATTTCAATGCAAATTTGACCGTTTTGAGACTATATTTCTTAACCTTCATGAGCTGTCAATTTTTTATACCAAATTAGAAATAAAATACAAGAAAACATTATGCCACTAATGACATACCAAGTTGTTTGATATCCAAAAACACGAATCATTTGCATTCCAGCATTGTGGCCCAAAATATGCGCTAAGGAAAAAGCCATTGTAAACAAAGCCATGTAATCTCCCGTATTTTTACCTTGTGCTCTTTTCATAGCAAAGGAATTGGTAAATGGAAAATTAAACATTTCTCCAAAAGTTACCAAAAGCATTCCAAAAACTAATATTCCGATCCAAAAAACTAGATTTAAAAACAGAAAGCTGAATCCAATCAACAGAAAACTAATAATTAGAATGGTGTATATCGAAATTTTTCGTGTTTCAATGAACTTAATTAAAGGCATTTCGAGTGCAAAAATCACAAAACCATTTAAAAACATGAGTCCACCAATGGAGCTTTCTGACAAATGGTACACTTCTTTGTAATAAAGAGGAATGGTGGAGAAATATTGTAAAAAGCAAAATCCTGTAAAAAAAACAATAAGAATTAACAAGAGGTAGGGATAATCACGATAAGGTGATTGAACCTTTAGCGCTTTTTCAGTTTTGGATTTAGCTACATGTTGTTTTTCTATTAATAGAAGTAAAAATAAAATCCCTGCTAAAATGCAAGTTACACCGTCTAACCAAAACAAGGAACTATAACCCACATGATAAATTAAAAATCCACCTAAAGCTGGTCCAAAGGAAAAACCTAAGTTTATAGCTAAGCGCAACAAAGAAATGGAACGCGTTTGATTTTCTTCACTAGAATAAGCGCCAATAGCCAAATAAGATGCTGGACGAAAAGCATCTGCCACCAACATCAAGAAAAAAACTCCAATACACAAAGGTAGAAATCCATCAACAAATTGAAGTGATACAAACATTATTCCAGATAAAAATAAACTGAGGTACATCAATTTATAAAAACCAATTATGGAAGTTAATTTTCCTCCCAACCACGCTCCAACAAGCGAGCCTAAGCCAAAAGCCGACATAATCCAACCAATTTGCTGATAGGAAAAGTCTTTTTCTGATTTCAAATAAATACTTAAAAATGGAATTACCATCGTACCAGCTCGATTCACAAAAGTGATTAAAGCCAAAAACCAAATCTCACGACTGAGCCCTTTAAACGAATTGAGGTAACTTTGAGCATATTTCATTATGATTCAAAACTACTAATTTTTCATAATAAATGAATTGTTAAAACAAAATATGGTAGAATTAAAACACTTTGATTAATTTTGCAGTCCTATGGAAGAAGAACAAAGACACATGTCATTTTTAGAGCATCTTGAAGAATTGAGATGGCGTTTGGTGCGTTCAGTTGTTGTGATTTTAGTTTTTGCCATAGCAATTTGGTGGAACATGGATTGGATTATGCGCCATGTTTTTATGTCCATGTTGAAGGCTGACTTCATTACTTACGATTTTTTCTGCAAGAATTTCAACATGATGTGTGTGGAAGAAATTCCAGCTACAGTGCAATCTAGACAAGTTGGAGGACAATTTGGCTATGCGCTTTGGATGTCTTTTATTGGAGGTGTGGTTTTGGCTTTTCCATTTATTTTTTATCAAATTTGGTCTTTTGTAAAACCGGGATTAAAACAAAACGAAAAATCAGTTGTCAAAGGAATTGTTTTTTACGTCAGTATGTTGTTCTTTGCGGGTATTCTTTTTGGATACTTTGTTGTTGCACCAATGAGCGTGCAGTTTTTTGGAACGTTTAAAATTACAAAAGACATTCAAAACGAATTTGACTTAAATTCCTACATGAGTACCATCATTTCTACTGTTTTCTATAGTGGTTTATTTTTCCTTTTACCAGTAGTAATGTATTTGTTTGCCAAATTAGGCGTTATTACACCAGAGTTTTTGCGCAAATATAGAAAACATGCAATAGTTGGTGTATTGATCTTATCAGCTGTAATCACTCCGCCAGATATGATTAGTCAAATTATTGTTTCTATACCAATTGTTTTATTGTATGAATTAAGTATCTTTGTTGTAGTAAGAGTGGATAAAAAACGCAAGAAAGAAAGTCTGATTAATTGATAAAACAATTTCTATATAGTATTTTATTTTTAATTGTTTCGCAACATTTTTATGCGCAGCAGACGAAAGTTTACGGTAAAATTACAGATGCATTAACGGGAGAATTTATTCCCTATGCTAAAATTGTTTTTCAAGATACTAAAATTGGAATTTTATCAGACAGTCTGGGTTTTTACACCTTAGAATCTTACTATGGAACAGATAGTATTGTAGTTAGTTCGTTTGGTTTTAGAACACAAACAATTGCTGTAAAAAAAGATTTTGCACAAGAGATCAATGTCAAGTTAAACTATCCAACAACAAATTTTAGTGAAATTACAATTCGTCCTCCAGATGAAGATCCAGCAATTACCCTACACAAACGTGTTATTAAAAACAAAAACATCAATAACAAAGAAAAATTAGACGCCTACGAATACGAATTATATAATAAAATTCAGTTTGATGTAAACAATATTGGTGAAAGATTTGGCAACAATCCAATTGTAAAACGCTTGGATTTAGTGATGAAATACCTAGATTCAACCGATAAAGGGAAAAATTATTTACCTTTTTTATTGAGTGAATCTATTTCTAATTTTTATTTCAAAAACAAACCAAAAAAACGAAGAGAAGTAATTTCAGCCTCTCAAATTACAGGAATTGACAATTTCCAAATCAATCAGATTCTAGGAGATATGTACCTAGATATGAATGTCTACGACAATAACTTAGTATTATTTGATCGCTCATTCGTAAGTCCTGTTTCAAATTTCGCACGGAACTTTTATAAGTTTTATTTGGAAGATTCTACTTTTATTGGAAGTCAATGGTGCTACAAGTTGCGTTTTAGACCTAAAAGAGATGGGGATTTGACGCTTGAAGGCGAAATGTGGATTCACGATACAACTTATGCCGTGAAACGAATTTCAGCTAAAATTTCCCCAGGAGCAAATATCAATTATGTACAAGATTTATATTTCGAACAAGAATTTAATTTAGTTGCCAAAGAAGTTTGGATGATGACCAATGAAAAGTTAATCATCGATTTAAAAATCACCAAAAAATCTCAAATATATGGGTTCTTTGCTCGAAAAAATTCATCACGTAAATATTTTGCGGTCAATCAAAAACGAGACGATGAATTTTACAAAAGTAACACTACTGTTGAGTATCTAGACAGTGCACAAATCCGAAGTGAAGCCTATTGGAAAGCGCACCGACATTCTCCGTTGTCGGAACAAGAAGTTGGAATCGAAAACATGATAGACTCGCTAGAGAATACAAAAATGTTTCGATCTTTAAAAAGTTTAACTTACCTATCTTCAACAGGATACGTACCTATTGGTAAATTTGAAATAGGAAATGCTTTCACGGCAATTGGATTTAACCAAATAGAAACTTTTAGAACAGGATTAGCTTTAAGAACTTCAAATAAATTTTCAAGAAGAATTGAATTGGGTGTAAAGGCGTTTTATGGCTTCAATGATCAAGAGTTTAAATATGGCGCAAAGTTACGTTGGAATGTCACGCAGAAAAAAAGAGGTTTGCTAACTGCTTATTACAATTATGACTTTGAGCAAATTGGACTTTCACCAACTGCAAGTGCTACTGGTTCAACATTCAATTCCTTTTTAGCAAATGGCCCTTTGGATAAATTAACTTTCGTTGAAAAAGTAGGAGTAAATTTTGAAAAAGATGTCAAAAAAGATTTAATTCTTTTTGCTGGTTTTGATTGGAAAGAATATACCCCTGCAGGAATTGCGGTATTCGAAAGATATAACAGTGACAGCAATTTGATCAATATCAATAGAATACAAACTGCCGAAATAACTGCTCGTATTCGCTGGACAAAGGATGAAGAATTTCTTTCTGGAGCTTTTGATCGAACGCCTTTACGTTCCAAATATCCTGTGTTTTCTGTGCAGGGAATTTTTGGTGTAAAAGGTGTTTTTGGAAGTGATTATAATTATCAAAAACTTGAATTTGTGATGACTCATAACAGAAATGTAGGCGTTTGGGGTTATTTAAAATATGGAGTAAATGCTGGTTATGTTTTTGGAACAGTTGCATACCCTTTCTTAAAAGTACACGAAGGAAATCAATCCTATTGGTTGTTGACAAGTGCTTTCAATAAATTAAACTATTTTGAATTTATTTCTGATAAATACGTTGGAGGTTTCGTAGAACATCACTGGGAGGGTTTATTTTTTGACCGCCTACCTCTAATAAAAAAGCTAAAATGGCGTTTAGTAACATCAGGTAGAATGACTTATGGACATTTGAGTGAAAAACATTCTCAGGAAATGCTTATTCCCGAATTTACAAGAAGATTTGGTTACGTACCATACCTTGAAACATCCGTGGGAATTGAAAATATTTTTAAAGTTTTTAGAGTAGATTTAGTCTGGAGAATGACTCATTTAGAACAAATTGCAAACGAAGAAAAAATCTATCCATTGGGAGTAAGAGCTAGATGGAATTTCTCATTTTAAGAATTTGAAAAAAATAAAGCTCAAAGGTTTTGCCACAGATGCACAGATTTTTTTAATACTTTTGTATGCTTATTGTTAGGTTTATTTTACGACATACAGAATATCACGTATTGTATAAATGCCTTTAGGCATTAATCAGTGTAATTTTTTAATGAATTGCTTGCAATTATAATCTGTGCATCAGTGGCTTAATAAATGCCGAAATAATGGTTTGAAAATATGAAATTACATACACATAACATCAAAAAAACCTACAAAGGACGCCAAGTGGTGAAGGGTGTTTCTGTGGAAGTAAATCAAGGTGAGATCATCGGACTTTTAGGACCAAACGGTGCTGGAAAAACAACTTCTTTTTACATGATGGTTGGTTTGGTTCGTCCAGAAGAAGGTTCCGTATTTTTGGATGATTTAGATATCACCAATTATCCAATGTACAAACGTGCTCAGTTGGGTTTAGGATATTTACCGCAAGAAGTTTCAGTTTTTAGAAAATTAAGTGTAGAGGATAATGTGCTGGCGATTTTAGAAATGACTGACCTCACAAAACCGCAACGTAAGGAACGTTTAGAACAATTACTCGAAGAATTTTCCCTAACACATGTACGTAAAAACTTAGGAAACAGACTTTCTGGTGGAGAAAAACGAAGAACTGAAATTGCACGTGCCTTAGCTACAAACCCAAAATTTGTTTTGTTGGATGAACCTTTTGCAGGTGTAGATCCAATTGCGGTGGAAGACATTCAAAGTATCATCTCTGATTTAAAAAAGAAAGACATTGGAATCTTGATAACTGATCACAACGTACAAGAAACTTTATCCATTACCGACAGAGCGTATTTGTTGTTTGAAGGAAGTATTTTGAAATCTGGAACTGCCGAAGAATTAGCAGCTGACGAACAAGTTCGAAAAGTATATTTGGGTCAGAATTTTGTGTTGAGAAGGAAGGTGTAGCTAAAGAAAAGCTAAATCCTTTTTGAATTTTCCAAAAACAAATCAATTTTTAAAATAAAAAATGTAACTTTATACCCAACTTAGCGAAGCGATCAAACGCTTAAGCTTAAAATTATAACTATGGGATGTACCTCTTGTAGCTCTGGCGGTGGAACACCAAAAGGCTGTCAAAATAACGGGACCTGTAGCTCTGGTGGATGCAATAAATTAGGTGTTTTTGATTGGTTAGGGAATATGAAATTGCCAAACAATCAAGCTCCTTACAACATATTAGAAGTTCGTTTTAAGAACAGTAGGAAAGATTTTTACCGCAACGATAAAAATTTATCTCTACAAGTTGGAGATGTAGTTGTAGTAGAAACAAGTCCTGGACATGATGTCGGTGTTGTTTCAATTGTTGGAGAATTAGCCAGAATACAAGTCAATAAAAAAGCTCCGAATTTAAAACCTTTGGAGACGAAAAAAATCTATCGTGTTGCCAATCAAGACGATATTGATAAATGGGTTAAGGCCAGAGAATTGGAGAAAGAAGTGATGTACCAGTCACGTACTTTAGCTGTAAATTTAGGTCTTAACATGAAAATTTCCGACGTGGAATACCAAGGAGATTTGACTAAAGCAACATTTTATTACACAGCAGATCAACGAGTTGATTTTCGTCAATTGATTAAAGACATGGCGGATAAATTCAAAATCCGTGTGGAAATGCGCCAAATTGGTTCACGTCAAGAAGCTTCTCGCCTCGGTGGAATTGGTTCTTGTGGCCGTGAATTGTGTTGTTCGACTTGGTTAACTGATTTTCGAACAGTTTCAACTTCAGCTGCGCGTTACCAACAATTGTCTTTGAATCCTCAAAAATTAGCTGGACAATGTGGTAAATTAAAATGCTGCTTGAACTATGAATTGGATATGTACTTGGATGCAATCAAAAGTTTCCCAACTTCGGACGTGAAATTATACACTGAAAAAGGAACAGCTTTCCACGTAAAAACAGATGTTTTCAAAAGAACAATGTGGTACATGTATCAGGAAGGATCTGGCTTAATTGCCTTGAGTCCTGAGCGTGTGATGGAGGTGAAAAAAATGAATGAGCAGAAACAAAAACCTGTTGATTTAGTTGATTTTTCTGAGAAGAAAGTTGTTGCTCCAGAACCAGTATACGCGAATGTGGATGGACAAGATAGTTTGAATCGTTTTGATAGTTCTTTCAAAAAGAAAAAGAAGAAGAAAAAACCAAATGGTCCAGGAAATCCTAATGCAGTAAATGCAGGAGCAGCTAATGCCAATGAAACAAGGCCTCAAGTGAAACCAAATCCTCCGAAGCCACAGCATGCTAATGGTCCAAAACCACAGCAAGCAAAAGCGCCTTTAGCAGAGGGTGAAACGGGAGAGCCAAAACCTTTCAAAAAGAAAAAGCCTTTCCGTAAAAAACCAAATCCAAACGCGAATCCAAATCCGAATAATAAACCGAATCCAAATGCGAACGCTTAAATTGTTTGTAATATGTGTTGTTTTGTTAAGCATTTTTGGTGCTTGCACAGAAGCTAGTTTTTATGAAAAATCGTATTCTTTTCCAAAAAACAACTGGAACTTGAAAGTAAAACCGATGTTTAAGGTTGATATTCAAGACACAAGCAAATTGTACGATTTCACAATTACTTTGCGCACAACAACGGATTATTCTTTCAGTAATTGTTGGTTGTATTTGAATACCAAAACACCAAATAAAATCAAAGCACGTGAACCTTTTGAAATAAAAATCACGAATGCAGATGGCACTTGGATTGGAAATAAATCTGGAACAATTGTAGAGAATGTTTTGCATTTCAACAGACGAAAATTTCCAATTAAAGGAGTTTACTATTTCCAATTGGAACAAGCAGTTGTGCAAGAGAATTTGGGAGAAGTGTTGGATGTTGGGATTAGAATGGAGGAAGTGAAATAACTAGTTTATAGTTAGCACTTCAACAGGCTCAGTGTAAAAGTTTATAGTTAGTAGTTTTAGTTTTATGCAAAAATTGTGGTACGGAAATGCGTTTCGTTTAGGCGTTTTAGGAGGCGGACAACTTGGAAGAATGTTGATTCAAGAAGCCATCAATTTGAATGTAAAAGTTCATTGTTTAGACCCTGATAAAAATGCTCCGTGTTCAGAAATTGCAAGTACATTCACACATGGTTCGCTCAATGATTTTGATACTGTTTACGCCTTTGGAAAGGACAAAGATGTGCTTACAGTCGAAATCGAAAATGTGAGTATTGAAGCTCTCGAAAGATTAGAATCTGAAGGTAAAAAAGTATTTCCGCAATCTCGAGTACTCAAGTTAATCAAAGATAAAGGTTTACAAAAGCAATTTTATTTTGATAACAATATTCCAACTGCACCATTTCGTTTGATTGAAAAACAAAGTCAGTTAAATTCAAATGCTGATTTTTTGCCTTTTGCTCAAAAAATGAGAACAGGTGGGTACGACGGGAAGGGCGTAAGTATTTTACGTACTGAAAATGATTTCGAAAAAGGATTCGATGTTCCATCAGTTTTAGAACAATTTGTTCCATTTGAAAAGGAATTAGCTACAATGGTTTCTCGCAATGAAAACGGAGAAATAAAAGTTTTTCCTGCAGTTGAATGTGAATTTAATCCAGATGCCAATTTGGTTGAGTTTTTATTTTGTCCTGCAAATATTTCAAGTGAAATAGAAGTAAAAGCTGCTGAAATTGCTAAAGATATCATTCAAAAATTAGATATGGTAGGCGTTTTGGCAGTAGAATTTTTCTTGACCAAAGACAATCAATTATTGGTAAACGAAATTGCTCCACGACCACACAACAGCGGACATCAAACCATTGAATGTAATTTAACTTCCCAATACGAACAACATTTACGTAGCGTTTTAAATCTTCCCTTGGGAAATACAGATTTAATTCAAGCTGGAGTAATGATCAACCTTTTAGGTGAAAATGGTTTTGAAGGAAATGTGTATTACGAAGGATTAGAAAAAGCCTTAGAAATACCTGGAGTAAAACCACATATTTACGGAAAAGAAATCACAAAACCTTTCCGTAAAATGGGACACGTAACGATTGTTAACTCAGATTTAGAAAAGGCAAAAGAAATTGGTCGAGAAGTTCAAAATCTGATTAAGGTCAAATCATTTTCTTAATTTTAAACACAAAAAAGCGGACTTATGATGCGTATTTTATATTTTTTGTTCAAAATATTTTTACAATATCCCTTTCGACTTTTTTTTCCGAGAATAAAACTTCACAACGCACCAAAACGTTGGTATGGTAGAACAATTTACGTTTCAAACCATGCCTCTTCCTTTTTAGATCCTATTATCATTGGAGTTTTACAACGGCCAATTGTCTTTTTTATGACACGTTCCGATGTATTTAAATCCTACATAAAACCAATCACGTGGGCGGTTCACATGTTGCCAATTTATAGAGAACAGGATGGAGAAGATACCAAAAGTAAAAACTTTGAGGTATTTCAAAAATGCACGCGAATTTTAAGTCATGGACGAAACCTTTTAATTTTCGGAGAAGGATTTACAGATGACGTATTCGTTCGTCGCTTAAAACCAGTAAAAAAAGGTGCTGCGCGTATCGGCTTTCAAACCTTGGAAACCTTGAATTGGAGCAAAAAAATATACATGGCTGCAATTGGCATCAATTATGGAGATCCAAAATTTTTAGGTAGCGATTTAGTTATTTCTAATTCAGATCGTTTTTGCTTAAACGATTACAAAGAAATGTATCTCGAAAATCCTGCAAAGGCAATCACAGAAGTTACCAAACGTGTTGAAATCCTCATGCAGGAACAATTGACGCATGTGGAGAATAAAGATTGGGTGTTTTTTCACGAGCAGATTTGTCGTTTGAGAAGAAATGGTTTAAATATTCACGATACTGATTTCAATATTCCACTGCGAACTAGATGGGAAAACTCCAAAAAATTAGCACATTGGATTAATGGTCAAGACCTACAAAATAACGCAGCTTTACAAGAATTAAAAGAAGAATTGGATAGCTATTTTAAACTTCAAAAACGCATGAAATTGGAGGAAAAATTCGTGCATGAATTAGCTACAAACAAAAAATTCAATTTCGGTCAACATATATTAAAGCTGATAATTGGTGCCATTTTTGTTCCATTGGGATTAGTACAGTTTTATGTTCCATATACTTTTGTGAAAGGTTTTGTAGAAAAATCCTTTAAAAGAAATGTCTTTTGGAGTTCCGTGAAAATCATGATGGGAACATTAGTTCTGGCTTTATGGAATGTCCCGATAACAATTTTACTAGATAAATTTATCATCCATAATTCACTCATTGCTTGGGTTTATTTTTTCATTTCGCCGTTTATTGGTTTGATTACATATTTGTGGTTCAGAGAATTAAAAATGTATAAAACCAAAAAAATACTTGCGAAAATGGATTTGTCAGCAATTCTAAAAAGAAGAGAAAATCTTGTGACTAAAATTGAAAATTTAATACCTAAAATTTAATCTAATTTTTGCTCCAATTTTTGGTAATAATTAAGAAGTTCTTTTTGCGAATTATGTATTTCTAAAATGTCTTCTTTGAATTTGTTTTTGAATTTTTTATCGATAATTCTTGCCTTCACGTTTCCTTTCCAATAGGTATCAAAAATAAATTGAATTTCTTGCTGCAAGTTTTTCTGTAAAATAGGAACTCCAACTTCAATTCGTTTATCTAAATTTCGCTCCATGATATCAGCCGAAGTTAAAAAATATTTTGGCTTTCCGTTATTGTGAAAAATAAAAAAACGACTATGTTCTAAAAATCGTCCAACAATACTAATTGCCTCAATATTTTCGCTTAACTTCTTTACTCCAGGAATCAAGCAACAAACACCACGAACAATCAATTGGATCTTAACACCACTTTTGCTTGCTTCATATAATTTATCGATTATTGCTGCATCAACTAAATTATTAATCTTTATTTGAATAAAACCTGGATTACCATTTTTTACGTGATTAATTTCTCCTTGTATCAGTGCATTTATTCTACGACGATTGTTAAAAGGAGAAACCAACAAATGTTTAAACAATGAAGTTTCAACTGTGTTTTCTAATAACCTAAAAACTCTTTTCACCTCTTGACAAACCACATTACGAGAAGTCAATAATCCTAAATCAGTGTAAACTCGTGCTGTTTTTTCATGAAAATTACCTGTTCCGATATAGGAAATGTGCTGTTCTACTCCCTTGTAATTTCTTGAAATTTGAAAGAGTTTGGAATGAACCTTTAAATCTTTAAAACCATAAATAACTCGCGCTCCGTGTTCTTTCAAACGTTCAGCCCACAGAATATTATTTTCTTCATCAAAACGTGCTTGCAATTCAACAAATACAACTACTTCTTTCCCATTACTTACGGCATTCATCAAAGCGTTTAGAATTTGAGAATCTGAAGCGACACGATAAATATTGATTTTAATTGATTTTACATGTGGATCGATGGCAGCTTCACGTAAAATATCGACTACAAAATCAAAAGATTGATAGGGAAAATGTAATAAAATATCTTTTTCCAATACCTTTTTAATCAAACTTGTTTTATAGTCCATTTCTGGATGCAGAGCAGGAATTAATTTATCAAAAGTTAGTTCTTTTTTTCCATAATCTGGAAAACGACTAAAATCTTTAAAATTGTGATAACGTCCACCAGGAATAGCATTTACACCTTTTTTAATGTTCAAAGTTTTCATTAAAAAATGCTGCAAATCGACTGGCATTTTACTGTCATAAACAAATCGAACAGGATCTCCTTTTTTCCTGTTTTTTATACTTTTTTCAATTTTTTCTACAAATGAAACGGATAAATCATCGTCAATATTTAATTCCGCATCTCTCGTAAATTTGAAGGTATACGCTTCAATTTCACTAAACTCAAAAATATTAAATATAGATTCTAAATTCAAACGAATGATGTCATCCAAAAGAATAAAATATTTGTTTTTACTTTTTGCATTTGTTTTGAGTTGATAAAAGCGACTGTGATATGGCGGAATTTCAACTAAGGCAAAAAGTGGCTTTTTACCCGTATGCATTTTCACAGCTAAATAACTCTTAGTTTCGGAACAAAATCGTTTGTTTTTAAAATTATTGGAACTATAAGGTGTTTTAAATCATTATGGAAAAAATCAAATAATTCTACCTTTTGCGCTTCATTTAAATTATCTTCTTGCAATTGAAAAACATGCTCTTTCTTCAAATTTTCAATCAAATCAATGTAGCACGCTTCAAATTTTTGCTGCAGTTTGATTACATTCTTACGAATTTCTTCCAAAAGTTCTTCTGCACCACCATCAAAACCGTCAATTTTTGCTTTTTTTATGGATATTAACCTTCTTACATTCGCTACACGAACACGAAAAAACTCATCCATATTATTGGAATAAATCCCCAAAAAACGGAAACGTTCAATCAAAGGATTCGTAGGGTCTTGCGCTTCCTGCAACACCCGCTCATTAAAACTTAACCAACTTAATTCTCTATTTATCATTTCTTCTTCCAAAGGTGCAAAAATTTTAATGAAAAATCAAGTTTTAAACGATTTTTCTAGTTTTTACAAAGTAAATAGAAGCAATTCAAAAGCGTATTATCGAATTGTTAAATCATTATTAAGAAAGAAAATTTATGCCATTAAATCTAAAAACTACCTCAACTCCAAATTAATCTGGCGTTTTCTCAAATCAACTGACATCACCTGAACTTCAACTTTATCTCCAAAATTGAATTCTTTTTTTGTTTTGGCTCCAATGATGCAATATTTATCTTGATCGAATGAAAAACGATCGTCTGGAATTTCAGTCAATGGAATCATACCTTCACAATTGAATTCATCGATGCGCACAAACATTCCAAAATCAGCTAAACCAGAGACTGTTCCAGGAAAAACCATTCCCAACTTATCTTGCATAAATAAAACTTGGAAATATTTGCTAGATTCGCGTTCTGCTTCGGTAGCCTTACGCTCCATGCGAGAAATGTGCTTGCAAATTTGTCCTAAAGTACTACCATAACGGTGCTGATTTCCGCTCAATTCTTCAAATAAAATTCGGTGCACAATTAAATCGGCATAACGACGAATTGGTGAGGTAAAATGCGAATAATATTCAAAGGCTAAACCGTAATGTCCGATATTGTCGACTTCATAAGTTGCTTTTGCCATCGAACGAATCGCCATGGATTGCACAATGGAATATTCTCCTGAATCGCGAATTTCTTCTAACAAAACATTGATCGATTTTGAAATTTCTTCTGGAGTATTGAAGTTTAATTTATGTCCAAATTTATCGATAAACATTTTAAAAACTTCAATTTTTGAAATATCTGGTTTGTCGTGACATCTGTAAACAAATGGAATTGGATCTTTACCTTTTTTTGGTTTTCCAATAAATTCGCCGACTTTTTTGTTTGCCATCAACATAAATTCTTCAATCAATTTGTTGGCATCTTTGGAAACTTTGGTAACAATTCCTTCTGGATTTCCTTCAGCGTTTAATTTGAAACGAATTTCTTCGGATTCAATATTTAAAGCGCCATTTTTAAGTCTCTTTTTACGTAAAGTTTTAGCAATTTTATCAAAAATCAAAATTTCTTCTCTAAAATCTCCCTCTTTTCCTTCAATGATTTCTTGCGCTTCTTCATAGGCAAATCTTTTGTCAGAATGAATTACCGTTTTACCAAACCATTCGGAATAAACCTTTCCATCATCGTCCATTTCAAACACTACAGAGAAAGTATATTTATCTTCTTTTGGTCTCAAAGAACAGGCTAAATTGGACAATTGCTCAGGTAACATAGGAATCACTCGATCCACTAAATAAACTGAATTTCCTCGCTTGGAAGCTTCCAAATCCATGGCACTTCCAGCCTGAACGTAATGACTTACGTCCGCAATGTGAACACCAATTTCGTAATGACCATTTTCTAATTTCTGGATCGATAAGGCATCATCAAAATCTTTAGCGTCAACTGGATCTATCGTAAAAGTGGTAATTTGTCTGAAATCTCTACGCTTTTTGATTTCATCCTCATCCAATTGCATGGTAACATTTTCAGCAGCAGCAATTACTTCTTGTGGAAATTTAATTTCAATTCCTTGTCCGCATAAAATGCTTAACATTTCAGTGTCATTTGGACTTTTGGATGTCAAAACTTCAACAACTTCTCCGTAAGGATTTTCAGAAGTTTTTGGCCAAACATTAATTTTAGCTAAAACGCGGTCTTTGTTTTTTGCTCCATTTAATTTTTCAATTGGAATGTAAATATCTATTCCACTGCGTTGATTATCAGGAATAAAAAAGGCAAATTTTGGATGTAAATCAATTGTTCCAACAAATTGTGTGCGTTCTCTACGAACGATTTCAACTACTTTTCCTTCGGTGCGTGTTGGACCTTTTTTGGTAACGACAACTTTCACCAAATCGCCATTCATAGCTTGGTTGGTATATGGCGGAGCGATATAGATATCTCCAGTGTCTACCAACAAAAATCCTGCTCCACGAGCTGTAAGTTGAATTTCTCCTTCAATAAATTCTGTATTGGTATTCATTCGGAAAGAACTATGTGATGTTTCCATCAAATAGCCTTCTTTCGCTAAGTCTTTAAGTACTGTGAAAGCTTGTTTTCGGAGTTCGTTATCTTTTAAAACGAGTTGTGTATAAACGTCTTTGTGACTTAATATTGCATCTGGATTTTTTTCAAATAATCTTCTTACGATGTGCGTTAAACTTTTTGTAAATTTACTCGCTTTTTTTGCTTTGTGTTTTTTTGACATATATTGTTATTCAAGGCTAAGTTACGAAATTAAGTCGAAATCAAATTGATATTAACTTAAAATTAATGATTTGGTAAGTTTGTTAGCTTGAAAATTGGGACTAGTAGACAGGATTTTTTGTATTTGAACCACAGTAGTTCACATAGAAAACATAGGTAAGGTTCGACGTTACACTTTGCGCGCTCTGCGATAAAAGAGTACCACCATTCTTTTTATTTTTTACCACTGAGACACAGAGAACACTTAAGGTTGTAAGAATGAAGTTTAAGGCTTAAAATGAATTTTATTGCTACCACGTGGCGTTCTTGAAACATCAAAAAAATCTTTGCAGTCTCGGCGGTACACTTTGCGCACTCTGCGATAAAAAAATACCACCACTATTTTATTTTTTACCACTTAGCGATGCTGTGAGCCTGTCGAATAGAAGCTTAGAAAACTTAAGATTCTTAAAATAAAGATTAAGGTTCAAAATGAATTTTTTTGCCAACACTTAGCGCTCTTAAAACACACAGCACGTCAAAAAAACCTTTGCAGTCTCGGCGGTAAAATTTGCATAGCTTTGCGTTACCAAAAAAAATTAAACAAAAAAACACCAACTTTTCAGTCGGTGTTTCCTGTAATTCAAGAAGTTATAAATACTACTTCGCTGAACCTTTTAAGTGTTTTTCAAACCATTGATCTTGTTCCCATAACAAATGCAAGATATTTTCAATCGCCGCATAGCCGTGACTTTCTTTTGGTAAAATTACTAATCTTGCTGGATTTCCTAAGCCTTTTAGTGCATTAAAATATCTTTCACTTTGTAAAGTAAACGTTCCTGGATTATTATCTGCTTCACCGTGAACTAACAACAAAGGAGTTTTCATTTTATCGGCATTCATGAAAGGCGACATCGTGTTGTATATTTCTGGAACATCCCAATAAGATCTTTCTTCACTTTGGAAACCAAATGGAGTTAAAGTTCTGTTGTAAGCTCCACTTCGCGCCACACCACAAGCAAATAAATTAGAATGCGTTAACAAATTGGCTGTCATAAACGCACCATAAGAATGTCCTCCAACAGCAACTTTTGTTCTGTCGATATACCCTAATTTATCCACAGCATCAATTGCTGCTTGCGCGTTTGAAACTAATTGTTCAATAAAATTATCGTTTGGTTCAGTTGTTCCTTCACCTAAAATTGGAAATGCCGCATCATCCAAAACGACATAACCTCTCGTTACCCAATACAAAGGCGTTCCGTAGTTTGGAAAAGTAAACTCATTTGGATTTTGAGTAACTTGCCCCGCACTGTTTTTGTCTTTGTATTCTTGAGGATAAGCCCACATAATCATCGGCAATTTTTCTTTTTTCGTTTTATCGTATCCAACTGGTAAATACAACGTTCCAGACAATTCAACTCCGTCAGCACGCTTGTATTTGATCACTTCTTTGTGAATGTTGGCAATACTTTTAAAAGGATTTGCGTTGAATGTCAATTGATATGGAGCTTTTTTACTTTTGATATTTCTTACGAAGTAATTTGGATATTCATTCGCTGATTCCAACATGATTAAAGCTTCACCTTTGGCAATATCTAAAATGGAAATGATACTTTCTTTTTTGTTCGTGTAAGCCGATTGATACAAACGTACTTTTTTGTTTGTTTTCAAATTTAACTTGTCGATGAATGGAAACTGACCTTTTTCCGTGTGACCTTCCCCAATCAAACACACCTCATCTTTCACAATATTTAAGACGTAAGATCCGTATTGGTTTTTCTTGTAATCAAAACTTCCTGGGTCGCTATATTTGTCCTCTGAACTTCTATCAAACAAAATAGTTGGTTTTTGTGCAGGATTTGAAGGATTGAATAAATATGTTTTGGTGTTTCTTGTATTCCACCAATCGTCCGAAACAATCGCCATGTCGTCCGTTCCCCATTCTACTCCAGAATAACGTTGAATCGTTTTCATTAAGGAAATTGGTTCTTTGTCAAATGGTGCGTCCCACGAAAATAATTCATCTCTAAAATCTACTTTTTGCTCAGGATCTCCACCGTCTAAAGCCATCACAAAAGACAAAGTTGCAGCTTTATCTGAACGCCAAGATAAATCTCTTTTCCCCGTTCTAGTAGCCATAAATCCTTTTGGCATCACTTCCGTTAGTGGAATATCGTTTACTTCTTTAATTGTTTTTCCTCGTTGATCGTAAACAGTTTGTTTCATTGGGAAACGAGAATATTGCACAATGTAAGAAAATGGTTTTTGCAAGGTTGTGATTAAAGCAAATTGACCATCAGGAGAAAAACTAACTCCCAAATACAAGTTTTTCGCTTTCCAGTTAAGGCTTGTTCCATCCAAAGAAATTTGTTTCAATTCGGAAGTCATGATGTTTTCAAAATTCGCCTCGTCCATTTTGTTCTTCAACAAATCGGCGTAAGTTCTATTTTGTGCTTTTGCTCCTTTTTCAGAAATGGAAACCGTTGGACCATTTGGTAAGGTTGAAGCCGCTTGAATCAAGGCTGGTCTGTCCGTTGGTAAAACTTTGATTAAAACCGATTCGCTATTTTTAAACCAAGTGATTGGATTTCCCATATTGGCATTCAAAATATCGTTGGACCATTTTTTTGCTTGCGCTTTGTCGACATCCAACAACCACAATTCAACTCCTTTATCTGAAGTATGCGTGAAAGCGATGAATTTTTCATTTGGCGACCAAGAAATATTGGCAATCTTCGGATTTGTTGGTAAACCCGTTACATCTGTTAAAACTGTCGCTTTAAACTTGCGCAATTTTAAGTTGTTTACATAGGTTACAGTACTTGAAATATTTGTTTTTGGGTTAATTCTCAAACCTCCCAAGCGCATTTCTTCTTGCGATAAATCCTCCAAATTTTTATACATCTTGCGGTAAGTGAACAAAATGTTTTCGTTTTTAGAATCGATATTAATTGATGGAGCACGCTCGATATCAACTAATTCTAAAATTTCTTTAGGTGGTTTTTGATAGCTTACATTTTCTTGAGCAACGAGGAAGTTCACCAAGGAAAAAACAGCAAGTAATCCAGTAATTTTTTTCATTTTGATTGATTTTAGATGACCAAAAATACATCATTTTAAGAAAGAAGATTTACCGCTTGTGTAATTTGTGGGAATAAAAGTGTTCCAAGATCTTTTAGCAATATGAACTTTGGTAAAATTTACAGTTATAATTTTTTGGAAAATTTTAAGTTATAATTTTTTGGAAAATTTGAAATTAAAAAACCCTTCAAAGTTATATCCATAACTTTCTACATAAACAACTTCTAGAGGATAAATCCATGGAGATTTGAACTTACCAAAATTAGATGTGATGAAAAGGTCTATTCCACACTCGGTACAATTGTTACTCCAAAGGAATGAAATACACTTAAATTACCGTAATACGCATCAAATAAAAACAATCCACCATGAACACCGAAATTTAACTTGTTTTTTTTAAGAATATTATATTTCCATCCATAAATCAAAGAAGAATATCTCACTACATCATTAAATGATTGAAAATAATTATCGTATGAGTGGAAATAAGACAGCACAGTAGTTTTTTTGGAGTTTTGTGTTTTTTTTTCTAGGCTAGTTCCAAATCGAAAAAGTTGTCCTCCATTATTTGGAAAATATAAACCTGAAAACGTCAACCAATACTCTTTTTTTATTGAGTCACTCACAATTTCGACATTGGCAAAAGTGTTCTGCTTAAAAGAAAGTGCGAAAATTAAGAAAAGGATATTAGTTAGGTTTTTCATCTAATATTTAGCTTGTTAATTGAAATTAAAAATACCCATTCTCCTCCAAAAAATTATCCAATTCGTAAGAAATTGTTCTGTGTTCGCTCAAGGTAGGATGCAGCAAACAACCTCCACGGTATTTTCCTTTATAGCAAAAGTAATTCACTCTTGTAATTCCACTTTGTTTCAATTTGGCTACAATGGTTGGTAGATGTTCTGCTTGATATACTTTTAGTTTATCATCTCCCATCGGACTAGAACAGCAAACAATTTCAGCCATAGGAAAACGTTGATGTAATTTTTTCACGAAGGTAACATAAGTATTGATGTATAAGTTTTTTTCTTGTCTGCCATCGTTTTGACCTAAGGTGATGCAAATTATCGAAGGAGTTTGTTTTTTGTCGTACCAATTCTCTCCTTTTGGTTTAAAATCAATTTTATCGTAGACTTCAGGCATGGTGTATTTTGTTCCGCAACAACTTTCGGTGAGACCAATTCCAGAAATCGAAGAAAGAATCCAATCGTATTTGTGTTTGCGTGCGATGATTGGTCCGTAACTTAAATACGCATTGTGTTGATCGTACCATTTTCCATCGGCACAAGAAATCTCAGTGGTGTCGCTGCCGTTTCCACAGGTAATTGAATCGCCAATGTATTCGATTATTTTTTTCTTTTTCCGTTTGACTTTCACCAACTCTTCGCAACGAATTCCAGTAAATTGAATGTAACCAATCGCTGCCTCCGTATTTTTGCAAATAACAACTGTATGAATTTTATCTTCTAAATTTTGAGCAATTTTGAGAATATTGTTTACTTTTTTTAGTTTGATGCGCTTGGGTTTTCCACCATCGATACTCACAGCAATGTAATTGTGAGTCACAAAATATTTCAATTGATCTAAAATCGTCACTTCACAACTTGTACCCTTAAACGAAAACTCACAATACGCCCCAGGAGCCCAAACTTTGGGAGATTTAGCATTGTCAAAAGAAAATCTTCCGTGATAGGAAACACGCTCGTCTCCAGCAAAATAAAAGTCTGAAACTTGCTTTGTTTTCTGAGAACAAGCAAGAACCAAAAGGAGAAATAGGATGTAAATGTATTTTTGCACGAGATAAAAATAAATAAAATAAACATAAGTTTGAAGAAGTGCCTTTTTTTTCATTTTACCACATTGGCACATAGATTTAAAAATTTTGTACAGTTTGCATAGTGTTTTTGCGAAATTGAACAAACTATGTTTTCTTAGCTTAGCCTTTTAAAAAAACTATTGTGGCTCCTATGTTTGTAAAATTATTATTTTAGTGTAAAAGTGAGAAAGAATGAGAGCACGTATGTGGCTAAATAATCAGCAGATATATTCACACATAGAAATAGCCTCATTCTTTTTATATTTCTTAGAGTTTGAACAGAATGTAAGGAATGGAACAAGTTTTCATATCCAGAATATCCAATAGGAGAAAAAACGTAGGGAGATATTTCACTTAATTTGGTTAATTAATTTTTAAAATTATGGAAGTTTTAAAGCAAGTTTTGGGCATTGATGTAGCTCAAAAAGAATTAGTTGTTTCTTTGGGTAGAAAGTTTGGTGATTTAAGTCAAGAGATTTATGCCTATAAAGTATTTAAGAATACCGAAAGAGGTATGGATGACTTGTTAAAATGGACAAAAAAGTTAACTATTGTAGATAAACCATTACTTTTTGTGATGGAAGCAACTGGAGTTTATCATGAGAAGTTTGCTTATTTTTTAGATGGAAAAGGATACAAATTAAGTATCCTCTTACCAAATAAAATAAGTAATTATATTAGAACTTTGGATATTAAAACCGTCACTGATAAAACTTGTTCAGAGGCCATTTCCCAATTTGGTTTAGAGAGAAAATTAACTGAATGGAAAAAACCAAATAAAGTTTACAAAAATCTTAAACAGTTAACTCGCGAAAGAGATCAAATAGTTGATGAACGAGTAGTAGCTAAAAATCAATTACACGCAGAAGAGTCAGAAGCTTGTCCTAACGAAAATACAGTGAAACGAATCAAAGCTCGAATTAAATTTTTCAACAAACAAGAAGCAGAAATTAAGCGGGATATAGAACAAGCCAAAGATGAAGAAGTCAAATCTAAACTTAAAAAAATCACAACAATACCGGGTGTTGGTGATTTAACAGCAACTATTATTTTAGCTGAAACAAATGGGTTTGAATTAATTAAGAATAAAAAACAACTAACTAGTTATGCTGGATTAGATATTAAAGAAAAACAATCAGGAACATCTATAAAAGGAAAACCTAGAATATCAAAAAAAGGAAATCGAAGTATTAGAAAAGCGATGCATTTACCCGCTTTAGCGGCAATAAAACACGATGAAAACTATAAAGCTATCTATAATAGATTAGTCTCAAAAAATGGGGTCAAAATGAAAGGTGTAGTTGCGGTACAAAGAAAATTATTGGAATTAATTTATGTGATTTATCGAAATGATACAACTTACGAAAAAGATTATGAAAAAAAGAAGAGAGAGCAACAAACAATGGTTACTCCCTCTTAGAAACTAGCTCTTGGCTGTTTTGAAAAACAAAAATAAAAAAAATAATATTTTATTTGGATATTAACACAGAATCTATGTGGTAAATTATTAACATAGAAATCTATGTGTTTAGGATTAATTATTCCTCTAACACCTTTTCAAAAGCTTTTCTTGGACTTCCACCCATACTCACTTCACCACAATAGCTATACTCTAATTTTTCCATGATTCGCAACATGGCTTGGTTGTCGAAATTGGTATCTACTTTAATGCTATAAATCTTGTTTTCTCGAGCAAAATCTTCAATGTATGAGAACATTTTTTGAATCAATCCCTTTCCTAAATGTGTCTCAGCGATTGCTACGCGGTGCACGACCACAAAATCATCGTTTGTGAGCCATTTTCCAATAATATCTGCGTAAGCAGGCTCGTCATTTATCAATACTGCACCATAGGCGATAACTTGTTCACCCTCAGTTAAGACATAGCCAACATTTTTAGTGATATCTTGTCGAATTGATTCCGGATTCGGATAACCATTTTGCCATTGATTGCTGCCATCAATTTTTCTTCTTTCAATGGCTTGTTGCAGAATGCTCCATATTTGGGGAATTTCTGATTCGAGTGCTAAGCGGAAGTGAGTGTTCATGGTTTTTAATTAGTGTTGAATAGGTTTTAATTTAAGTTTTTTTATTTTCGCTCACAATTAGTCCCTGATATTTATACCATTTCTTTAACTAATCGTTTCAACAAAACATTAGGTCTGTAACGGTCTTCACCGTATTCAACAAATAAGTTGTCCAAAATGCCTAAGATTTTATCCAAACCTATTTCTTCTGACCATTCCAATAAACCTTTTGGGTAATTTACACCATTTTTCATAGCTAAATCTATGTCTTGACGTGAAGCTACTTTCAAATATAAAGCATCGTACGCTTCGTTGATCAACATAGAAAGTATGCGCATAAAGATTTGATTTCCAAGAACTAAATCTTCATTTGCTTTTGGCATTTCTGAACCTTCTTTGTAATCAAAATATCCCCGTCCAGTTTTTCTGCCGTAAAATCCAGCTTCTTTATGTCTTTTTTGTGTAAAAGATGGTTTAAATCTAGGGTCAAAATAAAAGGCTTCAAAAACGGTTTCAGTGACTGTATAATTTACATCGTTTCCAATGTAATCCATCAAGGTAAATGGTCCCATTCTAAAACCACCAATCTGCGTCATTGCCCAATCGATGGTTGCAAAATCTGCGATTCCTTCTTCATAAATCCGCAAAGCTTCTCCGTAAAAAGGTCTCGCAACTCGATTCACAATAAACCCTGGAGTGTCTTTACAAACTACCGTAATTTTTTTCCAAGAATCAATAATTGCTTTCGCTTGATTCAATATATCGCTTGAAGTTTGAACAGCAGGAATAATCTCTACCAAAGGCATCAAAGGCGCAGGATTGAAAAAATGAATTCCGATGATACGATCTGATTTTTGTAAAACAGAACCTATTGAAGCGATAGAAAGTGATGAGGTATTTGAAGCCAAAATACAATTTTCAGAAACAATAGTCTCCATTTCTTTGAAAACTAAATGTTTAACCTCTAAATTTTCTACAATTGCTTCAATAATCAATCCACAATCTTTAAAATCATTTTTATCTGTCGTGAATAGAATTCGAGACAAAACCTCTTTTGCTTTGTCCGCAGTAATTTTTTCTTTTTCAACTAATTTTTCGAAGGTTTTATGTAAACTAGCCTTTGCTTTTTCAATTGCAACTTGATTACTGTCTACTAAAACTACAAGGTGACCAGCTTGTGCAGCAACTTGAGCAATACCAGCACCCATAGTACCAGAGCCTAATACTCCAACATTTATTAAATTCATTTTGGTAAATTTATTTCTTTAAATTTGATTTTAATAGATGTTCCATTTTCATCCGATTTGTATGAAATTGAACCATCTAATTGTTCGGTTAATGCCGTAACGATTTCTACCCCTAAAGTTTTAGAGTTTAAAAAATCAAAATTTTCTTTCATACCATTGCCATCGTCTTTGACATTAAGAATGTAATGTCCGTTTTCAGCATGGTTGATTTCAACTTTTAATTTTCCTTCAGATTTATTTTCGAACGCGTATTTGAAAGCATTTGTTGTTAACTCGCAAATAATTAAACCCAAAGGTACAACTGTATCAATGTTTAAAATGATATCATTTGTTTTGAGAATAATTTGAATTCCGTTGTTTTCGTTTGAATAGGATTTGCCAAGTTGTTCAACTAAATCTTGCAAATATTCATTCATTTTAATGGTAGCAAATGAGTTATTCAAATACAGTTTTTGATGAATTAATGCAATGGCTTGAATACGTTCTTTTCCTTCAAAAATTGCTTGTTTGGCTTTTTTATCCTCAATGTTTTTGGATTGTAAACTCAATAAACTTGAAATGATTTGTAAATTGTTTTTTACTCTATGATGGATTTCTTTCAACAACAATTCCTTTTCTTTTAGTGAGTCATCAATTATTTTGTTTTTTGCCATGATCTCATCATTCTGAGTCGCTAAAATGTTATTTAACTTACCTTTTTCATTTAATAAAAACCAAAAAACTAAAATCACAAGAATTAAAAATATACCACAAAAAGCAAAAATGATTTTAAGTAATTCTTGATGTTTACTTTCATCTTCTATTTTTCTTTGATTTTGAACTTTTTTATACAAAACATCGATTTCAGCATTTGTTTTTTCTCGTCGTAAATCTTTTATTTTAGACTCCGTTTCATAGGCTAATTTCAAGTAATGATAAGCTGAATCATTGTTGTTTTTTTGAATGTAGAGTTCTTCTAAACTCCAATAACAATTGTAAATGTCTCTAATGTCGGCTTTGTCTTTTATTTTCAAAAAAGCGTCGAAATAATATTTTGCACTGTCTTGATTTCCCTCTATAAAAAGGTGTGCTTCTGCTAAATTTAACAAAGAGTTAGCATATGCCTTATTAAAGTAATTTTTGTGTGTAAAAGATTTCGTTTGATGAAAATAGGTAAGTGATTTTTGATATTCTTGTGACCAGAAACAAGTAATCCCTTTGCTAACATTTGTTTCGTAAACTTTTATTTCATATCCATTTTTTTCAAACAATTTACTTGCGATATCTAAATGTTTAAAGGCAGCTTTAAAATTATTCGTATTGGCATAATATTTACCTAAAGTAAAATTTGCCTTCGCTAATAAGAATTGGAAGTTGTTTTGTTTTGCCTTTTGAATTAAATCAACTAAAATTATTTTTTGTTTCTTATACTTACCTTTTACGCCTTCGTTTATGGCACTTAAATGCTGTAAAAGTAAATTTTGGTAAGTGGATGTATATTCATTTTTAAAGGAAACTGCTTGATAGTAAGCTAATTTCATGTGAACATAATCTCCACTGTTCCTATATAATTCAGCTTCTAGGTTGAGTACTTCGATAAACAAGTTACTAGATTCATAATAATCTAGATCACTATTTTCTACTTCCTTTTTAAATTTTAAGATTTCTACTTCAGCAGAATCAGAATCTATAGCGATTAACTCATGTAGATGCGAGATTCTAAGTTGTTGATGCTTTGAAATATTATCGTTGCGCTCTTCAAATTTTGGCTGCGCCAATCCAAAGGAACTTAACCCTGTAATTAGGATAAATAGGATATATTTTTTGAATAAATGCATTTATTTTCCTTTAAAAACAGGTTTGCGCTTTTCTAAAAATGCCTGAACACCTTCCTTGAAATCGTAAGTAGTACCCGCTTCTGTTTGTAAAACTTCTTCCAAAGCTAATTGTTCTGTCAAATTATGTTGAAAGGTTCTATTGACAGCTCTTTTTGTTAATCCCAAACCTTTTGTTGGCATTTGCGCTAAGTTACCTGCAAATTGTGCCACAAAAGTTTCAAAATCTTCATCTGAAACAGCTTTGTAAATCATATTCATTTGATCGGCTTCTTGAGCCGAAATTTTATCGCCAGTCATCATTAATGCCAAAGCTTTTTGGGTGCCGATGATTCGCGGTAAAAAGTAAGTTCCACCAGAATCTGGAATCAAACCAATTTTGGAAAATGCTTGAATGAAACTTGCTGAATGTTTTGCAATCGTAATGTCACACGCTAATGCAATATTTGCCCCTGCACCAGCAGCAACACCATTTACTGCAGCAATTATAGGTTTTTCGATCGAACGAATAAGTTCTATTATTGGATTGTAATGTTTTTTGACAATATCTTGCAAAGCTGGACCTTTTGGATCTGTAGCTTCAGCTAAATCTTGACCCGCACAAAATGCTTTTCCTGAACCAGTAATAACAATTGCTCTAACATCTTCATTTTTAGAAGCAAAGATTAATTCTTCTTGTAACAAAAGAGCCATTTTTCCGTTAAAAGAATTGAATACTTCAGGGCGGTTTAAAACAAGAGTACAAACTCCGTTTTCAATAGTTTTTAAAATTTCCATGACTTAAAATTTGTGCTAATATACAAATAAACCACAAAAACTAAAACGTTTAATTAAAGTTAAAAATATGCTAAATCCTTGATTCATTTGAACATGAAAGACTTATTAGCTATCTTTGCAACTTCAAAAACAATTCATTATGAAAATATTAGTTCTTTTATCCTTACTTTTTTTGAGCGTAAAATTCTCATTTACGCAGCTTTCCACTGTAACAGATAAAACGACTTATAAATTTTGGATCAATTTACCTGAAGATAGCATTTTGAAGAGTAAACCACCTGTTTTAATTTTTTTACATGGTAAAAGTTTGTCTGGAACAGACTTAAATAAGGTAAAAAAATACGGTGTAATTCACGAAATGGAAAATGGTAGAAAAATTCCAGCAATTGTAGTTGCACCGCAAGTTGTTAGTGGACATTGGGTTCCTGAAAAAGTGTTAGAAGTGTTAGAATATGTTCAAAAAAACTACAATACGGATTCTTCACGTATTTATGTATGTGGGATGAGTTTGGGAGGATACGGCACCATGCATTTTGCAGGAAAATATGCTGACAGAGTTACTGCTGCTGTTGCTTTGTGTGGAGGTGGAAATGAAAAAGATGCCTGTAATTTATCAACCATCCCTTTTTGGATTCAACATGGAAATAAGGATTACGCCGTTCCAATTTCCGAATCAGAAAAAATGGTTACAGCGATTAAAAAATGTGATGCTTCGAATCTAATTTATACTGTTCACCCTGGTGCAGACCATGGAGATTTGGAAAAAGTTTTCCGCACAGATGAAATGTATGATTGGTTGTTTAAACAGACTAAGAAGAAGATTTAAACTCGTACCCCAACAATACAAATATCATCAACTTGTTCGAGATTGCCTTTCCACTTAAGGAACTCACTTTTTAAAACAGCTTTTTGATTTTCAATATCGTCTTGTGCAATATTTAGAAGTAAAGATTTTAGTCGTTTTGATTTGTATTTTTTCCCATTGTTGAAAGCGCTATTATCTCCACCAAATTGGTCAATATAACCATCAGAAAACAAATAAATTACATCTCCTTTATGCATTTGAAATTCATGTAAAGTAAATGCTTTGGCGTGTGCATAGTTACCGATTGGTTGTTTGTCAGGTTTGAATTCGAGAAGCTCATTCACTCCGACAAGCTCATTTTCTGAATTTGAGTTTTTTCTTATCACCCATAATGGATTATTGGCTCCAGCCCATTTTAATTGAAGCGTATTTGTATCCAAGCAGCACATGGAAATATCCATTCCATCTTGCATTTCTTCGTTGGATTTTTCAAATTCATTGATTATTAATTCTCGTGTTTTGTTAAGAATATCATTTGGTTCACTTAAGTTAAACTCTCGAATACAACGATTAAGGGCATTGTGACAAACAACAGAAACCATCGCTCCAGGAACTCCATGTCCGGTGCAATCTGCTACTGCGAATATGAGTAAATTGTCTTTTTCTTCCATCCAGTAAAAATCACCAGCGACGATGTCTTTAGGTAAATACAAAATGAATGATTCTTGAAATTTAGATTTGAAAAATTCATCTGTTGGTAAAATGGCAGTTTGAATTCTTTTGGCGTAAGAAATAGAATCTAATATTTCGGTGTTTTTGATTTCAACTTCCCTTTTTTGACTTTCAATTAAGGAATTCATTTTTTGTGTTTTACGATAAGATTTTATCACAAAATACAAGAAAACTAAAAATCCAACAAAGGTTATGATTACAAAAATTAAGATTACTTTTTGGCGTTTGTTTTTCTCTGAAACAATCTCCATCTCTTTTTTGTGCTTGGTTTGCTCAATTTTTTCCTTGTTTTTATATTCAAAAAAATACTCTTTCTTTATTAATTCTTCCCGATTCGTTTGTTTGGCATATGCCTCAAAATATTTTATATGTAGCTCATAATAATACAAAGCACTGTCACTTTTTTCTTGTGCTTTGAATATTTTGTACAAAGCCTCCGTAGCTTCTTGTTTGTTGTATAGTAAGTCATTTTCTAAACTAATGGAATATGCTTGATGCGCATAAATTAAGGCTTGTTTATAATCTTTCTGAATTCTCAATAAATTTGAAAGTTTTTGATATGAATAGGCAATCCCATGAAAATTGTTGATTTCCTTATTTTTTTCTAAGGCTTTTTTGAAGTAATAGTATGCACTTTTTTGATCATTTTTTTCTAAAAATAAATCGGCAAGATTCAATAATGTGTTTGCTTTATTTAAGCCATGATTAATTCCATTTGAAAGTTGCAAACTAATCTGAAAATAAACTAATGCCTTTTTATGGTTTTTTAAATCTAAATAACATAATCCAATGTTGTTAAACGTTTCAGGTGTTTTATTTGAATCTCCAATAATTGCCAAACTTTTTTCATAGTAAGTAATTGCTTTTTGATGTTCCTGAAGTGAGCGGTAAATGGTGCCAAGATTGTTTGTTGTATGGCTTTCTGTTAATTTAAAGTGATATTTTTTTGCGATTTCATAGCTCTCAGTAAGACATGTTATTGCATCATTCAATTTGTTTTTCTCACTTAAAATCAAGCCTTTATTGTTTAAGGATCGAGCTAAAGCATAAAAATAAAAAACTCGTTCTTTTTTGGAAATATTTTTAAATTTCAGTTTTCCTCTTACAAAGGAGATGATTTGATTGTTGAGCTTTAAATCTAAATTTGGATTTTCTAAATAGATTTCATCGTCCCAATCAAACAACAATTTTACCTTTATGGTGTCGTGTTTGGCTTGAGCAATTTTTGATTGATAAAACTTTTCGATATCTTTTGAAAAAGAAATCAACGTGAATAGTACAAAACAAAATGTAAATTTCCATTTCATCATGTGGTAAAGATACAGAAAATAATAATGGGAATATTAAACGCTAAATTTTCTTAAAACTGCAAAATATAATTTGTTCTTTTTTCAACTCCAATGCTAGTTGCGGGACCATGTCCCGGGTACACAATTGTGTTTTCTGGTAAGGTAAACATGCGTTCGTGGATAGTTTTTTTCAAGGTTTCCATATCTCCTCCAGGCAAATCAACTCTACCAAAACTTCCTTTAAATAAAATATCTCCACCCAACAAAAATTCGTTTTCTGAATTGTAAAAAGCCACATGTCCAGGTGCGTGTCCAGGTCCAAAAATTACTGTAAAATTTATTCCACCAAAAGAAATTTCCTCTAAGTCGTTGACAAAAAAATCAGCTTCAGGAGAAAGCTCATATCCTTCAAAACCATACATACTTGCGGCAATTGGCATGTTGTTTAAGGTTGGAATATCCAATTCATGCATGTAAAATGGCACATTATATTCTCTTTTCACAAATGCATTTCCAAATACATGATCTAAATGACAGTGTGTATTTAAAAGAGCTAAAACTTTAAAATTTTGTTCCGAAATAAAGTTCTTCAAATCTGCTTTTTCCTCAGAACTATAACATCCTGGATCAATTATGACACATTCTTTTGCTTCGTTGGAAACAAGGTACATATTTTCTTGAAATGGATTGTATGTTAAAGTATGAACTGTTAATTTCATTTTGAGGAATTTAGAGCAAAATTACTTTATTTTTTGCTTTGGTATAAAATTTGTTACTTTAAAATTCTATTTTTGTATCAAAATATTATTTTATGAAATTTATAGCGTTTATTGGATTATTACTTTTTGTTGCTAGTTGTGGAATGAAAGTACCATATACTGATAAAGTTAAAGAGCAATACAATCTTTCCGAAGAAAATTTAAAGAAAGTTCAGTTTTTTACTTCTGCAACCATCATTTTGCAACGTAAAAATTCGATGGAAAACCAAGGTACAACGGATAATGGAACATTAGTTTCTAATGAAAGTAGCGTTGAAAACAGATTGATTATTCCGGTGAATACCAAATGTATTTATGAAAGTATCGAGGCGAATGGTGACATTAATGTTCGTTTTGAACTAGGTCAAAATAAATATCTACGTTTTGCAATTCGTAAAGGTCAAACGAATGGTCGTTATTATTTATTAGCGAACTCTTGGGACGCAAATAAAGGTGGTGAAATCAACTATGGTAATTTAACTTATTATGCAACTACAGATTCTGGTTCGGCTTATTTACAAGTGGTAATCAAGAAATTGAAAAAAATCAAACGTAAAGATAGAGTTGTAAAAGGATTGAAAGTATAACTTTATTATACAGGTTTTAGTTTAAGGAATTTTACTTTTTTTCTCAAAAATAACTTTTGGTGGAAAGAAAATTTATAGCTAATTTTAGCTTATGTCTGCGGAAAAACAAATTTTCACCTTAAAACAAGTCGCCTCTTCGATTCAAAAAGTTATTGCTGAACGCTATCAGCAAAACTATTGGGTTCAGGCTGAAATGTTTAAGTTGAATTATACGCAAAAAGGACATTGTTTTCCTGAATTGGTGCACAAAGAAGACGGAAAAATTGTGTGTGAAATGCGCGCAAATATTTGGAATGCCAATTACCTCCGTATTTCAAAAAATTTCGCTGAAGTCGTCAAAGAGCCTTTGCGAGATGGAATGAATTTGTTGCTTTTAGTGAAGATTTCATTTCATCCTTTGTACGGAATGAGTTTGGATATCTTGGATATCGACCCGACTTATTCTTTGGGAGAATTACAAAAGGAACGCGAAGAAACACTTAAAAAACTCAATCAAGAAGGGATTTTAAACAAAAACCAATTGTTGGAATTCCCATTGCTTCCAAAACGTCTGGCGATTATTTCAGTTGAATCAAGTAAAGGATTTAAAGATTTTTGTACCTTGATTCATAACAATCCTTGGAAATATAAATTCGTTTACAAACTATTTACAGCACAATTGAATGGAGATGCTGCAATTCCATCCATCATTTCACAATTGGAAGCCATTCAAAAGTTAAAACAACATTTTGACGCTGTATTAATTATCCGAGGTGGTGGAGGAGAAATTGGTTTGTCGTGTTACAATAATTACGAATTATCCAAAGCAATTGCCACTTTTCCTTTGCCAATTTTGACGGGAATTGGTCACTCGACAAACATAACTGTTTCTGAAATGATTGCCTATAAAAATGCCATTACACCTTCTGACTTGGCGGATTTTTTAATCAGCATTTTTCGTGAATTTGATTTGGAAATAAAAGACTTTAGTAAGCGCTTGAAAGGTGAAACGCAGAAATTGGTTTTGCAACAAAAAAATGAACTGAGGCAAGAGATTAAGCAGTTCAAATACGCTTCCACTCAGTTGCTGCAAGAAAATAAACACAACTTAGCAAGTTTGAAGCAACAAATTGTACAGAAAACAATTTCTTTCATTAATTTCAAAGAAGCACAATTGAAACAAATTCAAGTTTTTCTGCAAACGCGCACTAAATTTTCAACCTACAATCAATTGGAAAAACTCAAAATGTCTCAAGCAAATTTGAGAAAGTATTTAGGTTTGCAGATACAACAAAAACAGAACTTGATCAGTGATAATTCGCTTTATATTTTGCAACATGTTCCCAAATTATTCATCAAACAAAACGAGGAACTCCAGCAAATTGAGAAAAATTTACAATTGGTTGATCCTCAAAATGTGTTGAAACGTGGTTATTCGATGGTTTTGAACAAAGAAAAACGTTTGGTAAACAGTCAAAACATTCAAGTTGACGAAGAAATAGAAATCATTAATTTTGATTCGAAAATAACAAGTAAAGTATTAAAAATTACCCAAAATGGCTAAAGAAAAAGAAATTACCTACCAAGAAGCTTACGACGAGCTACAAGATTTGGTGCAAGATATCGAAAATGGAGAAATCTCCGTGGATGAACTTTCCATTAAGGTGAAACGTGCAGCAGAATTAATCAAAATTTGTAAGCAAAAACTCACTTCTACCGAAGAAGATGTCAATGAGATTTTAAAAGAGTTGGGGGAGGAATGAAAACTTTAAAGTTTAATTGAAAGTTCTAGATTTCCACCTAGTCCAAGCTCAATAATTTTTTTTAAAGTCGAAAGTCTAACTTCTTTGATGTTATTTTCAATTTTAGATATGTACGATTTAGTTGTTCCCACTTTTTCAGCAAGTTGTTCTTGTGTCATACCTTTTTCGAGTCTAGCTTCGTGAATTAAAGCTCCAATCTTAAAGTTTTCGTAGCCATCTTCAAGTTTATCTCGTTTCTTGGTTCCAACTTTTCCATAGTACTTATTTTTTATCTCTTCAAGAGTCATCGTATTATTTATTTTCTTTTCCATCGTTCCTAATTTTATTTGAGTTTTCAAATTTTTTCTAAAAGATATTCCTCTTTGATTTTTTCAGCTCTTTCTATTTCTAATTTGGGTGTTTTCTGACTTTTCTTTTGGAAGCCATTAGCCAAAACAACAAGTTTTCCTTCATCAAAAAAGCAAAATATTCTAAAGATATCGCTTCCCTGTTTTACACGAATTTCATAAAGTCCATTTGTGTTTTCAATATGTTTCAAATAACTTTCAGGAACTCTAGGCAGTTCTTCAATCAAATTAAATGTCCAGATAATTTTATCCTGAACTTTACTTTTCTGTTTAGTAAAGAATTCTTCAAAATAACTTTTGTATGCGATTATCGTTCTAATTTTATTTTTTGATTCCACTTCTGCAAATATACAATTAGTTTCACTAAAGTGCAACTTTTGTTGAATTTTTGAAAAATTATATTTTGATTGTTTTTAGGGAAGAGCTAATTTCTAGACCTCAAACTCCATTTCCCAACCACGTTTTCCCATCACCTGATGAAAAGTCTTTAATTCTTTTACAGCTTCAATTTGCTTGTAAATTTGTGGAATTAGTAGATTTTCTTTGTCAATTTTTGCTTCAATATTCAAAGGCAATTGGAATTCATTTTTTGTTTTTTCTAATTCAATTTCTGCCAAATACAGGCGCAACAAATTTATTGCTTCGTTGCTAGAAATTTGAAAATCTGAAGCTTGAACCGAACTAAAAAAATGAATTTGTTCCTTCGCTCTAGTAAATAAAACATTCAATCGCTTCGATCCATTTTTTTGATTCAATGGTCCAAAGCGGTGGTGAAATTCTCCAGCTTTATTTTTTCCATAACCCAAGGAAATAAGTAAAATATCACATTCTTCCCCTTGCACTTGCTCCAATGCTTTGAAAAAAAGTTCGTTGTTTTTTATTTTATTTTCGAGCAGACCGTAAAGCTTTACGTTCATCTTTTTCCAAATGCATGAAAGTTGATGTTCTGAGAAAGCCGCGACGCCAATTGTTTTGTTTGTAGTAATTAATTCCTCCAGTTTTTGGGCAATTTCCTTAGCTTCTAGTTCGTTTTGTCGTTGATCAAAAAAACCATCTTTCACATAGTGCCATTGTACAGCTTTTTCTATGTTTTTTGCAGAAGGATAAACAATTAATTCGTTTTGGTAAAAATGCTTATTCGAAAATGAAATCAATTCTGGGTGAATCGATCGGTAATGGTGTTTCAAACTGCGCTGCGTGAGATAATAAGTCGCTTGATGCAATAAATCAACTCCAGATTTCATACTTGAGAAAAACGAACTTGGTGCCATCTGTTGTGAATCTCCAGCAATCAATAATCTAGAGGCACGCTGCAAACTGCTGATTGCTTTTGGCAATGGAATTTGCGAGGCTTCGTCAAAAATCACACATTCAAAAAAGTCTTTCTCAAGCGGAATGTTTTGAGATAAATGTGTTGGTGTACTTAAGTGAATTGGCGTCAAAACATCTATCCATAATTTTGAATCGAGAGTCAATAACTCCCGAATGCTTTTGTGCTGTTTGCTTTTTGAAAACTCTTTGACCAAAATTGCTTTCCCTGTTTTTAAGCCTCTTTTGAGTTCTTTTTGTTCAGAGTTTAACTTTGTTGAAGGAGTTTGTAAAAGTGTGTGATACAAATCAAATTTTATTTTCCGACGAGCGATAATTTCTTGAGCAAATAAATCTTGTTCGAGGATTTCTTCTGTTTCAATTTGCTGTAAATTTTGTTTTAATTTTTGACCAGTAAATTGAGCTAAATCAGGAAAGTTAGAAGCAAAATTCACCCAATTGGATTTTAAAACAATTTCTTTAACACCTTGAATATTAGCACATTTATCTAAGTTTTTATATAAAGAATTTGGTAATTTTTCAAAATAAGATTTATGCACCGTAATTTCATTGCACTGACTTGCCAAATGTTGCAATAACATTTCTAGATTTTCATCTTCTTCGCAATTCAAAGAATTTTCTATTTCACGCAATAAATCATGAATTTGGCTTGCGTATTGTAAGATTTTGTTTTTCTCGAGATCTTTTAGTTGTTTCAATTCCTTCCATTCCTCTTCCGAAATTAAGGATTTTTCACGCAGAACGTAATCGATTACGTTCATCTCAATTTCCGGCTTTTCAATACCAAAATCTTGTAAACTTACTAGAACTTGTTGAAAGGATTTTTCGCTTTGGAGCGCCTTTAAACTATAATCTAACAAAATATCTAAATCTATTTGTTTTGTTGTAATTTGATTTAAAATCTCACTTTTAACTTTTCGTTTTTTGAACCAAGATCCGCTTTCCAGCAAAGTTTTCCAACTTTCAACTTGACTCAAGGTAGGGCGAATTTTCCAAACTTTCAATTCTTTTTCTTGATGTTCAAATTCTTGTTTTAAAACAGCAAATTGTTTTTTGAGTTTGGTGTATTTTTTCAAAGCAGTTTCAGAATCTAACAAAATAGCATACTTTTTTGCTTGTTCGTTACTCAATACTTGCAAACGAATTGCCTTTCGATTGAGTAGACCTAATTCATTTTTTGTTTTGATTTCAAAAATACTTTGAAGTTTTTCAAATTGAGATTTCAACTCATTTATGAACTCATCTAAAGCCTTATTTTGAACTACAACAGCTTGTTTGACTTTACCTAAAATAGCAGTATTTGATACATTTTGGAAAATATATTCCACATCGCCTTTCAATTTTTTCCATTCAGAAATAGTTGGTAAAGCAGAAATATAAGGCATGTTTTGGTATTCTTCGGAAGTAACAAAATTCTGGATTTCCTGCAAGGAATAATCTTCCCAAAAAGAATTCGAATTCAATTTATCGAAACTCAATTGCAATTGTTGCAAATATTGTTCACTTAAAAGCAAATTAGTTTTTACTTTGGCATCCGCTTGCTCTAAAAATTGCCAGGTATTTTTCAATTTGAAAACAAAATCCGAAGCTTTACTTTGAGCATGCGCCAAAAATACAAAGTGATGTAAGTTTTTGCCTTGTAATTTTTTCTCCAAAACTTCCAAGGCAGTTTTCTTCTCAGAAACCAATAATTGACGTGAATCTTTCACCAACAACTTGGCAATTAAATTCGATAAAACTTGTGATTTCCCTGTTCCTGGAGGACCTTGCACCACACAATCTTCTTTGTCGAAACAAGCAAAAATTTCTTCTTGATCAGTGTCTGTTTCAAAACAATTATTGGGAACCAAATTCAATTTTTCAGACTGAAAACTCAGCGATTCACCCAAAAGATGTTGCACCAAATGATTCGCTTCACCGCTTTGTTGAATTTCCTCTAAGTCTTTGATAATTTCGTATCGGTGATAATGAAAATTTCCGACAGCATAAAAATCTTCGAACTTAAATTCAAAACCTTGCTCCTTTAAAAATGTTGCCAGTAAAGTTTGAATTTCCGCACGACTTGCCTCAAGCTGATAATCGAAAACCAAGCCAAATTCATTTTTTAAATAATGCCGGATAAATGGATTGATGATTGTTTCCTGCTCATCAAAACGCAAGGTGAATTCTTGTTTCACCTTATTCCAAGTGCAATGTGTAGGCAATAAAAAAAGTGGCGTTTGAACGATTTTATCTTTTACTTTCCAGTGTAAAATGCCATTTGCGGCGCACAAAGATTGCACATCAGAAGTTCTTTTGTATTGCAAGGCAATTTTGTAAATCTGATTTAAGCGATTGGAAAAGGGGAGTTTAAGTTCCGTCTCAGACATGTTTTCCAAACAAAAAACCGCTCTACTTTCCTGATCAATATGCACCAAAACATCTGAAAAAGAGAAGGCACTCAATTCCGAAATAAAATCCTCAAGTTGATATGTTTCCCTTTTATCCAAGTCTTTGATTGAAAAACAAAGTTACTTTTTTTATCGATATAAAATTCCATAGTTCTGCAGAGAGATTTGTCCAAAAACTTAATTATCCTTATTTTCGAGAAAAATTTCAGTATGAGAATATTAGCCCTCTTCATTATTTTGCTTTCAACGAATCTATTTGCTCAAAATACGAACGATAGTGTTAAAGTTAAAAAAGTAATTGACCACACGGTTTACAATTTTTGGAAATCCAAATCTGACGTGCGTTTATCCAACGATGGAATGTACACGAGTTACGTCATCAAACCGCATCGTGGAGATGGTTTTTTGTATGTTGTAAACAACGAAACAGGCAAAAAAGATTCGATTTTTAGAGCAAGCGGCGCACGTTTTACATCTGATTCAAAATCATTGGTTTTTAAAATCACTGCAGGATTTGATACCTTGAGAAATTGCGAATTGAAAAAAGTTAAGAAAGACAAATGGCCAAAGGATAGTTTAGGTGTTTTGTATTTACAAAATGATTCTTTGGTGAAATTTCCTAAACTGAAATCTTTTTCAGTGACGGATGAAGGGGCTTTGTTGGCTTATTTATCACACGACAATAAAATTCCTGAAGATAAAGCGCTTTCCAAAAAGAAAAAAAAGAAGAAGAAAAAGAAAAAAAATGCTCCTGAAGAACCAACATCTGACGGAAATTTATTGACTATCATGAAAAGTGATTTTTCTGGTAAAACATATGTCAAAAACGTTACGGATTATACCTTTTCAGAGAACGGAGAAAAACTCGCTTACATCACACATCAGAAAAACAAAGCAGATTCATCTCAAATTTGGGTGATGGATATGAGTTTAAAAAATGATTATGAATTACACGATAAATTCATTTCAATTCCTGTGATGAATTTTGATAAATCCGGAAATAAATTAGTTTACTTGGCTTCTCAAGATACTGTTGCTGATGCCAAAGTTTACCAAATGCATTTGTTTGATCTTTCCACAAACAAAAAAAGTCTTTTAGTAGACGTTTTACAAGGAGAATTAGCTTTGACAAAAAGTGTTAGTCAAAATCTAACGCCATATTTTTCTTTGGACGGAACGAAAGTATTTTTCGGAATTGCCAACAAACCAAAAGTAGCCCCAAAAGATAGTTTATTGGAAAATGAAAAAGCGAAATTAGATGTTTGGAACTGGAAAGATGACCGTTTGCAACCACAGCAATTGGTTGAATTGTCCCGTGATGAAAAACAAACGCATTTGGGTGTTTTTGATTTGAACAACAATTCTTTTGTAATCATCGAAAACGATTCTATTGAACTTTCACATAATCTAAAAAATCCAAGTCCTTTTGTGTTGGCTTACAATCAAAGTCCGTATGAAGCGAAATACAATTGGGAATACCCAAACAAAAGTGATGTGTATTTGGTAAATGTCTTTAATGGTGATAAAAAACTGCTTATAAAGGGAACAGCTTTTGGTGTAGATCTTTCTCCTTCAGGTAAATATTTCACTTTTTTTAATGAAAAAGAACAACAGCAATATCTCCAAGAAATTGAAGGTGGAAAATCAACTTGCATCACCTGTTCCATAAAAACAGAATGGTTGGAAGATGTAAATGGAATGCCGGTTTTAGCTGGACCTTACGGAAGCGTAGCTTGGATGAAAGGTGAAGAAAGTTTGTTGATTCAATCCAAATACGATTGGTATAAATTTGATTTCAAAACGGCCAAATTAAGTTCGTTTTTGGATGCAGAGGCAGAAAAGAAAAAAGTGCGATATGCTATCAATTATTGGAACAGAGATTCTTTGTATTTTGACTTTGAGAACGCTTATGTAACTGCTTTTTTTGAAAACGATAAATCAGAGGCAATTTACAAATTAATCAACCATGGTGATCATTCTGATATTGTTGAATTAATCAAATCAAATCATACATTTTCTGGAATTCAAAAAGCTAAAAAATCGGAAGTACTTACCTTTCAAAAAGCCTCGAATTATGAATATGCAGAATCATACATCACAAAATTAAATAACACAGAAAAAATCACCTGTATTTCAAAAACGAATCCGCAACAAAGCGAATACAATTGGTC